>JBBSIE010000054.1:0-25973 GCA_038232235.1 Pyrinomonadales bacterium | reverse complement strand
TTCAATTGGGGCTTGTGAATATGTTGCAAGCCATCTAAAATTTGATTGATAAACAAAGCAGAACCTCTGAGCTAAAAGATTTATTCACTCTTAACTCAAAAGGATTTTGCTTTGTTTGTCAAAAATCTGTCCGAAGTATTGATGTATGTAATTCTACATATTCCGAAAAATTTATCCACTCTATAAATAATGATAATTCACGATGGAAAACTGAGTTTCTTGAATTAAGAAAAAATTATTTTTTTGTATTTAAAAGTTTTTGAATGAAGTTTTTTATCGCTGATTTTGAAGATCGGTTGCTCTCCGGCGAGTCTGAATTAGCAAAGGACAGTTGAATTTCTTCCTGAGGAATTTTACCCAAAACACTTTTTTGGATAACTTTCAGATCGTTTAACAAATCGGCGGCGTTCTGGTAGCGTTTATCAGCATCTTTAGCCAAAAGTCTGATAAGTATCTGTTTGACTTGGGGGATTTTTTCAAGAAACAACGGGAAAGTCGGCTCGCTTAATAAAATCAACGCCTGAACATCACTCGGTGTTTCGCCGACGAAAGGTCTGTGTCCGACCAGCATTTCATAAAGCATCACGCCCAAACTCCACAAATCGGTTCGCGCATCGAGCCGCTTGCCGCGCACCTGTTCAGGCGACATATAACTTACTGTTCCGATTATCAGTCCTGGTGATGTTTGAAGCGAATCTTCGGAGTTCACGTTTCTAGACAGATTTTTTGAATCAAACATTTTAGCCAGTCCGAAATCCAAAATTTTCACCAACCAATCGTCGGTAATCATTATATTTTCAGGTTTAATATCACGATGTACAATCTCCGCTCGATGCGCGGTCAGCAGAGCGTTGACGACTTGAATCGAAATTTCAAAGGCTTTTGCAACTGTTATTTCTTTCGATTTTATCAATTGACGCAAGGTTTTGCCCGAAACATATTCCATTGCGATATAAAATCTGTCTTTGGCTTTGCCGAATTCATAGATGTGCGCGAAATTCGGATGCGAAATGGCGGACGCAGCTTTTGCTTCGCGCTGGAAACGCAAAATTCTTTCATCGTTCTCTGCTAACGAAAACGGAAGAACTTTCAGCGCAGCCAGACGTTCGAGATTTTTGTCTTTCGCTAAAAAAACCACGCCTGTTCCGCCGCGACCTAAAACGCTTAAAAGTTCGTATGAAGCAAAATCGGGTTGTTCCAACAAACTGATCGGATCGGAAGCCAGCAATTTAGTTCCAAGTTCAAAAACAGGGTGGCTGAGAAAACTTTCGCTGTTTTCCGCTTCTTCCAACAAGCTGATAACTTCCTGAAACAAAGCATTATCCTCTTTGCAAACGGACAGCACGTATTCGTGCCTTTGTTCGGGAGGCAACAGAATTGTGCGATTGAAAATTGTTTCAATATTTTCCCACTGAACCGCATGCATAAATAGAGTGTAGAAAAGTTATTCAAAAATTGTATCGTCGGTATTGCGGCTATGTCAGATTGTTCAACAATTAAAATCCGATATTGCTTTACAAATCCCCAAATATAAAGTTGTTTTGATAATTAAAGATCAATACGACTTTAAATAACTTTTTTAAGCCTTAATTTTGTTTTGTATAAAATCTTAGCAGAACAAAATGTAAATTATTGTTCTATGAATTTTTTGTTAAATATAATTTAAGAAACGCGCGTTTCTGATTTGTTTTCTGAAAAAACTTTACAGGCAAGTATAATCTCTAAGAAACCATGCATTAATAACTTAAAACAATAGAATGTCAAACTCCGACATTAATACTGATTTTGTTTGATTATTAATAAAGTAATTGTCAAACGCCCGTGTAATTTGCCGTAGGGAAAGCCTTCCTTTTGTTCTTGCCTTGAATTTCCCGCCCGAGCCAAGCCTTTGCCAATCTCCAATGAACCGCAATAGTTACCGAAGCGTAGCCTAAAACTGTGCCGATTTCCGCAATAGTCAAACCGCCGAAGTAACGCATTTCAACAATTGAACCTTTTATCGGATCAATCTTAGAAAGACGATTAAGAGCCTCGTCCAGGGCAATTAGTTCTTCTGACTTCTGCTGTGTCAACACGCAAACGTCTTCCAGACTAACGTGCTGAAAACTTCCGCCGCGCTTGATGCAGGAACGGTCACGTGCGTATTTAAGTAAAATTCGACGCATAATCTGCGCCGTCAAAGCATAAAAATGTTTCCGGTTTTGCCAATTTACCGAATGTTGATTATTGAGTTCTATATATGCTTCATTAATAAGAGCGGTTGTTTGAAGAGTATGATTAAGATTCTCATTTTTCATATAACTATGAGCAATACGTCTTAATTCCTGCTCTACCAATGGAAGCAATATTTGAAGAGAGTCTTCGTTTCCGTCGCTCCAAGCCCTTAAAAGTCCGGTAATATTTAGGCTTTCTTTCATGAAGTTGTACCTCGAAATTCAATTACTTAAATTCTGTTTCGAAGTCGGATAGTTCCGAAACAAAATCTGTCCATTAAAATAAAGATTCGCTAATTCTGTAACATATAAAGTTTTGATAAGTCAAGTTTTTTTCGTTATGCCAAGAACGAAAAAAAATTGTATTCAGTGAATTTTAGCTTGACTAAAAAATTTCTTTTCGACTATTATTTATTATTCCGAAATTAGTATTTCGAAAATTTTATTGAGAGTTACCTTTAATTTCAATGAAATCAACAGCTTAGATAGATTTTATAAAATTTTTATAAAATTTTCTTTGCATTTTTATAAAAACTCGTATATATTTGAACTGATTTTCGGACGATGTATGTAGCCAAAAATTTTTTTGCTAGGTGTGCGAACTTTATTGCCCTTAAAATAAGCATAAAGTAACGCATTAATCTGTTGGCGGATTTAATAAATGTTGTGGTGTAAATTTTAATTAACTTTCCCTACCACATCACATAACTTTATATTTCCACCAATTTCAACCAAAAATTAATTGCTTGTCTAACACCGGTTTTTTGCAATTCGATTCAAACTATTTTTTGGAAGTTTGCAGGAATTGGTTCTTTAGCACTGATAAGTGCATAGCTCTTGACTAGCATATTGTGACCAGTAAATCAGAATAAATAAGGAAGGATTACCAAATGAAAAAGAATACTCGAAAAACTTTTTATCTCGTAACACTCTTCGCCCTTGTGGCGGTGGCTGTTGCGGGTTTCTTAATGATGCCGACAAACGGCACCGTTTCAGCTCAATCAAAAGCTGACAGAGAAATAGCGACATCAGAAATGATTGCTATTTCATTAAATACAAGATCAGCAGGAAATTTTGCAATTTTCGCTGACAAAGCAGTTTCCGATACCGGAAATTCACAAATCAAAGGCAACGTCGGTGTTGCCGGAAAAGATGCCAGAGTTAATCTCGACAGCGCAAGTGTTCAGGGAAACACCTTTGTTTCTCCTGAAGATGCAGATCGCGCTCAATCGGATTTAGCCGCATCATTTAATGCTATCAACCAATTACCCTGTGTTGACGTGGCTGATTCAGAACTTGGCGGAAAAGTATTTACGCCGGGTGTTTATTGTCTTTCATCGGCTAACTTAGCCGGATCAGTTACTTTGGACGCTAAAAATGATCCGGGTGCTACTTTTCTTTTTAAAGTAGCCGGTTCGTTCAACACCGGTGTTAATTCAAACGTCAATCTTACTAACCAAGCATCAGCTTCAAACGTAGTTTTCTTTGCTGGTGATTCCGCACGTATTGGAAAAGGTTCCAATATCAAAGGAAGCATCTATGCAGAAAACTCTGTTAAAGCGGAAAACGGTTCAACCGTTAACGGCAGAATTTTGTCGCTTAAAGGCGGAGTCGAATTAGACGGTGCTAATGTTGTATTGGCAGACGGCACATTGGAAATTTGTAAAGTAGTTGATCCTGCATCTCCGAATGCTGCCGCATTAACGGGTAGAATTTTTCAATTCAATATTACCGGTGTAGCGCAAACAATTGAAGCACCGGCAAACGGCTGTTCGGGTCCTTTTACAGTTCCCGGAGCAGGCAATGTAGTTATTACGGAAGCGAATACTTCCCGCGCAATCGGTTCTTCAACTCTCGTTCCGGGCAACTTCCAGTTAACCGGTGTTGTTCAGAGAAATAGACAAGCAGGAGCCGCAAACGCATTAACCGGATTCAATTTTCCTTTGCGAACAGCCAATGTAACTGTTCCGATGGGCGGAGTCGAATCACAAGTTACGATTGAATTTACCAACCAGTTTGCAATCATTGGTACTATCGAAATCTGTAAATTCGCATTAGATTCAGATGTTACAGGCTTCTTCAATTTCGTCGTTGGCGGACTTCCGCAGCAAGGAAGCAACCCGGCAGCTCCGCTTCAACAGATTACAGTTCCTGTTGGCGGCTGTGCCGGACCGATTGCAGTAACAGTTCCAAGTAACGGTACCGGAACTCCGCGTTCAGGAACGGCAACCGTTACTGAATTGGCGAGAGTCGGATTCTTCTTTGTGGGCGCAAACATAACCCCGGCAGACAGAAGGCTGAGTGTTCAAATCGTCAATAGCACAAGCATTGCGGGCACCGTAACAGCAACCATCTTTGAATCAGGTGTTTCCAGTAACCAAACCAGATTCAACTTCTTCAACGCTTCGAGTCCGGCACAAGTTAAAATTTGTAAAGTTGCCGGACCGGGCATCGCTGAAGGACGTTTATTCAACTTTACGGTTAGCGGTTTGGCTCAAGTAGTTGATCCTGTAACCGGCGCATCGTCCGCTGTTGCGGTTAGCAGAACATTTAATGTTCAAGCCGGTCCTGCGGCTCAGGGCGGTTTCTGTAGATTTGTTCCTGATGCAACCGGTTCAGTTCTCAGTTCACAGACCTTCCTCGTCGGAACAGACGTAACCGTTACCGAAAATGGACCATTTGCGAATACCACTGATCCAAACGCCGGTGACATCAGAATTTCGAGAATTAGATCTACATCTGGTTTCACCACTCCGGGGATTACAGGAAATATTTTCTTCCCGCGAAATGGTTTTTTTGGTAATGATGCTGCTGGGAATCCTATTGCAAGAACAGTAGTTGTTCCGGCTCGCAGACAAGTAGTTGAAGTGGAATTCACCAACGTTGTTTTCAGACCGGGTCTTTTGAAGATTTGTAAAATCGCCGGAACCGGTGTTGCTATCGGCACACCTTTCACCTTCGATATTTCTACTGATCTTCTCCAAAATACATTCCCGGGAAGCCCGAATACGGCTGCCGGAAGCGTAACAGTTCAGGCAGGTCCTGCTTCTCAGGGCGGTTTCTGTTCATTGATTGGCGGACTGAATACTCCGACTGTTCAAGGTGTTCCGACGTTTAATGTCGGTTCATTAGTAACAGTTACCGAGAGAGCAGCGGCTGGAATGAGCACAACCGGTATCAGAACGACCAGTGGTGGAACTTTAGGTGGTGTTAGTTTAGCCGGCAGAACCGGAACGGTAACAATTCTTGCCGGTTCGATAAGCGGCGGCGTGTTCAATCCTTCTACGACTGAAATCGAATTCGTCAACTCAGCAACACCTATTGCTCCTCCGGTAGCACCGAGAGCAACGACTGCGTATGACTTTGACGGCGATAAGAAAGCTGATATTTCAGTATTCCGTGATGGAAACTGGTATATTAATCGCTCGGAATTAGGTTTCACCACAGTGCCGTTTGGTGCTAAAGGCGACAAACTCGTTTCGGCGGATTATGACGGCGACCACAAAGCTGACGTTGCTGTTTATCGTGTTGACGCTAACACAGGCAAAGGCTATTTCTATATTCTGAATAGCAGAAGTGGTATATTCTTACCTGTTCAATTCGGTCTTAGCAGCGATGTACCTGTCGTAGGCGACTATGACGGCGACGGCATATCTGATATGGCGGTTTATCGTGAAGGCAAAAATGTCGGAGATGAAAGCTTCATCTACTATCGTCCGTCAGGAACACCTGGTGCCGACTTTACGACTATTCAGTTAGGCGTGAAAGGCGACATTCCGGTTGTAGGCGACTACGACGGCGACGGCAAAACAGATGCTGCTGTATATCGTCCGTCAAACGGCGTATGGTATATGCTGCAATCACGCGATGGCTTCAAGGGAGTTCAATTCGGAATTTCGACTGACACCCCTGTTGCTGCCGATTATGATGGTGACGGCAAAACAGACTTAGCTGTTTATCGCGGCGGAACGTGGTATTTGCTGCAATCAACTGCTGGTTTCACCGGAGTTCAATTCGGTATCGCCAGCGATATGCCTGTCCCGGCTGACGTTGACGGCGACGGCAAAGATGACATCGTAGTCTTTAGAGCAGGAACTTGGTATTGGTTGAACAGTGGTTCGAACAATAGCTTCCAAGGAATGAATTTCGGTATCGGATCTGACGTGCCGGTATTCTGTCCTGCAAGTCATCAATAACCATTAAGTTTTCGGTATAAAAGCCGAATTAGGACTAGAGTTCCGGTTGCAGTAATGCAGTCGGAACTCTTTTTTTGTTTATGATAGGTAAATTCTATTGAGCGTAAAAACAAAACCAAAATTGAAACCAACATTCAGCACAAAAATAATTTTGTCGTGGTTAATGCAGCAACTTAAAGAAAATTGAGATGAGTGTAAAGCCAAAAACCAAATGCGGAATTCCGCGCCGGAACAGAGGCTTTTAAAACCAAAAGTCCAATATACAAAGTTAGCTTATCTTCAGCTTGAAACTTTGTTTATTGGACTTTAAACTTTGGAATAACTTAAATATTAAGTAAAACAGCCTTCGCCGCTCTGAATTCGGCATCGTCCAAAACGCCTTGTTTGTGAAGTTTGGCAAGCCGTTCCAGTTCTGCCGTAACATCTTTTTTCCCGACCTCCGGCGCGGCTTCCTTTTTTGAATTTATTTTGTCAAGAAGTGCGCCGCCGTATTTTTTGCCGACACGACTTCCGAGTGCGCCGCCGACTAATGCTCCGGCAAATGTTCCGACGACCGGTATCGGAACTAAAACCGTTCCAACCTGCGCTCCGGCAATTACGCCCGCGCCGACTCCGGCTAAACTGCCCGCTCTTTCACTGTCTTCTTTTTGTTTTTGTGAATCTTCCTGTTTTTTGTCTGTCATTTTAGTTTTCCTCGTTTATTTTAAAATTATTTCCGTTAGCTGTCTTGATTATAAACTGTGCCGCGATAAATATAAACAAAAATTTTTGGTTGATTCCGAATCTATATTTCGCCGGTAAAAATTTTAAAATGCCGATTTAAATGAGTTGAATCAAAAGAATTTTTGCCGCCGTTTTTATCTACCGAAATCCAATTTAATAAATTATCGGAATGCACGAGTAAAAGGTCGGCATTATATTTGCTGATGCCGAAATGCGTTAGTTTCGCACACGCCAATGCGCCGCCGCGCATAAACCCGTCGTTTGGAGTTCGCGTCCAACCTGCTTCGAGCGTCAAACATCTTACACCTTGACGAAAACGTAAAAGCGAACCGACAAGATTGGCATTTCCAAAAGCGAAACGATGTGGATTTTCATTTTCCATCGTGATATTTGAATTATTTCGATTGGTAAAAGAAGCAATTTCGACCAAAGCATCAAAAAGCCATTTCACGCCGGTTGAACGAAGCGCGTCATTTGAAATTTTCAGAGCGAGATAATCGGCAACATCGCCGCGCCCGTCGCTTCGCGCCTGTTTAACGGCTTCGTTTATCTTTTGAGTCCAAACTTCGTCGAGTTCATCCATTGCTTTAGAGCATAAAACCGTAGTTTAATAAATGCAATTTCGTGATATTATTTTAATATTTATTAAATCATACATCTTAAATCGGCAATTGCATTTCGCTCTTGACGATTAATGATTAACGATTGACGATTTTATGAAGAATTCAGCAGTCATATTTTTATTGATTTTATTTTCGCTGTCGGCTTTCGCACAAAAGCCGAAAACGGCTAAGAATGTTTCCAAAACAAAATTGGTCAAAACCGTTCCTGAAAGTTCTGTCAGTGAAAAGGAAGAATTTGAAAAGGCTGTCGCACAAACCGACGCGGCGGAGCGGGTTACTGCTCTGCAAAAATTTGTTTCTGATTTTCCCGAATCGGAAGAGAAAATTCACGCACAGGAATTAATTGTCAGCGGACGCGCCCAAATTGCCGATGAAAAATTACGCACCAATGATATACAAAGCGGCATTGAAATCTTTAAACTCGCTGTCAAAGGCATACCAAAGCCTGTTTCGGACAAACTTTTTACGGAAATCATTCTGCAAATTCCGACCAATATTTTCTTTCGAGGTCAGCGCGGCGCGGCGATTGAAGTTGCCAAACTGATTGAAGAAAAAATTGATGGTAACGCCAAACAACTGCTCGGTCTGGCGACATTTTACATCGGCACTGAAAACGCCGGCGAAGCGCAGCGGCTCGCCGACAAAGCAATCGAACTCGAACCAAATTTTCCTGCCGCATATCAAACTTTAGGACTCGCCAAACGGTTAAATTTTCAGTTGGAGGACGCGGCGAACGCTTATGCTAAAGCATTGGAACTCGATAATGAATCAATTGTTTCAAGGCGCAGTTTGGCGGAAATGAAACGCGCCGTCGGAAAACCGTCGGAAGCCGCTGAATTATATCGTGAAATTTTAGCCAAAGATGCCGCCGATCCTGCGGCGGAAACGGGTTTGATTCTCGCGCTTTTCGACGCTGATAAAAGAAGCGAAGCCGAAGCGGAAATGGCGAAATCGCTCCCCGGCAATCCGAACAATTTACCTTTGCTGGTCGGCGCGGCTTACTGGTATGCGGCGCACGGAAACGGCGCGAAAGCCGTCGAATTCGGACAAAAAGCAGTTGATGTAGAACCGCGCTATACTTGGGCGCATATTGCGCTGGCACGTGGTTTAATTCAACAAAAACGTCTGCCGGAAGCCGAACGAACCTTGCTTGCGGCGCGGCAGTTCGGAAATTTTCCGACGCTCGATTACGAACTCGCTTCCGTGAGAATGGCGGCGGGTTTTTACCGCGAAGCAGCTAACGGTTTGAAAAAAACTTTTTCAGTTAAAAACGGAGAAGTCCAAACAAAACTCGGCGGGCGTGTGGCAAAACAGGATGAAAGTTTTATCGAACTGCTGGCAGCGGAACGCCGCGCTAGTATCTTTGAACCGTCAACGGCTGACGATGCCGAAAATGCCGAAAGATTAAAATCACTGCTTAATTTTTCACAACAACTCGATTCATCCAATATTAACAGGGAAATTACTTCGGAAGAAGCAGATAATTTTGTAAAAGGTAACGATGAAATGAAATTATATCGCCGTCTTTATGCGGCGAGCCGACTTTTGGAAAAAAGAACTGATGTGCCGAAGGCTTTAGAATTAACGCAAGCCGCAATCGGCGGAGTTGATGCGGCGTTAAACTCACCGAATGCGGCGGCGGCAGTTTTAGCGGATGAACTTTACGAAAGCCGCACACTCGCTCTGTCAAGAAACGAATTGGTTGTAGTTCCCGATATTCCGCGCCAGACACTTTCCAAAATTTTGCGCGGCAGAATTGAAGAATTGACGGGTTGGGCGTTATATCAACAGGAAAAACCGGATGAAGCCGTTACCCGGTTCAAACGTGCATTGAGTGTGTTGCCGGAAAAAAGTTCGTGGTGGCGAGATTCGATGTGGCGGCTTGGTTTGGCACTTCAGGGAGAGGGCAAATCTAACGAAGCACTCGACGCATATTTTAAGAGTTACACAAGCGGCACACCCGAACTGTCAAAACGCATTATTATTGAAGTTCTTTACCAAAAAATCAACGGAACTCTCGAAGGTTTAGATGATAAAATCGGAGTCAGACCGGAATCAACAATCGCTAATTTGCCCGTTCAATCTGAAGCAGTCGCTCAGGTTACGGAAGATTCGGCAGTTGAGTCGTCGCCGATACCGGAAACCGAAACGACAAAACCCGAAAATTCGCCGATACCGGAAACGGAGGAAACGCCTTCGACAATCGTCAAAACAGAAACTTCCCTGACAAACTTAACGACAGAAAACCCGGCACAGACTGAAGAAAAGCCAAACACTGTGGCTTCTATTGAACCGACTCCGATTCCCGAAGTTTCGCCGAAAACGGAAATCCAATCGCAAGTTAAAGAAACATCTGAAAAGGCAAACGAAAAATTGCCGACACTCGAACCACTTCCGACGCCGGATATAAAAACGGAATCCACGCCCGAACCTTCCCCAACGCCCGAAGAATTAAAAACGGAATCCATGCCGGAAAATCCTCCGACATCTGAGATAAAAACCGAAATAGATTATACGAAGCCGGTTGAAAATCAAATTGCCGAAGTAAAGCCGGGTCGTTTGCCGGATTCCGGTTTTGATCCGATTATTATTACGGTTCCGAAAACTGAAGTGTCAAAAAAGAAGGAAACGGTAGCTTCAAAAGTCGGGAGCGAATCAAGCACAGTGATTCCGAATGAAAATTCGACGGAAGAAATTACGACAAAAAATATTACTGAAAAAAACTTGTCCAAAACAAGACCGCGAATCGTCGGAGAAGAAAAAACCGAAGCCGTTCAGCCGTGCAAAATAATAACCAGTCAGGAATCCGTTTCGATATTAAATGACGGCGGAAGTCTGGGAATTTTGGTTGGATTTGAAAACGGCGGCGATGTTAAAAAGATTAAATCCGCATCGAGCGATCCGGCAGATATTGAAATCACATACGAGCCGGAAATAGGTGCGCTTTCGGGTCGCGCATTTTTTATTATCAAATCCGTAAGTCGGAATAAGGGCATATTTACGGGTATTTTTGAAGCACCTTGCGGCAGAAAGGAAATTACAGTTAAAGTCCGCTGAATTTTGTTTATGAAAAAACTTATTTTTTTGTCAATTTTTATTTGTCTGTCAGCAACTTTTTGTTTCGCTCAAAAAATTGTAAAAGTCGGAAAGTCGGATGAAAAAACTCCGTCAGATCTAACGGCAACGGAAGTTTCCGATAAAGATTGGCAAGTTATGAATGATGCGCTTCGAGATGAAAATTGGGAAAACAGCGCACTGCTCGCTTCCCGCTTGATAGAGCGCACGAAAACCGAAAACGAGAAAAAACAACTCGCCCAACTTCGTTATTTTTATCTGTATTCATTGGCGGGAAAAGTTATCGCTTATTCGGAGGCGAAAAAATCGAGCGAAGAAGAAGCGGCGCGGAACGAATTGAAAAATGCGGCGGATAGTTTCATCGGTGAAGAAATGATAATGCCTCCGCGTCAATTTTTGGCTGATTGCAGCAGAGTTTTAAATTACATCTGCACGGTTAAAAACAACGGCAACGCTTTGCGCGTAACGGCGACTAACAAAGAAGGAACAGCAATTCATTCATTTGAAACCGTGTTGTTTGACCAAAAAATTGACCTAAAAGAGTTTATCGAAAAAGAAACATTTTTGGGCGGAACTTTAGCAAAAGTCGAATTTAATGAAGATAAATCGAATTTGTGGATTATGCGTTTATCTTTTGTAAAAGGATTTGTCAGAGTAATAGTTACCAAATAGAAATTTCAAAATTTGCACAGGGTTCAATTGTTTATTGCATCTTCAAGTATTCAAATTATATGCCTTAAACCATTACGGGAAGCAGGTTTGGAGATTTCCTGAAATTTGTAACTATTTATTTCTGCTTACGTCTTTTTCTTGATATACTTAAATCGTAATTTGCAACTTTGGCTAAATTACAATCGTAAAGTTTTGTATGATGGAGCTTTTGGACGCAATTTTTTGAGGAGCGGATAATAAAAAATGGGATTGTGGGCGAGAATAAAAAGGATATTTCGTGCGGGAACGGGCGCGGCTTTGGACAAGGTAGAAAACCCGGAAATGGTGCTTCAGCAAACCATCCGCGATATGCGTGACCGTGTGCCTGAACTCAATAACTCCGTGGCGCAGGTGATGGCGACGGAACGGCTTTTGATGAAGAACAGGGAAAATCTCGAAACTCAGGTAGTTGACCTCGATTCAAAAATAAAAGCATCGGTTAAAATGGGACGCGACGACATTGCGACGGCTTATATCGGTCAACTCGGACAGGCACAGCTTGATTTGGAAAGAACTTCGGCGCAGCTCGACCACGCCGCCAATGCTTCAAAACAAGCCTTAAAGGCGCGGGATAATTACGTTCTGAATATGAAGAAGCGTTCGGCGGAAGCGATGCAGCTTATCAGCGCGTCGAAACAAGCCAAGTTGCAGGAGCAACTCGCGCAAACGATGGAAACCTTCAACATCGGCGATGACGCTTCGACTTTCAACGAAATGCGGGAAAAAATTGACCGCCGCGTCGCTGCCGCCGAAGCCAAATTGCAGCTCGGTTCATCGTCGGTTGATACGCAAATGCAGGACATTGAACGTGAAGCGATGGATATTCAGCTTCAAGACAAACTGCTGGCTTATAAACAAGAAATGGGTTTGCTCGGCAAAGGTTCGGAAACGAGCGGAAAGCAGATTTCCGCCGGTTCGCCGATTGAAGTTGAGTCGGAAGTTCTTGACCAATCTCTTTTAAGCGAAACCGACGAAGAAAAATGAGCGTTACAGTTTCCGAAAAAAATAAAGTAACTTTATTTGCACCGCCGCAAAAAAACGGCGGAAAGGAAATTTACTATCCTGAGTCCGATGGAAAACCCGTGGCAGAAACCGAAATTCACATCAATAGGATTTTCAATCTTTACGGACTTTTGCGGAATTATTTTTCCGATAAAGCAGGTGTTGCCGTCATTGCCGATATGATGTTTTATTATGAAAAAGGTAATACGCGAAAATCAATTGCGCCCGATGTGATGGTTGTCAAAGGAGTTCACAAAAATCCGCGCCGTGTTTTCAAACTTTGGGAGAAGTTCCCGACGTTATTTTTGAAATTTCTTCACGCAGAACGTGGCGCGATGATTTGCAGAAAAAGTATTTTCTTTATCAGGAATTCGGCGTGAAAGAGTATTATATTTTCGATCCCGAATATGATTATCTGCGCGACGGTTTAGTCGCTTATCATCTGACAGACGGCGAATTTCAAGATGTAGAAATTAAAGAAGGTAGAATTTTCAGTCCTGCGCTCGGTTTGGAAGTGGTTGACACGGGCGAAACGCTTCGGCTTTTCAATCCCGAAACGAAAAAGTTTCTGCCGACGATGGAAGAAATGGAATCGGAAATTGAAAAATTAAAAATGGAATTAGCGAAACTCAAACGGCAAAATTAGCATCTAGTAATAGTTATGGCAGATTTAGCAAAATATCAACAGGAAATTAATAAATTCAACTCTTCTTACGCCAAAGAAGCTATCAAAGAGCCGGTTAATTTTTGGGGTTTGGCAGGTTTTGCAGTTGCGGCGGCTTATACGCAAAGCATTATTCCTCTGATAATTGCGCTTCTTTTTGAAGTTGTTTATTTGT
Organism: Pyrinomonadales bacterium; assembly: GCA_038232235.1. Taxonomy (GTDB): domain Bacteria; phylum Acidobacteriota; class Blastocatellia; order Pyrinomonadales; family Pyrinomonadaceae. Next base: position 12,591 of record JBBSIE010000054.1, on the reverse strand, counting down.
TTATCGTTCCACAGCTTCCCTCTTATCGTCATCTGGTCAATCAGCGTGAAAAAGATCGTCTTCGTGAACTCGCCGTCGCTAATCGTAAAAAGTTAATTAATTCTTTTACGCCGCGCGAACGCGAAGCAGTTCTTTATCTTGAACATCAAAAAGATAAAATTCAGGAAAATTATTTCAAATTTACAGGTGCGCGTGAATTGCCGACAAATCTCGTAATGCTCGACCAGCGTTGGGAAGATTTTGTTGATTTGCTGGACGTTTACCGCCGCCGCAAAAAGCATTTGAAATCCATCAACCGTCAAGCCGTTCACAACCAGCTTTCACAAGCCTTTCGCGCCGCCGAAAGTGCCGACGACGAAAAAACTAAACGAATTCAGCAAACAAATGTTGAAATCTTGAAACGCCGTCTGGCATCTTTTGACGAACTCGAACGCAGTGTCAAACTCGTCGAAGGACAGTTGCAGTCAATCGAAAACTTTTTCGGTTATCTGAACGACGAAATCGTTACAATGTCCACGCCGGAAAAATTCTCGCTGCTGGATTTTGAACAGTTGAGCGATTCGATTACGATGACCAAACAAATGCTCGATTCGACATCCGACGCGATGGGCGCACTCGACGCACACAACCGGCAGATGGGAAATTACGAACTTTTGCCAAATTCAAATACTTAAAAGGAACGCCGTCAAGATGACGGCGTTTTTTCACCTTCCGACGGCATTCGCAATCCGCATAAAATCAGCGACGACGGCGCGAATTTCGCCGTAGCTATAATCTTCGCCGAGAAATTCTTTAATTGGTCCGATGCCTTGTTCGGCGTTAATTTCGATAATTGCGTTTCTGATCGTTTCGATTTTATGTTCGGGAACGATTTGAGTGAGTTTTACTTCACCGCTTGGAATAAATCTGACGAGATGTGTTTCAATCGTGCCGCTTGCCAATTCGCGTTTTTCAGCAATTTCGTTGACAGACAAACCGCTTTTGAACATTTCCAGTGAAATCGAATACGTGCTTTCACCTTTCGCGTTTCGTTTAGTGCGTTTTTTCAGCTCAACTTTCGGCGTTTTCAAATTTATACGCGATTCGAGATTGTTAATTTCGCAATATTCCAGAATAATTTCTAAAAATTCCGCGCCGTATTTTTCCATTTTGACATCGCCGACACCGGAAATTTTCAACATTTCAGTTTCATCTTCGGGCAGATAAGTCGCCATTTCAATCAGCGTCGCATCGGAAAAAACGACATACGGCGGCACACTTTCTTCACGGGCAAAAGCGGTTCGCAAAATCTTTAGTTCGTCAAACAATTCTTTGATATAAGGAAGCGAAACTTCCGACACGAGCGATTGTTTTTTGTCTTCTCTTTCAACAACTTTGAAGAGTTCGACTTTGACGTTTCCGCGTAATACATCTTCACTTTTTTCGGTTAAAACAATCGTCGGATATTGTCCTTCGGTTTGCGCCAAAAAGCCCTGCGTAATTAAATCTTTGAAATAATCGAACCAATTATTTTTTGAAATGTCCGCACCGATACCGTAAGTTTTTAAGTTGAGATGTTCGAGCCGAATCGTTTTGGATTTCGAGCCGCGCAGAAAATCAATCAAATAAGTCAACCCGAAACGCTGATCGGTTCGCGCGACCGCGCTCAAAGCCTTTTGCGCGATGATCGTGCCGTCAAATTTTTCAAAAGTCGTGTTGCAGTTGTCGCATTTCCCGCAGTCTTCCTTCAAATCTTCGTCAAAATATTTGAGCAAAAACTTCCGGCGGCACATTTTCATCTCGCCGAATTCGCCCATTTGATTAAGCTTTTTGAGCATTATGTCGCTTTGCGCTTTATTCCCTTCGACTTCGGCAAATCCTTTTAATTTAATGACATCCGCCCAACTGAAAAACAACAGCGCGTGACTTTCCAAACCGTCGCGCCCGGCGCGTCCGGTTTCCTGATAATAACTTTCGACGTTTTTCGGCAAATCGTTATGCACGACGAAACGGACGTTCGATTTGTCAATTCCCATTCCGAACGCAATCGTCGCCACAATGATTTTCACGTCGTCATTCAAAAATAATTCCTGATTTTTATCGCGCGTTTCCTTGTCCAACCCCGCGTGATATGGCAATACGGAAAAACCTTCATCGCGCAAATCCATCGCTAAACTCTCCGTCGAAGCGCGGCTCAAGCAATAAACGATTCCGCTTTCGTCGCGCCGTTCTTCCAAAAAATCTAAAAGTCGCGCGTAAGAATTCCGTTTGGGTTCAACCGAATAATAAATATTCGGGCGATTAAAACTGGAAATAAAAAGTTCGGCGTGTTTAATATTCAAACGCTCGAAAATATCTTTGCGGACAAGTTTATCGGCAGTCGCCGTCAGCGCAATGATCGGAATTTTGGGAAAATAGCGTTTCAGTTTTCCAAGCTGAATGTATTCGGGACGAAAATCGTGTCCCCAACTCGAAATACAGTGCGCTTCGTCAATCGCAAACAGCGAAACATTGATGTTTGATAAAAAATCAATAAACTGATCGCCGCTTTGCAAAAGGCGTTCCGGCGCGACGTATAAAAGTTTTAATTCGCCGCTTTTGATTCTTTGAAAAACTTCCGTCTGTTCGCGGTTCGTCTGCGACGAATTAAGAAAAGCCGCCTTCACACCGTTACCAACAAGCGCATCAACCTGATCTTTCATCAACGCAATCAGCGGCGAAACAACGAGCGTCAAACCGTCCTGCATCAACGCCGGAATTTGATAACAAAGCGATTTTCCGCCGCCCGTCGGCATCAAAACAACAGAATCTTTTTTATCTAAAACAGCCTCAATCGCGGCTTCCTGATTCATCCGAAACGAATCGTAGCCGAATTGATGTTTTAGAATTTCCTTTGCGCGTGTGATGTTCATTTAATTTGGACGATACAGACCTTAAACTCAGCTTTGACTTCCATATCCACTTAATGCCTTTCCCTGCCATTTGTCATTAATTTTGCGAAATTCGTATAAAATTCCGTTAACTGTAAACGGCGAACTGCTGCTGCCGGGATTTCTGTTTCTGTATCCCGTATCAAGATAATTATATTCAAAGCAAACCGATGTCTTTATTTTGTCACTCTCCAATTTTTGAAAAACAAAATATCCGAAACCATTTTTTATTTTCTCTTCAATTTCCTTTGGCTTCAACAATACAAAGTTTATTCCCGAAATTTTCGGCACAAATTTTGGAGATATATTCTTTGTTGAGAAATAAACAACTTCCTTCTTTTCATCTTTGTATATATGTCTGTTTAAGAAATCAAATTCCTGCAATACAGATTTAATAATTTCGGATTTGTCTTTATCTGGAAGTTGATTTTTTTTACTATTTTGCGAATCATCAGCAAAGCAGTCAAATGTTTGAGAAAAAACTGGAGATGAAAATAGAATTAAGGCAAATAGCAAAGGATATATTCGTTTCATATTATTTTGGGTTGGAAAAATAGTCCTAGAAATTTATTATACAGATTTTTTCATCCTAAATTTCTCCGCCAATTTCGGAATAAACTTCTGCGGCGCATCAATCGCGCCTTTTATATGCCGATGATTTGTAAAATGTCCGGCGACATAAACGCCCGCGACATTTGTTTCAAAAGTTTCCTCATTATAAACCGGAACTTCGCCGTATTTGCCGAATTCAGTTTCAACACCGAGATTTTTTAGCATCGTCAAATCCGCGTCTGCGCCGATTAAAACAAAAACTACGTCGTTCGGCAAAATCTGTGTTTTGCCATCTTCGTCTTCCAAAACGACAACATTTTCGCGGATTTCCAAAACTTTACCGAGAAAAAACAGATTCAGACAGCGTTTTTTCAACTGTTCCTGCAGCGGATCGCGCACCCAATATTTGATACAGCCTTGTTTCGGATCGGTGCTTTCCCAATCCTTACGAAATATCGCCAGCGTCGTTTCCGCGCCTTCTTCGGCGAGAAAAAGCGCGGCTTCGCCCGCCGAATTTCCGCCGCCGACGATTAACGCTTTCTTTTTCACCCACGGATAAGTTTCGCGGAAAAGATCGTGAACCTTCGGCAAATCCTCGCCTTTGACATTCAATTTTCTGGGGAAATCCATCGCGCCGATGGCGAACAAAACATTTTTCGCTTCATAATCGCCTTTCGTCGTTTTAATTTTAAAATGATTTTCGCCTGAACTTTCAACGCTTGTAACTTCTTCATTCCACTTCACATTGAGTTCGTTATCCAAAACAAACCGCACGTAATAAGAAAGCAATTCTTCCCGCGTCGGCTTTTCCCGCGCCGGTTTCAAATCGCCTTCACGAAATTCGAGTTCATTCGTCGTCGAAAAAACGGTCAAGCCAACCGGATAATGATAAATCGTGTTGCCGATCAAATCCTTTTCGACAACAAGATATTTCAAGCCGAGTTTTTGCGCTTCATAGGCGGCGGAAATTCCCGCCGGTCCTGCGCCAATGATAATTAATTGATAGTTGATAGTTGATAGTTGATAATCCATTTTTAGACTTTCGATTTTGAGGTTTTTATTGAAGCCGTCAACATTTTTTGTAATTCGTGACAATCAGCAATCAAGGATTCCGCTTGTTTTTCCGTAATAAATTCTGCTTCACGCAACAGGCAAAGCCAATATTCGGTTTCAAATGCTTCTTTCAGCGCAATTGAAAGTTTGTGAATAAAATCCACCGTTGACTGCTCTTGATTTCCTTCTGTTATATTTGCGCCAATCGAAGTTCCCGAACGCATACATTGTTTTGAAAGAACATATTCCTTCTTTTCGTCAGTAAGAAACTTGTATAATTTCACGATTCGCAAAGCAAATTTATACGATTTATTTTTTAACGGGTTCTCTTTATTATCCATTATCAACTGTCAATTATCCATTTTCTTAAGTTCTTCCGTAAATTTTTCAATCTGCAATTTCGTATTTTCGAGTTCGCGTTTCGCTTCGAGATATTTTTCCCACTCATTCGTATTCGTCAAAGCCTTTGCCACATCTTCGTCAAGCGCGTGCGCCATCAGCGCAAGCAAATCGCTCAACGCCTCCTGATTTTGCAAAAGCGATTGGATAATCGTATAAGCAAGTTTCGCGTTCGGATAATCAATGTCTAATTCTTCTTTATTCATTTGTGCAATGTTCATTCGTCTACCAAATTTCCGTCAAATCCAATTCAAAACCGACCAGAACATCTTCGCCCGAAACTTTCGCCCCGTTTTCCAAAATCTCGATTTCGCCGTTGCTTCGATAAATGTGAACCTTCTTTTCAAACGGATCAATCAGCCAGCCCAAACGCACGTCGTTTTCGATGTATTCGAGCATCTTGTCTTTCAAATTCCGCAAGCGGTCTGATTTCGAGCGAAGTTCAATCACAAAATCCGGCGCAATGCGCGTGAAACTTTCCGAGCGTTCTTCTTCTTCCGAAAACGAAAAATAGCGTTCCTTCAAAATCCAAGCCGCGCCGGGCATCCGTTTTGCGCCGTTCGGCAATGTAAATTTAGCGGACGATTCAAAACAAACTCCGGTTTGGTCTTCTTCCGTCCAAATCCAAAGCCGCGCATCAATAGTCATATTTCTTCTGCTTGTTTCTGCAAATGGCGGCGGCATAATTTCTAAATCTCCTTCTGCGTTGGTTTCGATTCGCAAATTTTCGTTTGCCGTGTCAATTTCATAAAGTTCCTGATCGCAAAATTTGCGCCCCGGAACTTTGACGATAAAGAACAACGGTTCGGGAAATTCAATCTCGACATATTCTTTCGGCACTTTTAAGGTTTGCTTTTTTTCGATTGTACTAATTACTGCTGACATAAATTCACCTCTATATTTTATTTTAGCGTTATAATCGGAACGCTCCAAACAATTTTACGGTTCGCTCAATCGTCATTTTGTGAATTCCGGTAAAAATCTCCGGCTTTTACGGCTAAATTTACAGAAACAGTTACGCGAAACGGATGCTTGGCGACATAGCTTGGAACTTTGACAATTTTCGCGCCAAGTTTTTCGAGATATTTGGCGAGCTTTTCATCGGAAAACTCTTCCACGCCGAATTTGTCCGCAGCGCGTTTGAACGCGCCGCGCAAACGGTCAAGCGGAAGTTCTCTTTCGGCTAAAGTTAAACCGCGCGACTGAAAATCGCCGAGCGCATAAAGTAAAACTTTTTCGATCTCCGGCGTGTTAATGTTCGCTGCAAATAAATTTGGCTGTTCTGTCATTTTTTCTCGTGCTTTGAACATCTTAACACAGAATTTATTAGCTTTTGCCGTAAAATTCCGCGTTGTTTTTTATCCGTTTGCAACTATGTTAATCTGTGAATAATTTTATGACCGAAAATAAAAAGTACCGTGTCGGTTTGGGAGTTTCGGGCGGAATTGCGGCTTATAAAGCTGTTGAAGTTTTGCGGCTTTTGCAAAAATCAAATTGTGACATTCGCGTGGCGATGACCAAACACGCGACGGAATTTATCCAACCGCTAACATTTCGCGCTCTGACCGAAAATTATGTTTTGGTTGACGATTACGCGCCGGAAAATCCCGATCCGATTGCTCATATTAATTTTTCGCAAAATATTGATCTCCTTTTGATCGTTCCCGCGACGGCAAATATTATCGCTAAATTTGCGAATGGCATCGCCGACGATTTTCTGACTTCGACCTATCTCGCTTCAACCGCGCCGGTTTTAATCGCGCCCGCAATGAACACGACAATGTGGGAAAATCCGGCAATGCAGCGCAATATCGAACAATTAAAAAAAGACGGCGTTCATTTCGTTGAACCGATTACCGGCGAATTAGCCTGCAAAACCGTCGGCACGGGAAAGTTGGAAGATGTCGAAAACATCGCGGCGCAAGCGTTGAAAATTTTAGTCCAAAGTCCAAAGTCCAAAGTCCAAAGTCAAGAAGACCAAACTTTGGACTTTGGACTTTGGACTTTGGACTTAAAAGGCGAAAGCCTTTTAATAACCGTCGGCGGAACGCGCGAGGCGATTGATCCGGTTAGGTTTATCTCGAATCATTCGTCGGGGAAAATGGGTTTTGCCCTGGCGGAAGCGGCGCGGAAACGCGGCGCAAAAGTGACGGTCGTATGCGGCGTAACGACGGTTGAACCGCCAAAAAATGTTGAAGTAATTCGCGCCGTTTCAGCCGAAGAAATGTTCAATGCGGTGATGAAAGAATTGCCGAACGCGACAATTTTCATCGGCGCGGCGGCGGTTGCCGATTATCGTCCGCGCAATATCGAAAACTTCAAAATCAAAAAATCGAATCAGGAATTTCTGACTTTGGAATTCGAAAAAGTGCCGGATATTTTATCGAATGTTTCCAAAAACCGCCACAAAAACATGCTCGTCGTCGGTTTTGCGGCGGAAACGAACGATGTTGAAAATTACGCGAAATCAAAAATGAAAAAGAAAAATCTCGATTTGGTCGTCGCCAACGACATCACACAAAAAGGCGCGGGATTTAATACCGACACGAATATTGGTGTGATTTTGACAAAAAACAGTGACGAAAAAATCGAACTGCCGCTAATGTTGAAACGCGAAATGGCAGACAAAATTTTGGACGAAATTGTGAAATTGCGAAAAAGGAAACTTTAAAATTTCAATCTCTTCTGCGATTGAGTGTTTATATTTAATAAACTTTCTACACTATTTCGCCGATTAGATCGTAATTGTGCGCCTCGGAAATTTTCACGTCATAAATCTCACCAATTTGCGGACTAAATTTTTCCGGCATATCGTTTATCAAAATATAACCGTCAATTTCCTGCGCTTGACCTTCGAGACGACCTTGGAAAAGTAAGTCGGATTCTTGTGACAATCCTTCAAAAAGAACTTTGTAAGTTTTGCCGATTTTCGCTTTGTTTTTGCGCTTGGAAATTTTCGCCTGTTCTTTCATCAAACGCGAACGGCGTTGTTTGGCGATTTTTGCGTCAACTTTATTGGGCAGATCGAAAGCCGATGTTCCTTCTTCGTCGGAATATGTGAAAACGCCGACGTTATCGAATTCACAGTTTCTTACAAAAGTCATCAATTCTTCAAAATCTTCTTCCGTTTCGCCGGGAAAACCTGTAATAAATGTCGTGCGAATCGTGATATTCGGAACTTTTTCACGAACACGACGAATTAATTTTTCCAAACTCTCACGAGTTCCGCCGCGTTTCATCAATTTCAAAATATTGCGCGAACTGTGCTGCAAAGGCATATCGAGATATTTAACGGCTTTCGGCGTTTCGTTTATTGCTTCGAGAAATGCGTCGGAAATATGCGTCGGGTAAGCGTACATTACGCGAATCCATTGTAAATTTTCAATCTCGCCAAGAGAGCGAATCAGTTTGGCAAGCGCGTCAACTTCGCCCAAATCTTCGCCGAAACGCGATGAATCCTGCGCGATTAAAACAATTTCTTTAACGCCTTGTTTAGCCAAATCTTCGGCTTCTTTTAAAATCGAACCGAACCGACGTGAGCGAAAAGAACCGCGCATTCCGGGAATCGAGCAAAACGCGCACGGGCGGTCGCAGCCTTCGGCGATTTTGATAAACGCCGTGTGCGATTCGGTGGCGCGATGGCGCGGCGTATCGAAATCATAAAGATAAGTCGCGGTTTTGTTGCCGATTGGTGACAGAGCGAATTCTTTGAAATTTACTTTTTCGTCTGCCGCTTCTAAAATTCTGCCGATTTCGTTTGTGCCGATAAATGCGTCAACTTCGGGTAATTCTCTCATCAAATCGTCGCGGTATCTTTCCACCAAACAACCCGCAACAACGACTCTCTGCGTTTTTCCGTTCGCTTTCGCGCCCGTCGCCTCCAAAATCGCTTCGATAGATTCGGCTTTCGCCGATTCGATAAAGCCGCAAGTGTTGACGACAACCGTGTCCGCTTCGTCGGCGTTATTGGTAATTTCGTAACCGGCTTCTTTTAATTGTCCCATCATCACTTCCGAATCAACCAGATTCTTTGGACAACCCAGACTGACAAATCCTACTTTTTTCATTTTTATAACTTCTGCGACGGGCGATAAATTCGCACTAATTTCCCCGCAATATCTTTTAATTCTTGGCAAGCAAAATGAATTCTGTTTGCCTGTCCGACAAAATCGTCGTCAAGTGTGCAAATAATTATTCCCACGTGATTTTGGTCGGCGTTGTGAAGTCTTTTGAAATCAATTCGATTGATTATTAAAACCGCCCGACCAAGTTTTCTCGCTCTTTGCAAAACTTTTTTATCTTCGATTGATTAATTGGCGCGTCCGTCTTCAAAAGCAGTTAAAACATCATTTCCTAAACGCTGCAATTCGATAACGACATCAAGCGGAAAATTTTCATCGGCATAAAACTGCATCAATCTTCGGCTTCATTTTCCGCAATTTGATTTTCGATTTCCCGCTTATAAGAACTGACATAATCCCATGCGTTGACCAAATCCTGCGCCGTCAAATTCGGATAATTACGAAGCAAATCAACTTCGCCGACACCTTGCCGACGAGCTTGTTCAAGCAGCCAAACAGGAATCCGCGTCTGCCGAATACAAGCCGCGCCGCCCATTATTTTCGGATTTTTCTCGATTCCCGGAAAGACGTTCTCGACATCCCGCGCCAGCCATTTCAGAAGCTGCGCTTTGTCGGCTTGAGAAAGTTCCGCAACGGCAAGTTCGGTTTCTTTTAATGTATTTACCGCATTCATATTCTAAAATTTCCGTTACGAATGTAAGCAAAATTATAACACGAAATAAAATTTTGATTTGTTATAAATCACTTCCGAATCAACCAGATTCTTCGGATAATCAGAACTGACAAATCCTGCTTTTTCATTTTTTATTAAATATATTGTTATACTTCTCTCGATTAAGATATGCCATCGAAAGAATTGATAAAGCAAACAACCAAGGCACAATAGAGTAATGTCGGTTGTAGGCTGCATAATCCTCATAAGTGTGTGGCTGTCCTTGCTTGTCGCAATAACTATTTTCACCACACTGACTAATTGGAGCATCTGGAAAACTCACAAATCCATAAATAAAGATAATTATTGTTACACCAAACACAAATTTTCTTGCAAAATCTAGAAATCCCTTCATTGTTTTATGATTGTATTTCTTCTAAATTCTTCAGCCAACTCTCAATTTCTTGCGCCTCATCTTTCGATAAATTCTTTTCGCCAAAACGCACACGATTATATTTTTCCGTAATTTTAACGGCTTCGGGCATATCTAATGCAAAAGCAAACTCAAGCGGTGTTTGATGCGATTGGCGCGTGAAACCTTTGCTTGCTAAAACTTTTTGCATTCTTTCATAAAATTCGACGATTGTCGTTTCGTTTTTGTGTTTCAGCCACGCGAGAATTTTTTGCCGGATCGCCAGTTTGATAATTTTACGATAAAGCCAAACTAGAAAAATTATTCCCAAAATCGCCGCCAGTAAATATCCGATGCCGAATGCGACGGCTTTCGCGCTCGATTGGAAACCTTTGTCGCCGCGCACTTCTTTCCACCAATCCGACAAATTATGCTGCATTTCGGTCAGCCACGCGGAAGTTTTTGATTGATAATCACTAAAACTGTTTTTGAATGAGCGAATCAGTGAACGCTGTTCTTGATTGTCGTAACTGACAAAATACTGAATCCAAAAGGTTTCGAGTGCTTCGAGGTATTTGTTGAAACTTCCGACGATGCCGTTATTTGCTTCGTTGCCGTTTGATTGTCCGGCAAAAGGTGTCGGGTCAAACGGAATCCAAGCGTCTTCTTTTGGAAAATAAACTTCCACCCACGAGTGCGCGTCCTTTTGTTTGATGACGAAAACATCCGCCGTTTCGTTGTATTCGCCTTGCTGAAAACCGTTGACGAGGCGCGTGGCAATTCCTTGTGTGCGAAGCATGATTGCCATCGCGCTGGCGAAATATTCGCAATGACCTTCGCGGACGTTAAAAAGAAAATCCGCCAAAGGCTGCTCGCCGCTCGCTTTCATTTCCAGTGTATAACCGAATTGCGTCTGCAAATATTTCTCGACGGCTTTCGCTTTGTCATACCGATTATTGGAATTTCCGATTACTTGCGCGGCAAGCTGCGAAATTCTTTCATCCAATTCGTCGGGCAATTGCAGATAACGCTGTGCTTCGGGCAAATATACTCCATTATCGTTTTTTAGAGCTTTAATGTCAGGCAAACTTCGGTCGGAAAAAACTTTATAGCTTAGACGATCAAAGGTGTTGCGGGAAAAACTCACCGCATCTTCCGCATCTAAAAAGACATTTTGAAGATTACCCTGAATCGCTACCGGACGCGCCAGAGCGAATAAAACGGGCGTGTCAATCGGTTCGAGATAAACGGTTTGAACTGTTATGTTTTCTTTGGTGGACGAAAAACCAAACATAAAAAAATCCGCTTCTCTCTTTATTACGGATTTATCGTCCGCAGTTTTTGATTTCCGCCAGCCTTTGTTATCAAATGTGTCGAGCGCGATGCCGCGCCAATGCAGATTATTAAAATTTCTTTCGCCCGCTCTATCCAAACGCGCCCGCATCACGATTTCATTGTTCTGTTTGAGTCGTCCTATTGCCCCCAACCTAACCGAATCGGAAAATCCAGTTATGCCCGATAAGCCATTTGAATTACTTCCCAAACCTGCGCCACCGACTCGCGGAAGAATGAAAAATAAAGGCGCGGCAAAAGCAATTATCAAAACGAGTAAAGAAATCGCCGTCAATGGCAACCGCGTAAGTTTTGTTTCTTTGAATTGACTGTTTTTTACGATCTGGGAAGTTTTTCTAATTTCAAATAAAACAATCGCGCAAATTGACACCAATAAATATAAAATAAATGAAGCCAAATAAAGCGGGCTGATGCTCAAACCGGCAGCGAGCAGAACTTCAAAAAATGATATGAGATAAAGGAAAATCCAGTCTTTATGAGATTTTTTCTGCAAAAGTTTAATCGCGGCGAGGATTAAAATCATACTCGCTAACATTCTCGCAATATCAGATGCGCTTGAACCCGAACCGAACAAGCGATTTTTCCAACCGAAGTAGAAAAGAGGCACGATTAGGACAATCAGAATAGTTCCTAAACGCTCTGAGATTTGCCATTTTGAATTCTCTAAAAACCACGCGCCGATCATTACTGTTAGAAAAAGAGATGTAACAATGATTCCGAAACCGCCCGAAATCCACAAAGATATAAAGCCGCAAAGAACGACTAAATACGAAATGGTTTTGAAAAAAACTTCAAAATCTTTTAGCGCGGAAATCATCTTTTTGTAAAAACTTTGATGCAAAAAAGTAAAAGCCCGTTCAGTCATAATACTGAACGGGCTTTAATATGTAAATCCGGCAACTTCCTACTTTCCCACACCTGAAAGATGCAGTATCATGGGCTCTAGCAGGCTTAACTTCCGTGTTCGAGATGGGAACGGGTGTGACCCTGCCGACAAAATCACCGGAAAACTTTTAAAAAATCTAAAATAATAACAATTGAAAGTGATAAATTTAACAAATTGCAATCATAGAAATTTGCTTGTCAACAAATTTTATGGTCAAGCCTTGGGACTATTAGTATTGGTCAACTAAATACATTACTGTACTTACATCTCCAACCTATCAACGTGGTAGTCTT
>JBBSIE010000053.1:0-26090 GCA_038232235.1 Pyrinomonadales bacterium | reverse complement strand
TTTACGGATATATTCCTGCTGGTATCGCTGAAAATACTTTGTCCATTTGGCTTGATCAAACCCTGCTTTATCGAACTCAGTTTTTTTAGATTTCGGCATTAAACTATATTACAGATTTAATGCCCTAAAGGGAATAAGTTAGTAGCCAAATTGCGATATATCAAAACCGGCTGCCGGAGCGAATTGCCGTTCCTACCGTTTTAAGCCATCGAATCGAATTGAAAAAATGACCTTTACTTTCCGCCGCGGCAGACAGTTCTGACCGTCGCGCAACTTAATTTGTCAATACACGAGAATTTTAGGATATTGAAATACGAAAGTCTTGAATTTTTATTAAAAGTTCTTAATTTTTTATAAATTGCCGATTAAACGGGTGCGAAGTTGGGTAGTTAAGCGATTATTTGAGATTTAATTTTTGCAAAAGAGCGTCAAATCTCGAATCGCCGCGCGATTTGCTGAAACGCAGATCAACTTTTAAACAAAGCAGATTGGAGCTTCCCTTTAAAAATGCTTTTTCCAAAAATTCAAAGGTTTTGTCCTGATCATTTAAGGCGGAATAGACGGCGGCAGCGTCTGCAAAATCAACTTGCCGCCCGTTGTCGGAATCGGTCAAAACGCTTTCTAGAATTTCACGCGCCGCATTTTCTTTTTTCGCCAAAGCGTAAATATGCGCCTTTATCAGCAGTAATTCCTTCAGCGATTGGGCGGCGATGACTTTATCAATGACGGTTATCGCTTCGTCGAATACTTTGAGATTGGCAAAACCGAGAGCCATTAACGCGAGTGCCGTAACCGAGCGCGGATTTAATTCGAGAGCTTCTTCGGCTTGAACGATTGCCTGCCGAAAATTTTCGGCGAGAAAAAAACGATTTATTAAACCGCTGTTTAAAATCAATGATGTCGGATCAAATTGCAGAGCCTGATTCTGGTAAAAAATAGCTTCATCAAAATTTCCGAGACAAGCCAGCAGCAGACTGAGCGCGTGAAAAGCGTAAGAATCGTTCGGATTTAATCTGACGGCGTGAGCCAGAGATTTTTTCGCCTCCTGCCAATTTCGTTCAAAATAGATTTGAATCATTCCCTGCAAAGCGAACGTATCGGAAAGATGTCTGTCGGCATCGAAAGCCAATTGCAGAGCCGTCTGACATTTCTGACGCGCTTCGGCGAGACTCAGAAAATTGTCGTTGAAAAGCATAAAATAAACTCTGCCGCTGCCGACATACGCCGGAGCGTAATTTGAATCTCTTTTTAACGCCTGCTGAAAAAAATTTAACGCTGAATAAAGGCTCTCCTGATAATCTTCACCCGATTGGAAATTGTCCAAAATATATTTTCCTTTGAGATAAAACTGATATGCTTCCGCGTCGTCCGTTTGCGATTGAGAAAGGTTCGATTCGTCAATCCGGCTGATTTGCAATTTCAATTTGTCGGCGATAACCAGCGAAATTTCCTTTTTAACCGCGAAAACATCGGTAATTTGACAATTATACTGAGTTCCCCACAAATGGCTTTTGTCTGCCGTATTGATGAGTTCGACGCTCAAATCGAGCCGGTTTTTATGTTCGGTTAATGTGCCGAGCAAAATTTTGTCCACGCTCAATTGAAAACCTACTTCCGATAAATCGAGATTGGATTTCCGGTAATTTTTGACCGCCGTGTAAGCCATTACCTTCAAATTCGGGATTTGCGAAAGGCTTTCAATCAAACTTTGAGTGATTCCGCCCGACAGATATTCGAGATCGGCGTTTTCATTTTCAAAGGCAAACGGCAGCACGGCGATTGAATTTTGCTTATTAGGCGAATTATTTACTAAATTTAAATCGTCATTTTTCGGCAAAGCCGCCGCCGGTGTTTTGCTTTTTTCGACGGGAGCGATAAAGCTGTATCCGCGCCCGGAAACGGTTTTAATAAAACGACTTTCGCCGCGTTTGTCGCCCAAAACCCGCCGCAAAGCCGAAATATGCACCGGAAGATTGTTTTCTTCAACAAAACTGTCTGCCCAAATCATTTGAAACAATTCGTCTTTAGATACAATTTTCCCGCGATTTTCAACCAGATACGAAAGAATATCAAAGGCTTTTGAACTAACCACGACCTCTTCATTTTGTATTAGCAGGCGGCGGGTTGCAGGATTGAGCGTGAAATCAAAAAATTTATAAAATTCGTTCATTAGGGATATTTAGACACCAAATTGGTCAAATGCTTTTCATTGAATATAGCTTATGAATTTAGTAACCGGAAATTTAACTTACCCGTCAAATGCCAAAAAGAACAGACATCCACAAAAGTTTAATTATCGGTTCAGGTCTAATTGTCATCGGTCAGGCGTGCGAGTTCGATTGTTCGGGAACGCAGGCTTGCCGCGCTTTGAATCAGGAGAGTTAATCAATTTCTGACAGTCTGAGAAGGCATTTATTTAAACTCGGAGAGTTTTTTCTGGCAGTATCAATATTCCAAAAGTTGGAAACAAATCTTTTTATTTCGGAAGTATATAATTTTCCTACTTGAGCCGTTGAATTTTGATCGGGAACCAAAGCATCTCGAATCTTTTTTGATTGAGATTTTCTGGCAATATTGACAAGTTTACGTTTTGGGTCAGGTTCATTTTCCGGTTTTGCAGGTATAAGTTCAATATTTACATTGAGAAAAGCCGCTAAACTCTCTCTATCAGCCAAAACCCAACTTTCAATTTCTCTGACAACAACTCGAAAAAACATTAACTCATTTTTGTTCGGAAGCCAATTTGAGATTACTTGAGCGGGACATTCAAGTTTCGTGTCCATAAAATCTACTAAAACTAAATAAAGGATGCTCTGTGCGGTTTCGTTAAAGTTTTGAATTTTCTTTTGTATGTAACCGACTCCTCTTTTTCCATAGCCGACACCAATTTCGTGACCCAAACGGAAAATAATTTGATGCGCGATAATTTCGTCAATTTCGCCTTCAACCAAATAATTGATAATTGCCATTATTCAAATATGAATTCAAGTTGTTGAATATTTTGAGGAGTTGTTTTGGGAATCATAACATCTGCAACCGTTAAACCGGATTCTAATTGTTTTTTTTCATCAGCAGAAGCTGATTTTAGTAAAGTCCCGTTTATACTGGGTTCCAGTCTGATTACTTCTTCTCCTCCGATGCCTTCATCACTAAGCATTTCTTCCGAATAAGTGCTTATCACTACTTGGCGAGATTTGACTTTTCTTCTCTTGTTTATCTTTTCGATCATTGCCGGAAACTGTCTGACAACTTCAGAATGTAAAGAAAGTTCGGGTTCTTCTAATAGCAGCATTCCGTCGCCTTCAAAAAATGACCAAAGCAAACCGAATAATCTTAAAGTTCCATCGGAGAACTGAACTTCATTTTGTTTAGCTGCGTGTGGTCGCCAGTGTTCAAATAATCCAAGCAAATGCGGAACGCCAAATTTATCACGCTCAACTTTTAACTCATTCAATTGAGGAACGGCAATTTTCAAAGCCTCTTGAATTTTGTTAAGGCGAGAATCTCTATAATTTGATCGAGTATTTTCTACACGTTGTAAAAAATCTCTCCCGAATGGATCGTTGGATACTGGAGCAGAGCTAAAACCTTGCGGATCTCTTACGACTTGAGGCAACAAATGCTGATAACTTATATTTTGAAAGAAACTTACTACTTCCCGAAAATCTTTATTAAGGTTTATTTGTTCGAGAGCTGTTTGTGTTAGCCTTAAGGGATCATTCTTATCTCCTTTATCAGGACGCTGAAGTAAAACTTTCCCGTTAAGTTCAACATACTCTTCCTTAACTTCCAGATTTTTGCGATGTTGATTGAAACTCAAACGATAGACCCAAATCTGTTCGGGATTATCCTCTTTAAGTTCAACTTCGATGACAATTTCAGATTTTTCGCGGGCGGCAAGACATCTAATAGCCGAAACCCCGCGTCTATCTTCAACAGCTTTCTTCAAACCTCCTCCACTGGAAAGAGATATATCTCTGAGAAAACGAAAAATATCCAAAAAATTAGACTTGCCTGAAGCATTTGGTCCAATCAGAAACAATCTTCGTGAAAGATTTACTTCGCCTTGACGAAAATTTTTCCAATTTCCAATTTTCAATTTTTGAACGTACATTTAATCAATTCTCGCTGATACTGTATAATTTCTTCAATTTGCTGTTACTTTTATTATTACAACAATTTATTAAATGCCAAAACGCACAGACATCAAAAAAATACTAATTATCGGTTCAGGTCCAATCGTCATCGGTCAGGCGTGCGAGTTCGACTATTCGGGAACGCAGGCGTGCCGCGCTTTGAAGGACGAGGGTTTTGAAGTCATTCTCGTTAATTCAAATCCGGCGACGATTATGACCGACCCGGAAATTGCCGATAAAACTTATATCGAGCCGCTGACGATTGAAACCGTCACGGCGATTATTGAAAAAGAACGCCCCGACGCGCTTTTGCCGACGGTCGGCGGGCAGACTGCGCTGAATTTGTCGGTCGAACTGTTTGAAAAAGGGATTTTAGACAAGAACGGTGTGCAGTTGATCGGCGCGAATGTCAAATCAATAAAAGTCGGCGAAGACCGCGAACTTTTTAAAAAGGCGATGGAGGAAATCGGCATCGAATCGGCAAAAGGCGGTTTCGCGCATTCGTGGGAAGAAGCCCAAAAAATCGTCGAACAAATCGGCTATCCGGCGATTATTCGCCCCGCTTTTACATTGGGCGGCACGGGCGGAGGCGTGGCTTTTAACCCTGAAGAATTTGAAGGAATCGTCAAAGGCGGACTCGCCGCATCGCCGATTTCGCAGGCTTTGATTGAAGAATCAATACTCGGCTGGAAGGAATACGAACTCGAAGTGATGCGCGATTTGAACGATAACGTCGTCATCATCTGTTCGATTGAAAATTTCGACCCGATGGGCGTTCACACCGGCGATTCGATCACGGTCGCGCCCGCGCAAACTCTGACCGATGTCGAGTATCAACGCCTGCGCGATATGTCCATCGCCTGTATTCGCCGCGTCGGTGTCGAAACGGGCGGCTCAAATATTCAATTTGCGGTCAATCCGGCAAACGGCGATGTTCGCATTATCGAGATGAATCCGCGCGTTTCGCGTTCTTCAGCTCTGGCGAGTAAAGCGACCGGATTTCCGATTGCGAAAATCGCGGCGAAACTGGCGGTCGGCTACACTCTGGACGAAATCCCGAACGATATTACGAAAAAAACTCCGGCGAGTTTTGAACCGACGATTGATTACGTCGTCACGAAAATTCCGAAATGGGCGTTCGAGAAATTTCCCGGCGCGGAAGATGTTTTGGGAACGCAGATGAAATCCGTCGGCGAAGTGATGGCGATTGGCAGAACTTTTAAAGAGAGTCTTTTCAAAGGCTTACGTTCGCTCGAAGCCGTTAAGCCTTTGCGATTGGAAGGCATTCCCGATCACGAATTGCAGCGCAAATTGGCGCGTCCGAATTCAAACAGATTTTCGTATCTGACTTACGCTTTGCGAAACGGTTATTCGATTGAGGAAATTCACCGTCTGACGAAAATTGACCCGTGGTTTTTGGAGCAATTGCAGGAAGTAATGCAGTTACAAGCCAGAATTGATGGGCGCAATTTGAACGACGTGCCGAGCGAAGTTTTGCGAACGGCGAAGGAATTTGCCTTGTCTGACCGGCGCATTTCGTATCTGACGAATTCGACCGAAAACGCCGTGCGCGAGCGGCGCGAAAATCTCGATATTAAGCCGGTTTATAAACGCGTTGACACCTGCGGCGCGGAGTTTGAATCGGACACGCCGTATCTTTATTCGACTTATGAAGAAGAAAACGAAGCCGCGCCGACCGACCGCCGAAAAATTATGATTTTGGGTTCGGGACCGAATCGCATCGGTCAGGGAATCGAGTTCGATTACTGCTGCTGTCACGCTTCATTTGCTTTGCGCGACGCGGATTTCGAGACGATTATGGTCAACTGCAACCCCGAAACCGTTTCCACCGATTACGATACTTCCGACCGTTTATATTTCGAGCCGCTGACGTTTGAAGACGTGATGAACATCGTCGAAATCGAACAGCCTGAAGGCGTGATCGTCCAATTCGGCGGGCAAACGCCGCTTAATTTGGCGGACAGATTACATAACGCCGGAGTTCCCATCATCGGCACATCGCCCGATTCGATTGATCTCGCCGAAGACCGCAAAAGATTTTCCGCGCTTTTGCAGGATTTGAAAATTCCGCAGCCCGAAAACGGCACGGCGGTTTCACCCGAAGAAGCGAAAATCATCGCCGAAAAAATCGGTTATCCGGTGATCGTGCGACCATCATTTGTTTTGGGCGGCAGAGCGATGGCAATTGTTTATGACGAGCAAACGCTCGACGATTATATGCGGACAGCATTTGACGCTTCGCCGGAAAAGCCGATTTTAATCGATAAATTCTTGGAACGCGCCGTCGAAATTGACGTTGACGCGCTCGCCGATTGCAGCGACGGAACGCGGACACTCTTGTCCGCCTCGTCAGCAGACGAAAAAGCAGCAGATGGAGAAACATTATCTGGTGCGGACAAAAGTGTCCACACTCCAGTTGTCGTTATCTGCGGAATTCAGGAACATATCGAAGAAGCCGGAATCCATTCGGGCGATTCGTCGAGCGTTTTGCCCGCGCAGAAAATCGCCGCCGAACACCTCGAGACCATCAAACATTACACGATAAATTTAGCGAAAGCCTTAAAAGTCGTCGGCTTGATGAATCTTCAACTCGCTATTAAAGACGACCGCGTTTACGTCATCGAGGTTAATCCCAGAGCTTCCAGAACCGTCCCGTTTGTCGCCAAAGCGACCGGCGTTCCGATTGCGAAAATCGCTTCTTTGATAATGGCGGGCGACAAAAAACTCGCTGATTTCAACTTGCCCGAAATGCTCAATGTCCCAAAAATCTTCGTCAAATCGCCGGTTTTCCCGTTCAAAAAATTCGCGGGCGTTGACCCGATTCTCGGACCCGAAATGCACTCGACGGGCGAAGTGATGGGCGTTGGCGACACCTTCGGCGAAGCCTACGGCAAAGCGATGGAAGGCGCGTTTTTAACTTTGCCGATGTCCGGCAAAGCGTTCATCTCAGTCAACGATTCCGATAAAGGTCAAGCCGTAATTTTGGCGCGAAGATTAGACAAACTCGGCTTCGATTTAATCGCCACCTACGGCACGACAAAGCGTTTAACGGAAGTCGGTTTGGAATGCGAAACCGTTTTCAAAGTCAACGAAGGTCGCCCGAACATCGCCGATCTAATCAAACAAGGCGAGATTTCCTTGATTATCAACACGCCTTTGGGCAAAACTTCGCATTACGACGAACAATCAATCCGCAAATCCGCACTTCAATTTAATGTGCCGACGGTAACGACAATGACCGGCGCGGAAGCCTTGGTCGAAGCGATTGCGACGAAGAAATCACAGGCGAAAGTTTCGGTGAGAAGTTTGCAGGAGATTCATAACGGCAAGGAAAATGTGGCAGTAAAATAAAATAACGCAAAAATCTTTACAATTTTTGTATATGCTCATACAATACAAAATTAGATGAAAGCTGCCATCGAAAATTGTGAAGGTTTTGAATGGGACGAAGGAAATTCTAATAAAAACTGGCATCTTCACGTTGTTACGAACGGCGAATGTGAAGATGTCTTTTTTAATTTGCCGCTTGTTGTTGCTGCGGATAATGAGCATTCCGAAAATGAGCAAAGATTTTACGCGCTCGGTCGAACCGATGCTGATCGGCGGCTTTTCATCGCATTTACGATCAGAAACAATTTGATTCGGGTTATCTCCGCCCGCAATATGACGAAAAGCGAGATGAGAAAATATGTCGAAAAAATTAAAAGAGATTCCGGTTCATAAAACGGAAGACGAGACGCGGGAGTTTTGGACGGAAAACGATTCGACCGAATTTGTTGACTGGGACAAAGCCGAATCGGTTGTTCTGCCGAAATTGAAACCGACGACGCGAACGATTTCCATCAGAATTTCCGCTTCGATGCTCGACAAAATCCGGCTCGTCGCCAACAAACGCGATGTGCCGTATCAATCGCTTATCAAATCTTTTTTGCAGGAACGGATTGACGAAGAACTGAAACTCTCGAAAGTCTAAATCGAAGCGATTGCGACGAAGAAATCACAGGCGAAAATCGAAGTGCGAAGTTTGCAGGAGATTCATTCAGCGAAAAAAAATTGCTGTTGCCGATTAAATTCAGATTTAATGCCGGAACATCTCAAAAGTTTTGAACAATTTTATTGTCCGGCTTTTCGATAAGTTTGTTTGAAGAAAATCCATTTTCCGGTAGTCGAATTATATTTGTAAATGTTTTCGTTGTAGCCGTAAGCGTTGGCGTGAATGCAGGTGATAAGGCGTTTCCGTCGAGCGTCAATCGTGCCGGGAAAATAGCCGATTTGATCGGTTAAAAACGCATCTTTTTTGAACGTGCCGCGTTTGTCCTGAATGTAATATTCGTAAAACGCGCCGCCGTTGCCGCCCGAATCGCGCTTGACGGCGAAATCTTCGCGGTTATCGAAATTAAAATCCACCACGATAAAATCGCCGTAATCATTATCGGTTGCCTCAGCATTTTTGTTCTTTCCGGTGACGAAAGACCGCGCTGCTGAACATTTTGTGAATGCGTCCTGAAATAAAAGATCGGGTTTGACAACAATTTTTTGAAGCTGTTTTTTGTCGGCTTTGCTGCGTATTTGTAAGCGTATTTCTGAAATTTCAGGCTGTTCGCCGTTCGCCGTTTTCGTTTTGACGGCGGAAATAACGTAATCGTATTTTTTAGACAAATCGTTTTGCTCACATCGTTGGGCAAAACCGCTGCTTGTCGCCGCTATTATAAATGTCAGAATCAACAATAGTCATTTAATCATCGGTTTTATCGGTAAAGTACCCGCGCAAAATAAAAATAAGGTATCAGCGTTTAGCGACGGGCTTTGTCCGCAATGCTCAAGATAAAAGACATCAATTTTTATTGATAAAGGTAACGGGCAAAGCCCGTCGCTAAACGAATGATACGAATTAATTTCGCACGGTTACTTATTTTCGTCAATTTACTTTTCCGGTAAATACGGTAACGCCGTTTTCAATATGGTTTTTGCTGAAATATAATAGCGGTAAAAAGTAACAAATAAGGATAAAAATTATGTTCAAAAAATTAGCAGGCGGCTTTATATTTTGTTTGATTTTAGCCGCGTCAATTTTCGCGCAGCGGGATTTGGGCGCGCGTCCGACGGATTCGGGCGGCGTTCTGATGCCGGAGCAGGCGGCTTATGACGTGAAGCATTACGATTTAGCGGTGACACCGAACATCGAGGAACAGTCAATCAAAGGCGTTTTGACGGCGACGGCGACAATTGTCAAACCGCTTGATAAATTCGTCCTGGATTTGGATTATCCGTTCACAGTCGAATCGGCGACGCTGGTTGACGGGAAAAAGGAAACGCCTTTGAAGTTTGAACGGCGCGAATCGAAAATTTGGATTTCGTTTCAGAAAATCGAAAAAACGGGCGAAACGGTAAGTGTCAAAGTTGTGTATTCTGGCAAGCCGAAGGTCGCGCCGCGTCCGCCGTGGGTCGGCGGTTTTGTCTGGTCGAAAACGGCTGACGGCGAGCCGTGGTTTGCGACCGCCGTGCAGAACGACGGTGCGGATTTGTGGTTTCCGGTCAAAGATCATCCGTCCGACAAAGCCGAAACTTCGTCGCTGCATTTTACCGTTCCCGAACCGCTCGTCGCGGCTTCCAACGGGAAATTGCAGTCGGTCGTGGATAACAAAGACGGCACGCGCACTTATAATTGGTTCGTTTCGCAGCCGATTTCAAATTACTGCATCGCGCTCAACGTCGCGCCCTATAAAATTATTCAGGACGAAGTGAAAAGCGTGTCGGGAATGATGATTCCGATTCAGTTTTATGTTTTGCCGCAGGACGCGGCGAAAGGGCAGTCGCTGATTGACTTGCTGAAAAAATACGTCGCGTTTTACGAAAAATATCTCGGACCGTATCCGTTTCGCGCCGACAAAATCGGCATCGCCGAAACTCCTCATCTCGGAATGGAACATCAGACGATTACGGCTTACGGCAACGATTTCAAATACAACGCGAACGGCGACGACACGCTGCTGTTTCACGAATTTGGACACGAATGGTGGGCGAATCTCGTAACCGCGCCGGATTGGGACGATTTCTGGATTCACGAAGGTTTTCAGTCGTTTATGGATACGTTTTACATCGAAACGATCAAGGGCAAAGTTGCGTATTTCGCGGCGATGAAGGCGCGTTATCGCGGTCTGCACAACGTCAAACCGGTCGCGCCGCGTGAGCCGCAGACGACGACGCAGATTTATATGATGCCGCCCGATTATAAAAAAAGCGACGGTGATATTTATGGCAAAGGAGCGTTGATTTTAAACACTTTGCGCTTTTATCTCGGTGACGAAGCGTTTTTCAAAACTCTGCGCCGCACGACTTATCCAACGCCGGAAATGGAGAAAATCACCAACGGCAAACAGTTTCATTTTGAAACGACCGACGATTTTATGCGAACGGCGGAACGCATTTCTGGCAAAGATTTGAAATGGTTTTTCGAGATTTATCTGCGCCAGCCGCAATTGCCGAAATTAGTTGTGATTGAATCTGTCACCAAAGGTGGTTCAAATGATTTGCGTGGCTTAACTTTGCATTGGGAAACGCCGAATAATCTGCCGTTTCCGATGCCAACCGAAGTGAAAATCGGCGACGAAACGAAATTGATTCAAATGAAGGACGGTAAGGGAAGCGTCGAGATTCCGCAGGGCGCGAAGTATGAAATTGACCCGCACGGCTGGGTTTTGAAGGCGCAGTGAATAATCTGTTTTTCTATATCTTATTTTCAGTCAGTCGGAGCGCGGAAGGCTCGTCCGCCAACGAGCGAGACCGACGTTGGAATTCGTAGCTAGCCAGTTTCGCTATTATAAACGCTTTCAACGCCTCGCTTCGCCGTCATTGGCGGACGAGCCTTCCGCGCTCCGACTAAAAACTTTTTAAATTTGCGATTTAACACAATCGAAAGGCGAATTTAAAATAAGTGCTTATTGAAAACGATTTTCACCGATCATCCGTCCGCCGTGCAGTTGACCGGCGACGGGCAAAACAATTAAATTTGAAGATTACGGCGACCAAAACTCCGGCAGACAACCGCGCTCGTGGATTCGCTTCACGCACACCGGCGAAACCGGCGGATTCATCGGACAATTAATCGGTTTTCTCGCCTGCGTCGGCGGCGCGGTTTTAGTTTGGACGGGTTTCGCGCTGGCTCTGCGGCGTTTCTATAGATGGAGAAAAACCTAAAAGCAATTTGAAAATCAGTCATTATTTCAAATTGCTTTTAGATTTCAAATTGCTTTTAGGTTTTCACAAACAAATAATAAAAAATCCAACTTTAAAACAATTCAACATAAAAACGTCCGACGGTTTTGCGGCTTCTCGACTTTGCGTTAGAATTTTTCCGTAAATGAGAAAAATTCGCAGTTTATTCTCAATCCTTTGCAATCTTTTTCTGGGAACAAATAATGCCGATAAACAAGGATGAATTTCGCGCCGCGCTCGGACGTTTTGCGAGCGGTGTAACTGTTATAACCACTAGAGATAACGACGGAAATCTGCACGGAATAACCGTCAGCGCGTTTTGTTCGGTGTCGCTCGAACCGCCGCTGATTTTGATTTGCGTCGAAAAAACGACGGGCAGCTATCGCGCTTTGGAAGAAAGTGAAAACTTTGTGGTCAACATTCTTCGGGAAGATCAGCAATATTATTCCGATCAGTTCGCATCATACCTTCCTGAAAAATTTAACGGCATCGAATTTGAAATGAACGATGCCGATATTCCGGTTTTGAAGAATACTTTGGCGAATTTGGAATGTCGTCTGGTCAACGCCTACGACGGCGGCGATCACACGATTTTTATCGGTTTAGTCGAAAAAAATTTGGTTGCCGACGAGCAGCCGCTGATTTATTATCACGGGAATTATAGAAAGTTGGGCGATTGATTTCCGAAAACGAATCCGCAAAAAGGATTTGATTTTTGCATTTGTTTGTCAGAGATTATAAATTGTAGACATTACCTTGAGAAAGGAGAAATTAAATGGCAAAAGACGTTATAAATGTTGATGGTGAGGAAAAAGTCGTGCGCGAGGACACGGCACGGGCGCACCGCGGAACGATTTGGGCTTTGATCAGCGTCGGAGCAATTATTATCATCGCGGCAATTCTTCTTTTAGGTGGGTTTTTAAGTTCAGCAACCGACAACAGACCACAAAAATCTCCGTCGGAAATTGAAACGCAAAGACAATAAATTAGTGGTGAATGGTGAATGATGGATTAAAGACATATTCCTAACATTCATCGTTCACCATTCATCATTCACCATTATTAAAAAATGTTGGTTTTAGGCATTGAAAGCTCCTGCGATGAAACGGCGGCGGCGGTTGTTAAAGACGGCAGAGAAATTTTATCGTCCGTTATTTCTTCGCAAATCGAACTGCATAAACCTTACGGCGGCGTGATGCCGGAACTGGCTTCGCGCGAACATCTGGAAAAAATCGAGCCGGTGGTGGAGGAAGCGTTGGAAAAATCCGGTGTTTCGCTCGAAGAAATCGAAGCGGTCGCCGTAACTCAAGGACCCGGACTCGTCGGCTCATTGCTCGTCGGCGTTTGTTACGCAAAGGCTTTGGCGTTCGGGTTAGATATTCCGTTTGTCGGCGTAAATCATATCGAAGGTCACGTATTCAGCGTCGCGTTTGAAAATCCGGCAGTCGAATATCCGGCGTTGGCGTTGATCGTGTCCGGCGGACACACAAATCTTTTTTATATTCCTGAAGCGGGCAAATACAAAGTCGTTTCCAGAACGCGAGACGACGCGGCGGGCGAGGCGTTTGATAAAGTGGCGAAAATGCTCGGACTCGAATATCCGGGCGGACCTGTTATCGAAAAAATTGCCAAACAAGGCGACGCGAATAAAATAAAATTTCCGATTGCCAAAATCAGCGACGGGCGACCCGACTTTAGTTTCAGCGGTTTGAAAACGGCGGTTTCGCGTTATTTGCGCGAAAATGAAATTGCGCCCGTCGGTGAAAATGAAACGCTTTCGCAGGAAATAAAAGATGTTGCGGCGAGTTTTCAGGCGACTGTTGTTAAGACGTTAATCGGCAAAATGGAAAAACTCGCCATTGAACTACATCCGAAAACTCTGATTGTCGCGGGCGGCGTGGCTTGCAATCTCGCTTTGCAGAGTGCGGCGCGGAAAGCTGCCGACAAGTTGAATCTTCCCGTCTATTTTCCCTCAAAACATCTTTCCACCGATAATGCCGCGATGATTGCGGCAGCCGGAAATTTTCATCTGGAACGCGGCGAAAAATCCGATCTGCGAATGACCGCCGACGTTTCGATGCGTCTGCAAAACTTTGAAAACCAAGACGGCGAACTCAAAAAAAAGAAAGTTCGCTATCGTTTATAAATTTTCCCGTGTTTGCAATTTGCTTGTATTTACGCCTGCAAAGTTTTAAGATAAATCTATACATTCGATACTTCCCGGTCAAAATGACATTATTGAGGAGAGATTTTATATCTCAGTCAGCCGCACAGTTTTTGAGCGACTGCGTGAACAAGACATTGGTGTTCACCGACGTTACCGAATCCAATGCTGTTTTTCCGAATAAAGTTTTGAATGTCGTTTAAGCAGAATGCAAACTGTTATCTGTCCTTAAAATAGAGCAGATAATTTCAAAGCATCTGCAAAGAATTAAAATTTTATCATAAAGGGGAATTTACAAATGCAAAGGTTTAACGGTTTCTGTGTTTTATTGGCTTTAGTCGGATTTTTAAGTTTGAGTATTTCAGCGCAAACTCCGTCGGTTAAGCTTGATCCTTTTTTATCGGGTTTAAGTTCGCCTGTTTTTTTGACGAACGCGAAGGACGGCACAAACCGGATTTTCATCGTGCAGAAAGGCGGAATTATCAAAGTTGTTCAGCCGGGTTCGACCACGCCGACTAATTTTTTAGATATTTCATCGAAAGTTTCGACAAACGGCGAAGGCGGATTGCTCGGACTCGCATTTCATCCGCAATATGCTTTAAATAAACGCTTTTTTGTTTATTACGTGCGGGCGAGCGACGGCGCGATTCAAATTGCCGAATATCAGACAACGACGGCTGATCCGAATGTCGCCGGAACAGCCGAGAAAGTCCTCATTACCATTCCGCATCCGACAAATACCAATCATTACGGAGGAACAATTGCATTCGGTTCGGACGATTTTTTATATGCTGGAACGGGCGACGGCGGTTCGGGCAACGATCCTCCGAACAACGCGCAGAATAAAGATGTCCTGCTCGGAAAATTCATCCGAATTGATGTTGATTCGACCACCGGCAATCTTCCGTATGGAATTCCGTCAGACAATCCGTTTGTCGGCACGGCGGGCGCGGACGAAATTTACGCGCTTGGTATGCGAAATCCTTATCGCTGGTCGTTTGATCGCGGCGGAACGCGCCAACTTTGGGCGGGCGATGTCGGTCAAGGCGCGATTGAAGAAGTTGACATTATCAACAAAGGCGGAAACTACGGCTGGAGCGTTTACGAAGGAACGCAATGTACTAACTTATATCCGAATTTGTGCGTCCCGGCGAATTTCACGCCGCCAATATTTCAATACGGACATACCGGCGGAAGATGTTCAATTATCGGTGGCTATGTTTATCGCGGAACGCGCGGAACAGTTCCGAACGGCGCGTATATTTACGGCGATTACTGCTCGAAAGAAATATTATTATGGAACGGCAGTTCACAGTCTTTGCTTTTAAATACAACGCTCAGCCTAGTATCTTTCGGCGAAGATGAAGCCGGCGAAATTTATGTCGTTGGGTTAGGCGGAACGGTTGAAAAACTCGCTCCGTTGGGGACGACTGCGGCAAGTGTAACAATCACCGGACGCGCGTTGACTTCAAGAGGACGCGGCATCGGCAATGTGATTATCAGGTTGACCGATGCCGACGGCAATGTCAGGATAGCGAGAACTTCGGCGTTCGGTTACTATCGTTTCACGGATGTCGCGGCGGGACAAACATATATTATCAGCGCGGCAAGCCGACGCTATACGTTTAATCAATCGTCGCAGGCATTGAGCTTTAACAACGATACGGACGGAATCAACTTTATCGCCAATTATTGATTATTGGTTTTTTAAAAAAAAGGCACACGAAGAAAGTTATATACTTTTGTGTGCCTTTTCTTTTCGCATAGTTCGTCAAAAATTCTTATTTTCACAATGCGCGGAAAATTCTCGAACCAAAATGCTCGAAGATGCGTCTAAAAACGCAAATAAGTTCAGGAAAGCAAAAATCCTGTCAAACGAAAAATATAACCGGAGAATCACAAATGCAAAAATTAAACTTTTTAGCCGTTTTTGGCTTGTCTATTCTGTTTTTTACTTCAACAATTTCAGCACAAACATCCGCGCCTGACGCTTTTCAGCTACAGCCTTATTTGACAGGATTGAGTTCGCCGCTACTTTTGACAAACGCCAAAGACGGCACAAAAAGAAATTTCGTCGTGCAGCAAGGCGGACTTATCAAAGTCGTTCAGCCGGGTTCAACCACGCCGACCAATTTTCTGGATATTTCCAATAAAATCAGCATCGGCAGCGAACGCGGTTTGCTCGGTCTGACGTTTCATCCGCAATTTGCGACCAACGGTTATTTTTTCGTTGATTACACACGCGCCGACGACGGCGCAACCGTCATTGCGCGTTACAAAACGATTGACAGCACAAATGCGCTCGGCAATCCGAATTCCGAAAGAATTGTTTTGATAATTCCCCAGCCTTATTCAAATCACAACGGCGGAATGGTTGAATTCGGACCTGACGGCAATTTGTATATCGGAATGGGCGACGGCGGTTCGGGCGACGATCCGCAGAATAACGCGCAAAATATCAACGTCTTGCTGGGAAAAATTTTACGAATTACGCCGGACGTTTCCGGCAATGATGCCAATGCGCCATATACGATTCCGTCGGACAATCCGTTTGTCGGCGTGGCGGGCGCGGATGAAATTTACGCGCTTGGTATGCGAAATCCGTTTCGCTTCTCGTTTGATCGCGGCGGAACGCATCAACTTTGGGCGGGCGATGTCGGTCAAGGCGCGATTGAAGAGGCTGACATTATTAACAAAGGCAGAAATTACGGCTGGCGCGTTTACGAAGGAAATCAATGCACCAATTTAGACCCGACGCTCTGCAATCCGAATAACTTTGTGCCGCCGATATTTCAATACGATCATTCAGGCGGACGCTGTTCAATAACGGGCGGTTATATTTATCGCGGCAGACAGGGAAATTTGCCGAACGGCGCGTATATCTACGGCGATTACTGCACGGGCGAAATTCTTATGTGGCTGAATAATCAGCAAACTTTATTGCAGCGCACAACTCGTTACATATCTTCTTTCGGCGAAGATGAAGACGGCGAACTTTACGTTGTTGGCTTAGGCGGAACGGTTGATAAACTTACATCCGACACACCGATTTCCGAACGTGCCAGAGTTCGTGCTGATTTTGACGGCGACAGAAAAGCAGATTACACAGTTTTCCGCCCATCAAATGGCGTTTGGTATATTTTGAATAGTTCCGACAATTCATTTCGCGGACAGCAGTTCGGACAGGACGGCGATATTCCGACACCGGAAGATTTTGACGACGATAGGAAAGCCGACATCGGAGTTTTTCGCCCGTCAAATGGTTTTTGGTATTACATTCGCAGCAGCGACAACACATTTTATAGCATTAAATTTGGACAAAATGGTGATACACCCGTCGCCGCCGATTATGACGGTGACGGCAAAGCCGATTTAGCCGTTTCGCGCGGCGGATCGGAAGTATCTTCGCCGAGATATTTTTATATTTTACAAAGCTCGAACGGAACTCTGCGCTCGCAGCAATGGGGAATAACCGGCACTGACCGTCCGGTTCGCGGCGATTTTGACGGCGACGGGAAAGCTGATATTGCCGTCTACAGAGAAGCGGGCGGTAACTGGTATATTTTGCAGAGTTCAAACAACAGTTCTCGCACTGAACAATTCGGCAGCGGCAATTTTCAGGATATTCCCGTGCCGGGCGATTATGACGGCGACGGCAAAACCGACTTTGCCGTTTTCCGAAGGGCAAGCGGAATTTGGTATCTAAACAAAAGCCGCGACGGATTTACAGGTTTTCTATTCGGAATAAGTACTGATTTACCCGCGCCGGGCGATTACGACGGCGACGGCAAAACCGATGTTGCCGTTTTCCGCCCGTCAAATGGAACCTGGTATGTTTCGCGCAGTTCCGACGGCGGATTTCAAGCCGCACAGTTTGGTCAAGACGGCGATTTGCCCGCGCCGTTTTACGCCGCGCCGTAAAATTTATAAATGAATGCAAGATTTAGGATTTTAACATTGAATCCTAAATCTTGCATTCTAAATTATTTCCAGCGAATTCCGACACGCAGATTTATCGGTGAACTGATACTTCGGACGGGCGTTTTGGCGATTGAATAACGGGAGTTGAAAATATTTTCAATCGCCGCGAATACTTGCAGATTTTCCTTAAATCTTCGCGCCGCGTAAGCGTCTAGCTGCAAATAAGGCTCAAGCCGGAAAAGATTCAAATCGTCGTCAAACTGCTTTGACGAAGCGCGACCTTGAAACGCTAATGTCCAGTTGTTTTCTGAATAATTTGTTTGAAATGTAAATTGATGCCGCGCAACTTGCGGAACAAACAAGTTTTCCAAATTCTGATTTGACGGAAATTGGACGACGCGCGAATCGGTTAAAAGATAACTGGCGGAAAAACTGAAATTTCTAAAGCGCGTTTCCGCTTCGATTTCCGCGCCGACTGCCCGTGTTTTTCCGGCATTTTGCCTTTGGCGTGTAATTAAATTCGGCGCAACCGATAAAGTTACATTAGCAATCGGCTGGGAAATTTCGGTTAGAAAAAAGTTTCCGCGCAAATAAAATTTCTTACGGTTGAAACTCGCGCCAGCTTCAAAATTCGCCGCTTTTTCGGCTCGCAGATTTTCGTTTGCGCCTGTAATCACATTGCCGACGCGAAAGCCGCGATAAAGTTCGTTCAAAGTCGGCGCGCGAAAACTTTTTGACGCGAGCGCGAAAATTGAAAAATTGTTTGTAACTTGATAAAGCGCGGAAATTTGCGGCGAGAATGCGTTTTCGCTTCGGTTTGGAAAATTAATTGTTAAAGTTTGATTAGTGGAAAGCGTTCGCGTTGCGCTCAATGCGCGAAAATTTCTCCAATCGTCAAAGCGCAAACTTCCCGCCAAAACAAATTTCCCGCCGATTCGCGCAAAATCCTGCACAAAAAAGCCGAAAGTGCGCTCGCGTCCGCCCGCGCTGCTGACGCTCGTCGCACGATTATTAAAATACCCGATTTCATCGCTTGCGCCGCGCACTTCACGCGCTTCAACACCGGCGACAAAAGTTTGATTCTGTAAAAAAACGCCCGAAACTTGTCCCGAAAATCCGATATTTTGCGCCGGAACTCTTTGCAGACGAGTCAAACTTTCGCTTTTTCTGTCCGCGCCGATGGAAGAAAAAGTTTGATCATAAACCTGCGTTCCGCCGTAAAATCGCCAATTGAAACTTAGACTTTGGACTTTGAACTTTGAATTTTGAACTAAAGAATCTCCGCCGAAAATAAATTCGCGCAGATGAGTTCGATTTGTTTGCAAAGATGTTCCGTTTGTTCTCGATTCGCCGAAATACGAAGTTTTGAAAAAGAGATTTGTTTTGTCGTTAAAATTTTTTGCAATTCGTGCTGAAAGATTTATATTTCTCGAACCCGCGAAACTGTCAACCGCGCCGCGCTGTGTTTCGTCAGTCAAAATGTATCCTTTAGTTTGAAAATGCTAAGCCGTAAAATCCGCCGTCCAGCTCTTTTTTGAAAAACCGAAAAACGTCGAAGCGGAAAAAGTATCTTGCGTTCCGCCGTAAATTTCGCCTGAGAAAATATATTTTTCGCGCACTCGACGCGGAATAATATTTATTGTTCCGCTCAAAGAATCGCTGCCGTAAAGACTCGACGCGCCGCCGCGCAAAACTTCGATGCTTTCAACCACAATCGGCGCGACTCTATTCCACAAAATCCAGCCGCCGAAAACGTCATTGAGCGGCGTGCCGTCAAATAAAACCAGCGAACGGCTCGCGCCCGACGCGCCGGCTCCGCGCAAGGACACGCCCTGCGATGTCGGATTCGCATAACGACTCCCTGAACGGCGAAACAGCGAAAATCCGGCAACCTGCCGCAATTTGTCGTCAATCGTCGGCGCGGCGGTCGTTTTTATTTCTTCAGCTGAAAGCGTAACGACACTCGCCGCCGTCTCATTCAAACGGGTTTCCGCACGGTTCGCGGTAACGACGACTTTTTCGTTGATCGAAGCGGGCAAAAGTGTGAACTTTTTAATTTCAGAAAAATCGTGCGGTAATTTGTAATTTTGTTGTAGAATAGAAAAGCCTTGCGCCCGGATCACGAGCGCAAAGTTCTCATTCAAAGTTACTTCACAAGCAAATCCGCCCTCATTATGCTGTGAACAAAGCGATTCTTTCCCGGATGCGAAAACAATTTTGACGTTAGCCGTAGAAATCGGCAGACCACTTGAATCATAAATATTCCCGTGCAAAACATAATTTTTTTCAATTTGAGAAAATATTTGATAAAAACAGCATAAAAACATTAGAATGCCGATAGTAAAAATGAAAAGAAAATGACTTGTTTTATGAAAAGAAGAACTGAACATTATTATATTTTACATTAAAATAAACTTTTGCCGGATTGGATGCAAAAATGCTTGACACCACACCTGAAATTACAAAAAACAATCCTTTTGAAGTCGCCGATTCGCGTCTAAAAATCCTCATTCTCTTTGGAACGCGACCCGAAGCCATCAAACTCGCGCCTGTTATTCACGAATTAAGTAAAAAATATTTGCAAACAATTGTCGTTTCTTCGAGCCAGCACAATGAAATTCTGAAACCTTTTCTGAAACTGCTTGAGATTGGCGTAGATTTCGATTTGCGCGTGATGAAAAAAAATCAAACGCCGAACGAGATTTGCTCAAAAGTTCTGGCAAAACTTGATAAAATTTTAGAAACAGAAAAGCCGGATTTGATTCTCGTGCAGGGCGACACGACGACGGCTTTGGCGGGTGCGCTGGCGGGGTTTAACCGCAAAATTCCGGTCGGTCACGTCGAAGCCGGTCTGCGCTCCGGCAATCCGAATAGTCCGTTTCCCGAAGAGATGAATCGCCGCCTCGTTTCAAAAATCGCCTCATTTCACTTTGCCGCGACGGAGAAAAATCGGCGTAATCTTTTATCCGAACATATTGCGGGCGAGAAGATTTTCGTTACCGGAAATCCGGTCGTTGATGCTCTGCGTTCGATCTTAAAAAAACTGAAACCGAGCCGTAAAATTCAACAGTTAATTGAAGAAACCGAAGGCAAAAAGCGCATTTTGCTGACGACGCACCGGCGCGAAAGTTTCGGGGACGCGATGAGCGGAAATCTGAAAGTTTTACGCGATTTTGTCAGCAAGCGAAAAAATACCTGTTTGATTTTTCCCGTCCATCCGAATCCGAATGTCAGGGAAATAACGAAAGAAATTTTAGCAGATCTCGACTGCGTTCATCTTCTCGAATCGCTCGATTATGTTGATTTTGTTACGCTGATGAAAAATGCGTGGCTGATTGTTTCCGATTCCGGCGGCGTTCAGGAAGAAGCACCGAGTTTGGGCAAACCGTTGTTTATCCTGCGCGAAAACACCGAGCGACCCGAAGCGATAAGAGCCGGAGTCGCCAAATTAGTCGGCGGCAGTCCGCATAAATTGAAGTTGATGCTTGAAGAAAACTACGCCGTCGAAACCTGGATAAAATCTGTCGGAGAAGTTGAAAATCCGTTCGGCGACGGCAGCGCGGCAAGAAGAATTGTTAAAATTATAACGGAAAATTTCAAAGCAAAGGCGTGGAGGCGCGAAGACGCAAAGATTTTAAATTAAAACAAATCAATTTTGACTTCACTATTAGACGACAAAGATGCAAAACGACGCACCAATAAAAAAACATCTGCTGACCGTTCTTGTCGAAGATTATTTTCACGTCGGCGCGTTTGAAAATTTGATTCAGCAGCGCAATTGGTCAAACTTTGAGCCGCGTTGCGAGCAGAATACATTAAAAACGCTTGATTTGCTTGACGATTTCAAAACAAAAGCGACATTCTTCGTTCTCGGCTGGATTGCCGAACAAAATCCGCGCCTAATCAGGGAAATAGTTTCACGCGGTCACGAAGTCGCTTCGCGCGGTTTTTATCATCGTTCTCTAAGACATTTAACGCCGGAAGAGTTCCGCGAAGATTTGCGAAAAACCAATCGCGTTTTGGAAACTGCCGGCGGACAGAAAATCATCGGTTATCGGTCTGCCGAAAAACTGAATTACGAAAAAGACGATTGGATTTTCGACATTTTGGCTGAAGAAAATTTTGTTTATGACGCTTCTTTTTTGCCGTCGAAAAAAGAAGCGAATCAAAAACGCTTAACGCATCGGGTTCACACCGGCGGCAAAGCCGTTTGGGAATTTCCCTATTCAACGCGCGATTTTGGTTTCGGGCTTTTCCCGATTTCCGGCGGAAATTATTTTCGGCAAATTCCGCATACGCTGATGCGCCACGCCGTGCAAAATTGGCACGAACAGAACGATCAGCCGTTCGTTTTATATTTTCACGTCTGGGAACTTGACCCCGAACAGCCGCGCATTTCCGCCGCTTCGCATTACAATCGCGTGCGCCATTATCGCAAATTGGACAAAATGGAATGGGTTTTGAAGGAATATCTCAAGCGTTACGATTTTGTCGGCGGCGCGGAATTTTTGAATCTCAAAGACGAATTACTAATTACTAATTACGAATTACAAAATAAAGAAACGGTTTTGGAAATCCAAAATCCAAAATCCAAAATCCAAAATCCCGTAACCATCGTTATTCCGTGTTACAACGAAGAAGCCGCGCTGCCTTATTTATCCAACACTTTGCGAAGTGTCGAAGCGAAATTGGCTGAAAAAGATTATCAAACCAATTTTATCTTCGTTGACGACCGGAGCAAAGACGCGACATTTGAAAAACTGCACGAACTTTTCGGCGGACGCGAAAATGTTGACATCATTCGACACGAAACGAATCAAGGCGTAGCAGCGGGAATTATGACGGGTTTGCAGGCGGCGGAGACGGAAATCGTCTGTTCGATGGATTGCGACTGCACATACGATCCGCACGAACTCGCCAATATGCTGCCGCTTTTGACCGAAGATGTGGATATGGTAACGGCTTCGCCGTATCACGAAAAAGGCGGCGTAAGAAATGTCCCGGAATGGCGTTTATTTTTGTCAAAAGGCGCGTCGTTTCTTTATCGCCGGGCTTTGAACGCCAAACTCGATACTTTTACAAGCTGCTTTCGCGTCTATCGCCGTTCGTCGGTTGTAGATTTGCCGATTGAGGAAAAAGGATTTCTTGGCGTGGCGGAACTGCTCGGAAGATTGAATTTGAAAGGCGGCAAGATTATCGAATATCCGGCAGTTTTGGAAGTCCGCCTGTTCGGATTTTCCAAAATGAAAACGGCGAGAACAATTTTCGGGCATTTAAAACTGCTTTCCAAACTTTCAAAATCAAGACTCTTCGAAAAAACCCAGGAAATTAAAAATCCTTTACCAAAGGATAATCTAAAACCGCAGATAAATACTGACAGACACCGATGATGAAAATTTTTTAAAGACAACTAACCGCGAGAAACAAAAAAATCAATAATTTTAGTAGATATTTCATACAAATTACGCGGTTAAAACACATTCGGCGATTCGCATTACCTGTTTAATCTGGCGCGTCCCGAAGCGGTTGATTATTCGGACGAGAAGTTTCCGGGAACTCTGAAAGGTTTGCACGATGTTCTTGTTCTTCCAATCAACGAAAAATACACCGAAGAACACATCGAATTTTTGGCAACTTCAATTAGAGAAGCTGTT
The DNA here is from genome assembly GCA_038232235.1 of Pyrinomonadales bacterium. Taxonomy (GTDB): domain Bacteria; phylum Acidobacteriota; class Blastocatellia; order Pyrinomonadales; family Pyrinomonadaceae. The sequence continues at coordinate 2,979 of JBBSIE010000053.1, read as the reverse complement.
GAAACAACTAGAAAATAAACGAATAAAACGAATAAATGGAAATTACCTACAAAACAGAATTAGTACCAAAAGTTGAAGACATCATTGATCTATATAATTGCTCCGAGTATTTTCCGATTGAGGATAAAGAAGATATTGGAAGATAAAGCGGATGCACGAAAATTCCAATATCGTCATAACTGCTTGGCATAAAGATAAACTGGTCGGTTTAGCCAGATCAATTTCTGACTTTTCTTATTGTTGTTACTTATCTGATTTATGTGTAAGAAACGATTATAAGGGATTAGGAATTGGTCGGAAATTAGTAAGGCTGACAATAAAAAAAGCTGGTGATGAATGTAAATTAATATTGCAGTCATCTGAAGTGGCAATGGATTTTTATAAAAAAATCGGAATGGAGAAGATTGACTCCGCTTTTATAATCCAACGAAAATATTAAAATATAGCTGTGAACAAACTAAAATTTGCACTAATCGGAACGGGCTGAATCGCTCAAAATTACGCACAAACGTTTCAGCAAAGCGAATGTTGCGAAATTGTTGCGGTTGCCGATATAAACGAAGAATCAGCCAAAGCATTTGCCGAACCTTTCGGCGCGAAAACATTTAATGATTACAAAAATCTGGCGGAAAACTCTGAGCTTGATGCCGTAATTACTTCTACACCGCCGAATTCGCATCCCGAAATTGCGATGTATTTTATGCGAAAGGGAATTCACGTTCTTTGCGAAAAACCGCTGTGTTTGTCAGTCGCCGAAGCCAAAGGAAAGATTGATTGCGTGGCGGAAACGGGCGTTAAATTTACGATGGCATCGAAATTTCGTTATGTCGCCGATTCGATAAAAGCGAAATCTTTACTCGCATCGGGGATTTTGGGGAAAATTATTTAGTTTGAAAACGCTTTTACGGCGAAAGTTGATATGCCAAGTCGTTGGTATTCGGATTCGGAAATCAGCGGCGGTGGCGTTCTGATAGACAACGGGACGCATTCGGTTGATATTATTCGGTATTTTCTCGGCAAAATCGAAGAAGTTCTGGCGGTTGAAGCGGGCAAAACAAACGGTCTGAAAAAAGAAAAACTCTCAGAATTATTAAATGAATCGAATGAAATAATGAAAATCATCGGAGCAAAAACAGTTTCCTCAAAAAAATAACTTTTTCAATTTTTAACGGCTTTATTACATAAATAAGTGTTCTTTGGATTTTTAACTTTTAATCAAGAATAATTGTCCACAGATAAACACAGATAAGCACGGGCAATGATAAATGAGAGTATGAAATATTAAAAATCTTTTGTATTATCTGTATTAATCTGTGAATAATAATGTTCGAGAAAAAATATTATGAACAACGAGAAAATAGTTTTAATGGCGCGTTTAAAAGTCAAAGAAAATGCGGTTGAAGAAGCTAAGAACGCGGCGTTGGCAATTGTGGCAGATTCGCGGATGGAAGAAGGCAATATAAATTATGATATTCATCAGGCGATTGATGATCCGACGGTTTTTGTCTGGCATGAAACGTGGGCGAACAAAGCCGCGATAGATGAGCATTTTGCAACGGATTTCTTTAAAGCATTTTTTGCCGAAGTTGAAAAACTTGCCGCTGAACCGCCGCAGATAACTTTGACAAAAATGATTACGGAAAAGGTTTAAAACTTATAGAATAAGGAGCATAAAAAATTATGAAATTTACAAGAAAAGCGGAAGCCGATTGGAACGGCTCAATTATGGACGGAAAGGGAAAAGTGAAACTCGGAAGCGGCGCGTTTGAAGGCGCGTATTCCTTCAAATCGCGTTTTAGCGAAGAAGAACAAGCGGCGACGAATCCCGAAGAGCTAATCGCAGCGGCGCACGCCGGATGTTACACGATGGCACTTTCGGGAAATCTCGGAAAGGCAGGTTATGAGCCGAAAAATATTCACACAATGGCAAACGTCAAAATCGAAAAGCAAGGCGACGGCTTTGTTATTCCCAATATTGATTTGATGACCGAAGCCGAAGTTGACGGGATTGAAGACGAAGAGTTTCAAAAAATCGCCGAGGAAACAAAGAAAACTTGTCCGGTTTCACAAGTTTTGAGCGGCGCGGAAATCAGTCTTGATGCAAAATTGAAAAAAGCGTCGGCGGCTTAAAATTTTAAATAACCCGAGTTGCCGGTTGTGAGCTTTTTCGTTTGAAGTGCGGAAAATCTTTGACTTTCCGCACTTCAAACAAATTATTTTATAACCGTCAACTCGGGTTAAATAATGAAAAAGGACGGCGTAAAACCCGTCCTTTTAAAATTGCCGTAGAAAAAACAATTATGCGGCTTTTCCGCGTCCGGTTTTTTCCTGAAGCTCGTCAATACGCTTTGAGGCTTCGGCTTTTGTTAAGTTTTCATCAAATTCTACTTTAGCTTCTTCGCTCAAAGTCGAAAGATATGAACGCTGTGCGCCGGTCATCGGTTCGTCGCCGGTTGTCCAGTTTTCCGGGTCTTTAATCGTATTGCTTTCGTCGGCGTGTTCTTGAATTTTTTTCTCTGACATAAAATTTTACTCCTTGTATGATTTTGTTTCACTGATAATACACGAAACTACTTATTGCACGAATTGTGCCACAAATTTTCAAAATACGCTTGCAAACTGTAACAAACTTTGTTACAATTAAAAAGAATTAAATCGCAAAGTTAAATGTTAAAAAGTTTCAACTTTGCGATTTAATTTACGGCTAAGTTATAATTATAATAATATTTATACAAGGAGAAAAAGATGGGAGATTTTGCAAAACAAGCGACAGATTCAAATTTTGAAACAGATGTATTAGGTTCGGACAAACCGGTTTTAGTTGACTTTTGGGCGGAATGGTGCGGACCGTGCCGGATGATCGCGCCGTCGGTCGAAGCGATTGCGGAAGAATACGGCGACAAAGCGGGCGTTTATAAAATGAATGTGGACGAAAATATGAACGTGCCGCAACGTTTCGGTATTCGCGGCATTCCGACT
>JBBSIE010000052.1:0-26213 GCA_038232235.1 Pyrinomonadales bacterium | reverse complement strand
TTGCCGAAGCGACCGACAAACTTTATCTGAGCGCGTTGATTGAAATGGGTTTGGTCTTGTTTCTCGTAACTTTCGTCGTCAACGCTTTCGCCAAATTGCTGGTCGCAAGAGTCGGAAAAAGAATGCACGCATAATGTCTAATAAAGAATCATTACATCGCCGCCGCAAACTCGTCAGCAGTTTAATGACGAGCGTTACAGCCGCCTGCGCGTTTTTTGCGATTGCAATTTTGCTGCTGATTCTTTCGTATATTGCCGTGCGCGGAATCTCGTCGGTCAGTCTGCAATTCTTGATTGACACGCCGAAACCCGTCGGCGAAGGCGGCGGCATCGGCAACGCGATTGTCGGTTCGGTTTTGATGACGCTGTTGGCGTGCATCATTGGTTTACCAATCGGCATCGGCGCGGGCGTTTATCTGGCGGAGTTCGGCGAAAATTTGTTCGGCAAAACAGTTCGCTTTCTGGCTGATACTTTAATTGGAGTTCCATCAATCATCGTCGGAATTTTTATTTACACGCTGATTGTTTTGCCGATGGGCAGACAATCGGGACTCGCCGGCGGATTGTCTTTAGCAATAATTATGATTCCGATTGTCGCGCGAACGACGGAAGAGATGATAAAACTCGTGCCGAATTCGATGCGCGAAGCCGCGCTCGCGCTCGGCGCACCACAGTGGCGCGTAACCTGGAATATCGTGCTGCCTGCCGCTTCGACGGGAATTGCGACGGGCGCGATGCTGGCGATTGCGCGAATTTCAGGCGAAACCGCGCCGCTTCTTTTTACGGCATTAAACAGCCGTTTTTACAATTATTTTTACGATCAGCCGATGGCATCTTTGACCGTGCAGATTTATAATTACGCGACCGGACCGTTTGATGTCGAACACCAAATGGCGTGGGCGGCGACGCTGATTTTGATTGGGCTGATTTTAGCGATTAATATATTGGTTCGGTTTTTGACGCGCAAGAAATTTTAACTTAACAGGGATAGACAGGATTTACAGGATATTTTATTTTTTAGTCGGTAAAGATTTTCTTTGACGCGAAATTGTTGAAAAATAGAATTAACAATCCTGTTTATCCTGTTCATCCCTGTAAATAATTATTTTCATTTTGAGGTTATGCCAAGCAAAATCAGCATTTCACATTTAAATTTTTATTACGGAAAGGTGCAAGCCTTGTACGACATCACGCTCGAAATTCCCGAACGTCAAGTCGTCGCGTTTATCGGTCCGTCGGGTTGCGGAAAATCCACGTTTCTGCGAACGCTCAACCGGATGAACGACACGATTCCGATTGCCAAAGTTGACGGTATGGTTTTGATTGACGGGAAAGATATTTACGCGCCGAATACTGATGTCGTCGCTTTGCGGCGAAAGGTCGGAATGGTTTTTCAGAAATCGAATCCGTTTCCAAAATCAATTTTTGAAAACGTCGCTTACGGCATTCGCATCAATCGAATGTATGAAAACAAAGCCGATTTAGCCGACAGAGTTGAAAAAGCCCTGCGCGACTCGGCACTTTGGGAAGAAGTAAAAGACCGTTTAAGCACTTCGGCTTTCGGGCTTTCCGGCGGACAGCAGCAGCGTTTGTGCATTGCCCGCGCACTTGCCGTTCAGCCGGAAGTTATTTTAATGGACGAGCCGGCATCCGCGCTCGATCCGATTGCGACGCAGAAAATTGAAGAACTCGTCGTCGAATTAAAGAGACAATATACAATCGTCATCGTAACGCATAATATGCAGCAAGCCGGGCGCGTTTCCGATAGAACCGCGTTTTTTATGCTGGGAAAATTGGTCGAATACAACGCGACGCAAAAGATGTTCACCAATCCAGAAGAAAAATTGACGGAAGATTACATCACAGGCAGATTTGGTTGATGTTTTTGTCGAATGATACATAAATTACATAAAATATTTGCGAAATTGTTTATAATACAAAGCTACAGAGAAAATGGAAAACAGAATTATTGACCAACAACTCGACCTTTTGCGCGACAAACTTCTTCTGCTCGGCGGCTCGACGGAAAAAGCACTTCAACGCGCGATGCAGTCTTTGACACAGCGTGACAGCGATTTAGCCAGAAAGGTTTTGGAAGAAGACAAAATAATCAATCAAATGGAACTTGAAATTGACCGTTTGAGCATCGAAATTCTCGCTTTGCAGCAGCCTGCCGCGCACGATTTGCGATTCGTTATTTCGGTGGCGAAAATCACGCCGATTTTGGAACGCATTGCCGACCACGCTTCAAATATTGCTGATGCCGCGATTATTATCAACGACGAACCGCAATTAAAAAGTTATATTGACTTGCCGGCGATGGCAAACAACGCGGCAGAAATGCTTCGCACCGCGTTAGACGCTTTTACAACCGAAGATTCCGCGCTTTCACGCGAAATTATCAAACAGGATAAAGAAATTGACGCAAGATACAAGCGGGTTTTTGATGAATTGATCGAAATAATGATTGACAATCCGGCTCATACCGCGAGTGCCGCGCAGCTTCTTTTTGTCGCCAAACATCTCGAACGCATCGGCGATTATGTTAAAGATATTTGCGAACTGAATGTTTATTTGAGAGAAGCCGCATTTATCAAACACAGCAAAAAAATTTAGTTTTTTAGCCGCCGAACAAAAAAATTTTCCTCCGATAGACAAGCCGTTTTTATTCCGATATATTTAATTTCTTCAATTCCAAATTAAACGGAGATTCTGAAAAAATGGCTTTTAGCTTACTGCCGCGTGAAGACGAATATTTTGTCTTTTTTTCGCAAATTACCGAGAAAATTCAAGAGGCTTCAAATATTCTTGTCGAAATGTTGCACGACAAACGCGAGAATTACGAAACATACACAAAGCGCATCAAAGATGCCGAACACGCCTGCGACGAACTGACGCATAAAGTTGTAACTAAACTAAATAAATCATTTATCACGCCTTTTGACCGTGAGGACATTTACACGCTTTCAGTCGCACTTGATGACGTTTGCGATTACATTGACGCGGGCGCACGCGCCATTATGATGTATGACATTCAGGAAATCAGCGACCACGCCAAAGGACTTGCTAAAGTTCTGCAAGGTTTGGCGATGGAAGTAAATTCGGCGGTTTCGATGCTCAAAAAACCGAACGGAATGAATCAGCACATCGTCGAAATTCACCGCCTCGAAAACGAAGCCGACGACATTTATTTTCGCGCCATCGGCGAACTTTTCCAAAAAGAAACCGACCCGATTACGCTGATAAAATGGAAGGAACTCTACGAAATTCTGGAAAACGCCACCGACCGCTGCGAAAGCGTCGCCAACATCATCGAAAGCATTGTTCTAAAACACAACTAAAACAGTTATCAATCAACACAATTCATAACTGATAACTGACAACTGATAACTGAACTATGGACGCACATTCAATAACTTTAGGATTAGTTATTTTCATCATCTTTATCGCGCTCATTTTCGATTACGTGAACGGTTTTCACGATGCGGCGAATTCGATTGCGACGGTGGTGGCGACGCGTGTTTTGTCGCCGGGTGTGGCGGTCGCGTGGGCGGCATTTTTTAACTTTATCGCATTTTTGGTTTTCGGTACCGCTGTCGCCAAAACTATCGGCGGCGATATGGTCAATATTAATGCAATTGCTGCTGATTCAAGACTTTACGTTCTTCTCGCCGGACTTTTGGGCGCGGTTGTTTGGAATTTGATAACTTGGTATCTCGGACTTCCGACTTCGAGTTCACACGCGTTGATCGGCGGTTACGCGGGCGGCGCGATTTCCGCGTATATCGGTTTTAACGGAATTGCCGGAGTCAGCAGCGTTTTATTTTCACCGGATTGGACTGCGAAATATCACAACGCCCAAACATTTGCTGCAAAATTTGAAATTTTAATTTCAAACGGCTGGGTCAAAACTCTTTCGTTCATTGTTCTTTCACCGCTGATCGGAATGGCTTTGGGTTTCATTTTGATGGTGGCGGTTTACTGGATTTTTCATAAAACCAATCTCGCTAAAATTGACAAGGGTTTTCGCGTCGGGCAGCTTTTTTCCGCCGCCGCCTTTTCGCTCGGACACGGCGGCAACGACGCGCAGAAAACGATGGGAATTATTACGGCGGTTCTCGCGGCGGGCGGAGTTCTGCAATACGGCGAAGGCGGCAAACTTCCTGACATTCCGCTGTGGGTTGTTTTGGCGGCACACGCGGCAATCGGTTTGGGAACGCTTTCCGGCGGTTGGCGAATAATCAAAACGATGGGAACTAAAATCGTCAAACTCCAGCCCGTCGGCGGATTCTGCGCGGAAACTGCCGGTGCTTTAACGCTTTTTGCAAACACATATTTCGGAATTCCGGTTTCGACGACTCACACAATCACCGGCGCAATCGTCGGTGTCGGTTCGGCAAAAAGATTTTCAGCAGTCAAATGGGGCGTGGCAAGCCGCATCGTCTGGGCGTGGATTATTACAATTCCGGCGGCGGCGATAATTGCGGCTTTATCTTTTGAGGTGATTTTTTTTATTGACAAAATTGTTGGAAAGTAAAAAGTAAAAGGTAAAAAGTAAAAGGTAAAAAGTAAAAAGTAGTGAAAGTTTAAGATAAATTATAACAACATCTAAAAATGTTTTCTTAACTTTTGCCTTTTTACTTTTTACCTTTTACTTTTTACTTTTTTGTCACCCCAATAAAACGCTCTGACAACCAGAAAATAAACTAATAACACCAAAAAACATAAGATAAAAAAGAAAGCAATTAACCAAGATAAAGGCGACATTTTTACAAACTCCCGATTTTTATTTCGCAGCCGCTTCTTCACTGTTCTCTTGAGGTGCAAGTATATTGGTAACGATTCCTTTAGTGTTGCTGTGTTCCAGAATATGTTTGTATAAAACCGTCAACAGCGCGACCACCGGAATTGACAGGAAAACGCCCGGAATTCCGGCGACTTGTTCGCCCGCCAAAACTGACAAAATAATCGCCAGCGGATGCAGATGAATTCCTTCGCGGACAATTCGCGGATACAAAATATAATCCTGCATAACTCGCAAAACGCCCAAAAATATCAGGACATAAATCGCCTCCGATGTTGATTCAAGTGAAGCGACCGTAATTGCGATGACAGCGAGTGTCAGCGGTCCGACTAGCGGAATAAACTCGAAAATTCCCGCCAGAACACCGAGCAGCAGCGCGTAATCAACTCCGATAATATAAAAAGCGATTGTGCAGAGCGTTCCGATCAAAACACAAGAAATAAGCTGGGCGCGAACATACGCGGCAAGCGTCGTGTTGACATCGTGAATCAGCAATTCGACGCGCATTCGCCAATCGCCGCTCGGAAAAACGCGCAGTAGCGAAACGCGCAGCAGATTAGCATCTTTGAGAAAGAAAAATGCCAGAATAGGAATCAAAATCAGCCACGGAAGATAATAAACCGTGCTGATTAAAAATCCCGTAATTTCCGCGCCGATTGTGCCGACGACCGTCGCCGCTTTCTCTGTAATTTGCGTTTGCACGGCTTCGGGAATTTGGTATCGCTTATAGCGGCTGCCGAGGTCTGTGAATTTATTTTGAAGCGAAGCCGTATATTCCGGCAAAGAAACCGAAAATTGTCTGGCTTGATCGGCGACAATCGGACTCAAAATGGTTATCGCAACTCCCAAAACCGAAAAGACAATCAAATAAGCGATTCCAATCGCCGCCGGACGCGGCATAAATTTGTCGTAACTCGGATTGTCGAAAGGATGGCGAATCATTTCCACCAGCGGTTTTATCAAATAGGCGAAAAATACGGCTAAAATAATCAGAAAAAACAAATGAGTCATCGCGGAAATAATACCGGATAAAAATCCCGCAATGCCTAAAATCAACAATGTAACCAAAACGACGCGCACAATCGAGCGAACCGGCGGCGTTGACGAATCAAAAATGATATTCTGCGCGGGTTGTTCGACCTCATCAACCGATTTTTCGTCTTCACCGGCAATTATTTTGATTGTGTCGGTTATTTTATTGTCAGCCATAATTTATTTCCCCTTGTTCTAAACGTAAATTTGATGAAATCCTTAAATCACTGCAGTTGTAAGTTTTCCATTCATCAAAAATAACTATTTCGATTGTTTCGGCGGCGAATATTCTTCGACGTTAAACCTTGTTCGCAGAGCATTTAAATTTTCCGCCGGAAATTCGTAACCCGAACCGGTGATAACGGCTTTGTCGTCGTCGGACAAAATAAAACGATTGGTAGCGGCGGGCGAATTCGCCTTTAAATATGCTTTGTCTTCAGCATCAAAAACGCCGCCATCCTTGCGCCGAAAAACGAAAATATAATCAAATTTAGCGGTTTTCATCGTTTCCAAATCACTTTGAAAATCAGCGACCTTATTTTCGGGTTTATTTGCCGCCGTTTTATTCGCTTTTAATGACGGACTTTCGCAGGCGAGATTCAGACAAAAAATCAGCCCGAAAAACAATATAATTACGTTTAATTTATTTGATTTATACTGAAACTTCATTTATTTGACTCCACATTATCCGGTTCGTCATCATTTCCGCCGTCGGAATTATCTTCGTCATTTGTCGTTTGATTTGGCGAATTATTCGCCGCTTTTTCTTCTTCGTCGAGTTGTTTGAGTTCGTCCGTTGTCGGCGGTGCGCCTTCGTCGGTTTCATCGCCCGGCGATGCGCCTTTTTGGTCGCGGATTTTCAAAATTCTCGCTTCGTCGTCTTCGTAAGCCGTTTCGCACCAACCGCTTTTTAAACAATTTGCGATAAAATCAACATTGTCTTTCGCTTCCGAGAAAATAAATCTCGAACCGAATTTTTCGCGGATGATCGGCGCGGGGTCTCTGATTTTGCCGGAATTTATATTTTCGACGAGTTTGTAAAGTTCGGGATTTTCCGAATAAAGATAATTCGGATCGAGTCCCCAAACGTAATTATGTTTCGTGTCGTAAAAAAACATTTTCGGGAAATTATCCCAGTTGCAGTTGTAAATTCGCTCGCCCGCCGGAATGTTTTCGTTCGCCCAATTCATCGCGCGTTCATATTTATTGTTCGATTCATTGTCTCTGATTGACGACATCAAACCTTCCTGTTTGATGTTGAAAAGCGCACGCAAGCCGACCGTATTACGCCAACTGTCATTCGCCCAAGCCGTCGTGTTTATGCCGACGAAATAGAAAAACATCATCACGACTAAAACAAATCCGATGAGTCCGGCAGCAATATTCTTCCACAATATAGTTTGTCTGTTTTCATTTCTGCCAAGATAAGGCTCAATGTCGCGCTGAAAATCTTCAGGCAAAACGACACGCGGCGCAAAAAACGCCTGCCAGCTAAACGCCGCGAAAAGTATGGCAAACGGCGGAAAATATTCGGCGATGCGTTTTGATTTAAAAATCCAAACGAAAAGAACGGACGCGAAAACGAGAAAAAACGTCGCTTTTTCCGGCAACTTACCGTTTTTCGGCGCGAATAAAATATAACCGATAAACATTGCGATAAACGCGACGGTCAAATGCGTCAGCAATTGCCAGCCGTCATACGGATACCATTCACCGCCGACGGCAACCGGATAATCGCTCGTAAATTTCGTGAAAAAATGTTCGGAAAAAAGTTTGAGATTATCTGGAAAATACGGGTTGATAAGATTTCCCAAAATCATTCCGCCGAAAGTGTAAGCGAGCGGCTGCCATTCAAACCGGCGTTCGTTCCACGCGACAATTCCCGCCCAGATCATCGCCGCCAAGAAAAGAATCGGATAAAGGCTGTAAGTCCAGACAAAAAAGAACATCAGCGGCAAAAGCCATTTGTATTTGCGCTCGAACAATAAATAAATTCCGGCAACCGTATAAATTATTGTCAGCGGCGGAGCTTTCGCCATATTCATCCGGTAAAAAAACGGATTGGCGCACGTCAAAAGCGCGGCTAACCACAACAACAGATAGTTGATGTTATATTTGAACATCAGCCAGTAAACCGAAAAAATCGCCAGGCTTCCGTAAAAAATCGCGGCGATTTTCGCCGCCGTTACAGGTTCAAAAAACCACAGAAACGGGATTTGAAAAAGGTGAAAAAGAAAATGATGATCGGCGTAATCATTCGCGTTCAAAACGGTCAGCGGCAGCCAAGTGAATTCGGGAAGCCATTTAAAATGCTTAAAATTTTCCCAGAGCAGCGAACTCCACCGAATGTGATAATAACCGTCCCAATCGCCGCAGCAAATCGCCTGCGTCGAATATTGCAGCAGCGTCATTATCAAAAAAATAGCGAATAAACCGAAAATCAGATAAACCCAGCGCGTCGCTTCGTCCGTCGCAAACCATTGTTTCAACGTCAGTTCGGCGGTTTCTGGCGTTTCGATAATTTCTTTAGACGGGGTTTCCGTCGGTTGTTCCTTAAAAATCTCTTCCATTATTAATGCCTAATTTATATAAAAACAGATTGCGGAAAATAAAGTTGATTCAAAGGAAAAAATATCACGAAATCAGCGCAAATATCTAATCGAAAGATGAAGTATGCGCCAACATTGAAAAGTTTTCGGAAAGCGAATTTGCTAATCCAAAATCTAAAACCTAAAATCAAAAATTTAATTATGTATCCAAAAGGAAATTTAATGATTCCCGCATCAGTCGGGCAATTGGAAGCGATTCTAAAAGAACCGGACGGCGAAGTGCGCGGTGTCGCGCTCGTCTGCCATCCGCATCCGCTCGGCGGCGGAACGATGCACAATAAAGTCGTTTTTCGCGCGGCGGCAGGACTTCTCGAAGCCGGATTAGTTACGCTGCGCTTTAATTTTCGCGGTGTCGGAAATTCCGACGGCGAACACGATGACGGCGACGGCGAAAGAACGGACGTGCGCGACGCTTTAGATTATTTAACTAAAAATTATCCGAACAGAGAGATAACTTTAGCCGGATTTTCCTTCGGCTCCCGTGTCGGCACGGAAGTCGCGCTCGATGATGAAAGAATTGTGCGAATCATCAGCATCGGTACGGCAGTTGATAAATACGATTTTTCTTACATGAAAAACTGCCGCAAACCGATTTTATTCGTTCACGGCGACAGCGACGAATTCGGCTCAATCGAAAATCTAAATTCGCTCGTTGCTTTGGTTGCCGAAAATGCCGATACGAAATTGGTGGTTTTCAAAAATTGCGGACATTTTTTTGATAAACATCTAAATCAGCTAAAAGATGCGATTCACGATTGGGTTTTGGAGAAGATTTTTGAGTAGAGTTTTTATTTTAACGCAAAGGCGCAAAGTTGAAATTGTTTTTTTATTTTAGTAATTAAAAAACTTTGCGCCTTTGCGTAAAAAATCTTAAATATGGAAAAAGAAGAAAAAGAAGCTGAACGACTGCGAAATGCGGCGATTCGTATTACGATGATGCCGCGCGACACGAACGCGCACGGCACGGTTTTCGGCGGAATTATTTTAAGCTATATTGACATTGCCGGCGGTGTTGAAGCCGTGCGCCACACGCGCCACGACCGTTTTGTGACGCTGGCAATGAAGGAAGTTATTTTTCACGAACCTGTTTTCGTCGGCGATTTGGTGAGTTTTTACGCGCAGACGACCAAAGTCGGCAACACTTCGATCACGATTCGCGTCATTGTCGAATCCGAACGCTTCGGTTCGCACGGTCAATCGGTGCGCGTTACCGAAGCCGAAGTCGTCTATGTCGCCATCAATCAATACCGCGAAAAAGTGAAAATCGGAGGAAATTTGCAGGGAGAACAGTATTAACAGTGATTTTTAATATTTAAATCATTATCCCATTTATCCTGTTATCCCTGTAAATAAATGGTAAATATAAGTTCAGAGTACTTCTATGAACACGCTGAACGTCGCATCTTTAATCAATCTTTTGGGCTTTACGGTCGGCATCGCGCTCTACGTGCTTTTGTTTGTGATGGTCTTGCGCCATCGCAAGACAAAAGATAAATTTCCGTTTGATTTACTACTTTTTGCCACATCTGTTCTGGGGTTTCTCTGGAATCTCGGCGAACTTTACGTTTTCATCCGGCAGGATTTCGGCGCAAGCCGCGTTTCGCCGATTTTGCTGGCGATTTCTTATTCGGCACTCGGTTTTCTGCCGTCGGTGGTTGTTCATTCCGCTTGGAAAAATTCGGAAAATGAAAATCCGAAAGCGCATCTGCTCACTTTTGCTGCTTACGGTTTGAGTATTTTGGCGAGTTTGTTTCATCTTTATTCGGCGATTTTTAACAATTCCGCGCCGTCGAGTTTAGCTCTGCAAATTTTAACCTTCGGTGCGCTCACTTTAATTGCCGGATTGCTGATTTTTAATTTCAAACAGCCGCTTGAAAATAAAACGGTTTGGATTACCGCACTGCTCGTTTTCGCCGTTTCCGCGCTTCATTTAAGTTCACAAAACGAGGGAAGCTCGTGGCTTGTCGAACTTGTCGCGCACCAATCTTCTTTGCCGCTCGCGTTGGCGATTCTTCTGCAGGATTATCGGTTCGCCTTTGCCGATTTGTTTTTGAAACGCGCTCTGTCATTGCTTTTGCTCGCTTCGCTGGCTTTCGGACTTTATGTTTTCGTTGCCGTTCCGCTGCTGGCGTGGCACGAAACGCACGACCGTAACGACGTGCAGGCGGCTGTGATTGTTTTGACTTTATGGATGACGACGGCTCTCGCTTATCCGTCTTTACACAAATTTGCCGTATGGCTTGTTGATAAAATTATTTTGCAGCGGTTCGATTATGAAAAACTCCAGATTGAGATTGCGCGAATCATCGAAAAACGCGAAGCGGCGGAAGACGTTTTAAATGAAGTTTGCGCCAAACTTGCAAAGGCTTTGACGGCGAAAAATGCGGTTTGGAAGCAGACGCTCGAAGTCGAAATGAGCGGCAAACTTTCGTCGGTTAATTTTACGCCGAATAGCGCGGAAATTTTTGTACCGACGGCTGGACCGGCTTTTTATCAAATAAATTTGAGTGATTTTTCCGGCGGTCGTCGTCTTCTGTCCGACGAAGTTGAAATGCTCGAAGCGGTTGCACTTCTTGCGGCGCGGCAAATTGATAATCTGCGTGTAACCAACGAAAGGTATGAACAGAAAAGACAGGCACAGGAATTCAGCAAACTGGCGACCGAAGCCCAGCTTCGCGCTCTTCGCGCCCAAATCAATCCGCATTTTTTGTTCAACGCGCTGACGACAATCGGTTATTTAATTCAAACCGCGCCCGAAAAAGCCTTTGATACTTTGATGAAACTAACCAAACTTTTGCGCGGAAGTTTGCGCTCAAGCGGCGAATTTTCAACGCTCGGCGAAGAAATCGAATTGATTAAAAGTTATCTCGAAATTGAAAAGGCGCGATTTGAAGAACGTCTGGAAGTCGAAATAAATGTGCCGAAAGATTTGGAAAAACTCCGTTTGCCCGCGCTGATTTTGCAACCTTTGGTCGAAAACGCCGTAAAACACGGTATTTCAAAAACGAGAAATGGCGGTAAAGTTCTTATTTCAGCCGATTTAGAAAATGAAAACGATAAAATTTTCTTAAACCTGCGCGTTTTTGATTCGGGCGGCGGCGTTGGTGAAAATGAACTTTTACTAGCGCGAGAAAAAGGCATCGGTTTAAACAATATCGAACAAAGATTAATTTCTTATTACGGAAAAACGGCACGTTTTAAAATCGAGAGCGAAATCGGCAAAGGAACGACGGCGGAAATTCGGTTATCGGTCAACAGTCAACAGTTATCAGTAAGACCGATAATTGACAATTGATGACTGATAACTGTTGACTGATAACTGAAATGAATAAACTCCGAATAATAATCGCCGACGATGAACGTCCGGCGCGAAATTTTTTGAAAACTCTTTTGCAAAATTTTGAAGACGCGGAAGTCGTCGGCGAAGCGGAAAGCGGCGCGGGCGCGATTGAAATTATCAAAGCGGAAAAACCGGATTTAGCGTTGCTTGATTTGCAGATGCCGGAAATTTCCGGTTTGGAAGTCGTCAAATTTCTGCGAAGATCGGAACTTCCGCTCGTCGCCTTCGTTACCGCGCACGACGAATTCGCGGTGCGGGCGTTTGAAGTCAACGCGATTGATTATCTGCTCAAACCCGTTGAAAAAGCGCGTCTGCGCGAAACGCTAAATCGCGCTCACGAACGACTCGAACAAAGCGATTTCAAAACGCGCGAAGCGGTGAATTTGAAAGCCGCAATTGCCGATTATGAAGAAAATTCGCCGAAAACTTTTCTCCAAAGAATTCCGATTCGCCGCCGTGACGAAATATATCTGATTCCCGTTTCCGAAATCACCTCAATCGTCGCCGACGGCGAACTTCTGCGCTTGACCGATTTATACAACAAAACATACACAATTAACTTTCGGCTGAAAGATTTGGAAACAAAACTCGAACCGGATAAATTCGTCCGTCTGTCGCGCGGCGCGTTAGTGAATTTAGAAGCGATTGAACGAATTTCGCTAATGCCCGGCGGCACATATTCTGTTTTTCTGAAAAATGGTCAGGAAATCGCGTCAAGCCGTTCGCAATCGCGGATTTTGCGCGAGAAACTTCTGAAAATATGACTTTTGGCAAACCGTTTGTTTGCTCTATTAACTGTTTATTGTTTCTCTCAAACAGTTTGTTGAAAAGCTGCTGCGACAGGATTATTAATGATTATAATTGACCTTTTTAATACAAAGGGAAATTATGTCAAAACAACTTATTGTCAAATTATTTATAACACTGCTTTTTTGTCTGAGTTTTTCATCCTTCATTTTCGCGCAGGCGTTGGGCGGCGCGGGAACAATTTCGGGGACGATTTCCGATCCGAATAACGCCGTCGTTGCTGGTGCGAACGTCAGCATCAAAAATGCCGTTACGGGTTTTCAGCGCACGACGACGACCGACAATGAAGGCGTTTATTCATTCAATAATGTGCCGCCGAATAATTATCAAATAACCGTTTCGGCGAACGGTTTTCAAAACGCGGCGCAAAATATCGTCGTGCGAAATTCCGTGCCGATGCAAGTTCCGATCTCTTTGGCAATTAGCGGCGCAAACGCTACTGTTAATGTTAATGCCGACGCGATCAATATCGAAAATATTCCGACGACGCACACCGACGTTGACCAATCGCAGATTCAAAAACTGCCGCTGACTTCGCCCGGAAACGGTTTATCGGAAGCCGTAACTTTGACTTCGCCGGGAGTCGTCGCCGATTCAAACGGCTTTTTTCATCCGCTCGGCGACCACGCGCAGACGCAGTATTCGGTTGATAATCAGCCGATTACCGATCAGCAATCGAAAGCATTTTCGACGCAGCTTCCGGTCAACGCGATTCAGTCTTTGGAAGTAATTACCGGCGCAACGCCCGCCGAATACGGCGATAAAAGCAGTTTGGTCATCAACGCGATCACTCGTTCGGGTTTGAACGCGCCGAAACCGTTCGGCAGTTTTAATTCGAGTTTCGGCAGTTTCGGAACTATTCAGGAAGATGGAACTTTCGGTTTCGGCAATGAAAAATTCGGCAATTTTACGGCGTTAAATTTCGAGCGTTCCAACCGATTTTTGGATTCGCCGGAATTCGTAAATCTGCACGACAACGGAAATTCTATCGGAATTTTTAATCATTTCGATTACAATCCGACAGGCAGAGATACGTTTCATTTCAATGTATTTCTCGCCCGCAATAAATTTAACATCGCCAACACTTACGAACAGCAAGCACTCGGTCAAGATCAGCGTCAGCGCGTCAAATCAATCAACATCGCGCCGGGTTACGTGCATATTTTCAACGCTTCGACGGTTTTAACAGTCAATCCGTATTTCCGTTTGGATCAAGTAAATTATTATCCGAGCGCGAATCCGTTTTCCGATCAAACACAAACCATCAGTCAACAAAGACGGCTTGCAAACACGGGCATCAAAGCCGATGTCGCGTATGTCAAAGGCATTCATAACATCAAAATCGGCGGACAGTTTCAGCACACTTTTTTGAACGAAGGTTTTCAATTCGGCATCACCGACGCGGATTTTAACAATCCCGCGAGTCCTGATTTTATTCCCGGATTATTACCGTTCGATTTAACACGCGGCGGCACACTTTTCAGGTTTAACGGGCGCACGGACATCAAACAGGAAGCACTTTTCGCCCAAGACAATGTGAACTTTAAAAGCGGTTTGACGCTGAGTTTGGGTTTGCGTTTCGATAATTACAACGGTTTAAGCAAAGGCAAAGCGTTACAGCCGCGACTCGGCGTTTCGTATCTTTTTAAGCCGACAAATACGGTAATTCGCGGTTCATACACGCGAAATTTTGAAACGCCGTATAACGAAAATCTGATTTTTTCAAACGCGGCTGGTGCAAACGGTTTCGCCGACGGAAGTTTCGGCGATGTCAACGCCGCGCCGCTCAAACCGGGAAATCGCAATCAATTTAACGTCGGTTTGCAGCAAGCATTCGGTAAATACATCGTTGCGGATGTTGATTATTTTAATAAATACACGCGCAACGCTTATGATTTTAACGTGCTTTTGAACACGCCGATTACGTTTCCGATTTCGTGGGACAAATCGAAAATTGACGGCGTTTCGTTTCGCCTTAATCTGACAAATTACAAAGGCTTGAGCGCGTTTTTCAACGCCGGACACACCCGCGCCAGATTTTTTCCGCCGGAAACTGGTGGTTTATTTTTCAATTCCGATCTGCCCGACGGCGTTTTCCGCATTGACCACGATCAGGCATTTCAGCAGACGACGCAGATTCAATACAGCTTCGATCAGTTCAGGAAAATCAAAAGTTTTGAGCCGTTCGCCGCCTTTACGTGGCGTTACGACAGCGGTGTGGTTTCCGGCGCAGTTCCTGATTATGCGACGGCTTTAGGTTTTTCGGCGGACGAGCAACAACAAATCGGTTTATTCTGCGGCGATCAATCGGCGACTTTGGCAAATCCGATCAGAACTTGCGCCGCGCCAAACTTCGGCGCAACGCGCATTAGAATTCCGGCGGAAGGCACGGAAAATGACGACACGAATCCGCCGCGCATCGCGCCGCGTCATTTGTTCGATTTGAGTTTCGGTTCGGACAATGTTTTACGCACGGAAAAAGTAAAAATGTCGGCGCGTCTGACGTTTGTTAATCTGACAAATAAAGTCGCGCTTTACAATTTCAACTCGACATTTAGCGGAACACATTTTATCGCGCCGCGCACGATTCAAGGTCAGATCGGTTTTACTTTTTAGAAAAGCAGTTGAGTAATGCAGTCGTCCAGACTGCATTACTCGCTTAAAGCAATCCGTAAAGATATAATGAATTAATGAAAATCATTGCGAGATTTGCGGTAATTATTTTTAAGCAGTTAATAAAAAATTTAAAAGAAAGTAAGTTGATTTTATTAAAATCGTTAATTCTTTTAGCAATTTTATCATCTTTCACGTTCAGCCAAATAATTCAAACGCCTGAAAATACACCGAAAAAACGCCCGAAAATCGGTCTTGTTTTAAGCGGCGGCGGTGCGCGAGGTTTCGCGCACATCGGCGTAATCAAGGTTTTGGAAGAAAATCATATTCCGGTTGATTACATCGCGGGCGCAAGTATGGGCGCACTCGTCGGCGCGTTGTATGCGACGGGCAGAACACCCGCCGAGATGGAAAAACTGGTTGAAACGCTCGATTGGAACGAACTTTTGCGCGGCAAACCGGCGTTTGACGAATTGACTTACCGACGCAAACAAGACCGGCGAAATTTGTCCGGCGCAATTACTTTGGGCGGGAAAGGCGTGGTAGGTTTGAAACTTCCGAACAGTCTGAATCCGGGACACGAAATCGGTTTGGTGCTTGATCGCTTGATGCTGTCTTACGGCGATAAGACAGATTTTGATAATTTTCCGATTCCGTTTCGCTGTGTGGCGACGGATTTGGTCAGTGCCGAAACCGTCGTTTTGAAAAGCGGTTCGCCGGCGCAGGCTTTGCGGGCGACAATGGCGATACCCGGCGTTTTTGCGCCCGTCGAATTAAACGGCAGAATTTTGGCGGACGGCGGAATTTTGAACAATATCCCGACTGATGTTGCCAAAGAAATGGGCGCGGACATTATTCTCGTCGTCAATATCGAAACGCAGCTTGGCGACCGCGATTCGCTTCAGGATTTGGTCAGCATTCTCGGACAGACTTTTTTCGTCGCAACCGCTGAAAATTCGCGGCGCAGTCTGCGTCAGGCTGATATTATCGTCGCGCCGGATTTGAAAAATTATTCGACATTCGATTTCAGCGCGGGCGCGGAAATTATTAAACTAGGTTATGAGGGCGCACAGCAAAAAGTCGCGCTTTTAAAAAGTCTTGCGCTTGACGATGCCGATTGGCAACAGTATCTGGTTTCACGTCAAGCTAAAATTCGTCCCGATGTTGATCCGATTCCAAATTTTCTGGCGATTGAAGGCACGAAAAATCCGAGTGCCGAAAGAAAAATCGAGCGCAAACTTGATGACAAATACGAAAATAAACCGCTCGACGAAAAGGCTTTGGAAAACGATTTGAACGAACTGACGGGAACGGAAAGATTCGACAATCTCGGTTACGGCATCACGCGCCGCGACGATAAAACCGGTTTGTTAATTCGCGTTTATGATCCGCAGGAAAGAACGCGGCGCACGACGGTTTTCAATGTCGGAGTTGATGTCAACAATTATGAAACCGACGACGTAAATTTTAATGCCCGCGCCCGTCTGACGTTTTTCGATGTCGGCGGCGACGGCAACGAATTACGCAACGACATCAGCATCGGTTCACGAACGCTTTTTTCGACGGAATTTTATCATCCGTTCGGCACAAGCCGATTTTTCGCCGCGCCGAACGCCTTTTACGAAGATCATAAAGTAAATTTTTATCAGGACGGCGACCGGCTTGCCGAATATACATTTCAAACCGCGCAAGCCGGCATTGACTTCGGTTTTCGGGCAAGCCGCAACAGCGAACTGCGTTTGGGATATTCAATCGGAAATCTGAGAGCCTCGCGGCGCATCGGCAATCCGCAATTTCCTAACTTGAACGGCACGGTAAGTTTTGCATCTCTGCGCTATAATTTTGACACGAGAGATAACGCACAAATTCCGACGAGCGGAATCGAATTTAATAATTCTCTCAACTATTATTTCGCCAGTCCGGGCGCAAACGGCGGATTTCCGCAAGCTGAATCGGAATTCAATGCTTTTCATTCAATCAACGATAAAAATATAATTTTCGGATTCGGCGGCGGCGGAACAACTTTCAGCAAAACCGCGCCGTTGTTTCAACAGTTCACAATCGGCGGTTTATTTAATGTCGGCGGCTATGGAAGTCAAGAATTTCGCAGCAGCAACTATCTGAAAGGCGGCTTCGGCGTTTTGCGCGAAACATTTTCCGCTCCGGCTTATATCGGCGGAAAGCTATATTTCGGCGGTTGGTATGAAGGCGGCAGCGCGTTTGAAAACTTCGGCGCAGCAAAATATCGCCAAAGCGTTACCGGCGGCGCGGTTTTGGAAACCAGAATCGGTCCGATTTTTCTCGGCGGCAGTTTCGGCGAAGGCGGACATCGAAAACTTTATTTTTCGTTGGGAAGATTTTTTTAGACAAGAAATTTTCACAAAAGGCTGAATTTTAAAATACAAACCGCAAACCAAAACTAATATCGCCGATTGAACTACAGAATCTATAAACATCCGCGCCGAATTTGTGGTAATACTTATTTTGAAATTGTGTTAGATATTAAATTTCTCAATAACTTTCAAATTTTTACCCTAAAATTTAAACAGTTGCCTGAATTTGCGGGCGGCTGTCTAGTTCAAAAAACCTGACAGGCACTGCCCCGTTCACCTTTTCCCTTTCTTTGCTCATTTCATACCATTTATCACAATCTGAACAATGATAAAATTTAACCCAATCCGTGGCTTGGAAATCGAATTCCAATTCTTTACTACAGTGCCAACAAGTCATTCCCTAAATCCCTCCTAATTTGAATAAAAACATTCTATCATTTAAAGCCTGATAAAAGCTACATTTTTTTTAATAGAACTTTGCACGCTTTGGACTTATAAGAGTTTCGCCTTTATTGAGTATCATAAAAATTAAAATCTGTATTCACTTAATTTTTTATAGCGATAGGAAAATGAAATTCTGCTTTTTACAAACAATTTTTTTAGGTGAAATAATTTTTTCTGCATTTTGACCTGATTTGTTTGAAAATGTAATCTAAACCGGATAATGAAATTTAAAAGCAGATATCTTAGCATTAAAGTTTGAGCAGCAAAGGATGGAACAAACAAACACAATTTCGGAAAACAAAAACCGCGACATTATTAAAGAAATTGGAAAAAATTTCCTGATGGGAGTTCCCGCATTCCGCAAATGGCGGGCAACCCGCCCGCGTGCCGGCGCACATTTTACGGGCAGCAACGAAGAAATCGAGCGTTACGCATTTTCCGGTTTGAATATGCTGTTCGAATACATCGGCAGCTTAAAAGGTAAAAGTATTCTGGAAATCGGCGCGGGCGATTTTTTGACTTCCGGGTTGGCGTTAATGGGCGCGGGCGCGGAAAGTTACGGCGTGATTGATAATTTTCCGGGCGATTACTACGGCGCGGAAGCAAAAAAGTGGTATCGCGCCATCGAAGAAAAATGGTCGCAGTTTTATCCTGATATAAATTGGGCTGAAGGCTTGAACGCGGCAAGTTTTCCCGAAAAATACGCCGACCGTTTAGAGTTGATCGCCAAACCGATTGAAACTTCTTCGACCAAAAAACGCTACGACATCATTTGTTCATTTCAGGTTGCCGAACATATCTCCGATATTGACGCTTTTGCCGAAATGCACAACCGTCTGCTTAAAAGCGACGGCGTTGCCGTTCATCGCGTAGATTATGGTCCGCACGACTGCTGGTTTCATTACAAAGACCCGCTGACCTATCTGCAATTTTCCGATTCCGTCTGGAAACTCAGCGGCTCGAATCGCGGAACGCCCAATCGTTTTCGTCATCACGAATTTCTCGCCGCTTTTGAACGCGCTAACCTTGAAATCGAAGTGCCGTACGTTGATAATTTCAAAGAACACAAGATTAACTTCGACAATCTGCATCCGAGATTCAAAAAAATGCCGCACGAATCGCTGCTCGTCGGAACGGCGGTTTTTGTTTTGCGCCGGAAACCGCAGAAATAAATAAGCAGAAAACAGGTAACAATGACTTTAAATTCCAAATTCCAAACAATTGATTACCTGTTTCTGTCTGCGATTTTATGCGGTTTGTTTTTTTTGATTTCAACAAAAGCGCAAGATATTCCGCTCACAGAAAATGTTACGGAAGATAACGCACCGACAGCGCAAAACTTTCATCAATGGGGCGCGGTCAGTCTTTTTCACGGTTTGCCGTCAGACACAATTCGCGCCGTAACGCAGGACAAAGATGGCGTAATGTGGTTCGGAACGGACAACGGTTTGGCAAAATATGACGGACGGCGTGTGCAGGCGGTTAATTTGCAAGGCTTAAACGCCGAAAAAGTTCTCGCCCTCAAATATGATAAAAAAGGAACACTCTGGATCGGCACAGATGCGGGCGCGGCGCGATTCGTCGGCGGGCAATTTTATCCGATTGAGGAAACCTTTGGAAAATCTATTATCGCTATCAGCGAAACCGCCGACGAGAAAATAATTTTAGCGAGCGACGACGGACAAATTTTTCAATTATCTCAAAATTTAGAAAGTCTTTTCGTTGTTCAAACGATTTTGCCGCAGCCTTTATTTGGCGGAAACGACGAAAAATCTTCAAAATTGACGAGCCTTTCGGCAAACAGCGGAAAATTTATTCTCGGCACATTCGGACACGGTTTGATAAATGTCGAAAACGGTGAAGAACAGGAAATTTACAGCCGTCCGCGACCATATTTTATAACCGCTTTGCAAAAAGATAACAACGGAAATTTGTGGTTTGGAGCGCAGGTCAGACGAGATGACGGCGGACTTTATTACGCCAAAGACGTTGAACGCCCGGAGAAAATCGCCGACGAAACCGGCACGGTTGCCGCGCTCGCTTTCGATGCGGACAACGATTTGTGGATCGGCACGACCGAACGCGGCGCGTACCATTTTCGCGGCAGGGAAAGGCTCGAACATTTTACATTTGAAAACACGGCGGGCGGTTTGCGCTCAAACAATATTTACACGGTTTTTGTTGACCGCGAAAACGTCGTCTGGTTTGGAACGAACAGAGGCGTTTGCCGTTTTGACGCTTCAAGCCCGTTTGATCAAAACATTTCCGACGACAAAAACAGCAATTTCGTCCGCATACTTTATCAAACTAAAGACGGCAGAATTTTTGCCGGAACAAATCGCGGACTTTTCATTCTTGAAAACGGAAATTGGCAGTCAATCGAAAATTTTGAACGCAAATCAATTTACACAATCGCCGAAGATCCGGCGGGAAATTTACTAATCGGCACGTCTGGCGGACTTTTTACTTTAGACAACAAGCAATTGGCAAACGAAGACGTTCGCGCCATTAAAAATTTTCAAGGCAAAACATATATTGCGCTTTTCGGGCGCGGAATCGAACAAATCGAAGGCGAAAATCGCACGTTAATTTTTTCCAACGATTTGCCGACCAGTCTTTTTGCTGACGGCGAAAAACTTTGGATCGGAACGGCAAAAGACGGCGTTTTTTCATTCGACGGAAAAACGGTTTCGGCGGAAAAATCGCTTGAAAAACTGCGCGGGGTTCCCGTTTGGGATATTGACGGAAATTCGGAAAACGGTTTGTGGTTTGCCACCGAGCGCGGACTTTTTCTTCTTAAAAACGGCGAACTCAACGCCGTTACAAACGACGCGGCGCGGGATGTTTTCGTGGGCAAATCCGGCGACATTTGGAGCGCAACCGTCGGCAGCGGACTTTTTCATCTGAAATTTGACGAACAATTCGGCTGGATGTCGGCAAATTTAAGCGTCGAACAAGGCTTGCCGTCGCCAAGCGTTTTCGCGCTTCTTCCGGTTGAAAACGACAATATTTTGATTGGCACAACCCGCGGAGTGTCGCGCTACGCGCCGAGCCAAAACGCGCCGCTGATTATTCTGACGCGCATTTTGAGCCAGCGTCTGCACAACCCGGACGAACTTCGGACGGGAATCAATCTCGCCTTTCCGCAAAATACTTTAACGGTTGAAGTTACCGCGTTAAGCAGCCGCACTTTTCCCGAACAATTTCTCTATGCATTTACACTCAAAAACGGCAAAAACGAAATTATCAATAAAAAACTTTCACACGATTCACAGTTTTTGATGGACAACTTGCCGCCGGACATTTACACGATTGAGATTCGCGGTTTTGATAAAGATTTGCAATCTTCCGCGCCGCTTGTTTTTCAATTTTCAGTTGCCAAAGCACCTTTTCCGTGGACATCAACCACGCTCGCCGTGCTGCTTGCAATTGCTTTGGTTGCTTTGATTTGGGCAATTATCGAGCGTTGGCGAATAACAAAAAAGAACCGCGAACTCGCCGCCGCGCGTTTCGATCTAGCCAACGAAGCCGAGCGCGAACGCCGCCGCATCGCCCGCGATCTGCACGATCAGACGCTCGCCGATTTGCGAAATTTGATGATGATGTCCGATAAACTTCCGGCGATTGAAACATCGGAAGAAAAACAGGATTTTCGCACGGAAATCGAAGCCGTTTCCAATGAAATTCGCCGCATTTGTGAAGATTTAAGCCCGTCGGTTTTGGAAAACGTCGGGCTAACCGCCGCGCTCGAATTTCTTTTAAGTCATACCTTTACGCAAACAGACAAAAAATTTGAATACAAATTTACATGCGACGAAGGTCTGGAAGAACGCCTCGCTTTGCCGCCAAACGCGCAAATGCAAATTTACCGCATCGCGCAGGAAGTCTTAAACAACATCGCGCGTCATTCGGGCGCGGAATTCGTCGAAATGAAAATTACTGCTTCGGCGGAAGATGATTTCAACTTAAAAATCGAAAACGACGGGCGCAATTTTGACGCGGAAAAAGCCAAAAAAGGACGCGGACTCTCCAACATAAAATCCCGCGCAAACTTAATCGAAGCCGATGTTTCGTGGCAAAAACTCGACGGCAAAATTGTGTTTTCACTTCTCAAACCCGTCAATCGTAAATCGTGAACCGTCAATCGTTTCTGGAATTTGGAATCTGCAATCTACCCTGTGGTTTTCCACATAAACTTCACCGTAACAGCCTGAAAACATACCGTTATTCATCACGTTTTAACTCGACAAGTTATCAAAGATAATTGAACACGATGCGATTATCTTTTAACAAAAATATTTTACGAAAAATCATTTACGGCACGCTCGCAATTTTAATTTTCGTGTTTGCCGCCGGGATTATCCGCGTCAAAAATTCCGCCCGCAGCGAACTTTCAAAAGAACGCGCCCGCCTTGAAAGTCACCTGCCTTTTGAACGGACTAATCTCATTCCTCACTCTAAAAATAATGTTCAAATTTGGCAAAATATTGACGATACGCGGGATTTTGTAAAATTTCAAGACACGTATTTTGCAGCGACAAGCGGCGGACTCGTGGAATTTGCAGCAGACGGAAATCTAATCAAACATTTCACGGTTTTGGACGGTTTGAGCGAAAGTGATTTGACGAGTTTAATTGTTTTTAACGCCAAACTTTTTATCGGCACAAGAACGCAGGGTTTAATTGTTTTCGACGGTGAAAATTTTGAAAGTTATAAATTTACAGATCGCGACGCGCAAGCGATTACGGCATTTTTAATTGACGACGGCAGACTTTTAATCGGCACATTCGCGGGCGGATTGATTGAATTTAACGGCAAAAATTTTAGTGAAATCAAAGCGGACAATGAAAAGCTGATTGCCGTAAATTGTTTAATCAAAGACAGTTCACGGCTTTTCGTCGGAACTTTTAACAACGGTTTATATCTTTTGGAAAGCGGCGTTTGGCGGCATTTCACGACTGCTGAAGGTTTGCCGTCAAATCGCGTAATCGGCGTTGCAAGCCAAGGCGAAAATGTTTTCATCGCCACCGACTTCGGATTGGTTCAAACTGCGAATTTTCAAACAAACAAACCTTTCCGTTTAATCACAACTTTGCCGACGATGTCGAGTCTTACCAAACACGACGATCAGATTTTTTTCACCAAAGCGAACGGCGAAATTTTCACACTCGGCGAAAAATTTACGGTTAAAGAATCACCGAGAAATAAAGATTTATCGGATGTGCATTTAACGGGAACTGACGGAAACCTTTTTCTGCTTGCCAAACAAGGGATTTTTCAAATCAGCGGCGCGAATTTCCAACAATTCGGTAAATCTGAAAACAATTTTTTGAGCGACAATTTTATCTCCGCGATGGCTTTTGATAATAACGGAAATCTTTGGGCGGGAACTTTTCGGCGCGGCATTGACGTTTTCACCAAAGACGGCAAAAAGCTGAAACATCTGGAATCGGAAACCGTCCGCGAAATCAATTTTTTGAAACCGCAAAACGATGCGATGTTTGCCGCGACTTCAAGCGGATTGATGCAATTTAAAAACGATTTTTCGAGCAAAGATTTAACAAAAACCGACGGTTTGTTGAGTAATTCGGTTACGCATTTTGCCGACGCAAGTTTTCTCGCAATTGCGACAAGCAAAGGTTTAACAATAAACGAAAACGGCAAATTGCGAAGTCTTTCGACAGTGCAAGGATTGCCGAGCAACAGCATTTACACGACGCTTTTCGTTAATAAATCTCTATTCGTCGGAACACTAGGCGGTTTGGCGGAAATTCAAAATAACAAAGTCTTGCGCGTTTATAAAGATTCAAATTCAAATCTCAAACAAAATTGGGTAACGGCACTTTGTTCGGCAAATGACCGTTTGTTTATCGGAACTTACGGCGGCGGAATTTTTGAATTAACCGCGTCCGGCGAAATTCATTATTTTGCGGAAATCGGCAAATTCGTCGTTAATCCGAACGCAATTTACAGCGACGGCGCGAGGATTTTCGTCGGAACTTTGGAAGGCGTAAAGATTTTAGATTTAAACACGCAGAAATGGAGCGTTTTATCGGAAAATTTGCCGTCAAAAGTCGTGATGAGTATCACGGGCGACGGCGAAAATATCTATTTCGGGACGACAAGCGGCATTGCCGGAATGAAAAAAAATTATTTTGAAAACGGAGATTTTTAGATGAATATTTTCAACGCAAAGGCGCAAAGACGCAAAGACGCAAAGAAATTTGAGCCGCAGATAAACGCGGATAAGTACAGATTTTTTGATTTTTACAGATTTTTTATCTGCGTCTATCCGCGTTCATCTGCGGTTAATGATTTTTCGCGTTTTAGTATTTTCACAATAATTTTTTTTCTTACTTTTGTTGTCGCTTTCGCACAATCGGGCGTTTTAATTCCGACTTCCGAAGGCAAACCGAATCCGAATGTGCTTTCGCTGCAAGTGATGAATGTTGATGTTTTGATTGACAATCAACACGCCAGAGTCAAAGTTATGCAGATTTTTGACAATCACACGGCGGAAACGCTCGAAGGCAAATATCTTTTCGCGCTGCCACCGACGAGTTCAATTTTCGACTTTGCCGTTTGGGACAACGACACGCGGATTCCGGGCGTGATGATGGAAAAACGCCGCGCCAATGAGATTTACAGTCAAATAAAACAAGCGCAGGTTGATCCCGGATTGCTCCAACAAGATGACGAACACGAAGGAGGTTCGGCGTTTTCGGCGAAGATTTTTCCGATTGACGGTTACGGCTCAAAACGGCTCGAAAT
Organism: Pyrinomonadales bacterium; assembly: GCA_038232235.1. Lineage (GTDB taxonomy): Bacteria > Acidobacteriota > Blastocatellia > Pyrinomonadales > Pyrinomonadaceae. The sequence continues at coordinate 1,461 of JBBSIE010000052.1, read as the reverse complement.
GGAATATACGGAAGTTTTGCCCGTTGAAAGTTTGAGTTCGCATTTCACATTTCCGCTCAAACCTTCATTCGGCGAAACGCAGAGCGTCGGCGAATTCAATCTGCACATTCGTGTCGTCAATGATTTTCCGATTTTTACGACAACTTATTACGATTATCCGCTAAATATTACCGCAGCGGATGCAAACACTTTTGAAGCCGAATATCACGGCGAAAATATCGAATTGAAAAACGATTTTTCGTTCGATTATCAAATAAACACGCCAAACAGTGCGCTTTCATTCATTACTTATCGCGCACCCGAACAGATTTCCACTTACGATTTGCGCGATCCGCAGCTTGCGGCGGCAAATCCCGACGGTTATTTTCAGGCACAGGCGATTTTTAATCAGCCGACAAATACCGAAAAACCACCGCGCCGCGTTGTTTTGTTGCTTGATACTTCGCTTTCGATGTATGGCGACAAACTCGCCCGCACCGTCGAAGCCGCCGATTATTTTCTGCACGATTTAACTGAAAAAGACGAATTCAGTTTGATTTTATTCGGCGACGAAACCGATTCATTTTCCGAAAAACCACTTTCGGCGACGACGGAAAACATTGAAAAAGCGATGCAGTTTATCAGAAATTCAACATTCGGCGGCGGCACGAATTTGAAAAATGCTCTGCAAACGGCGATTGCCCAAACAAATAATTTTTCCGACGGAACGCGCGATATTATTTTAATTTCCGATGCCAACCCGACGCTTGAAACAACTAATATTAAATCAATTTCCAATCTGTTTGATAATAAAAACGACATCAAACTTTTTGCCTTCGCGCTTGGAAATGACGCAAACAAATCACTTTTAGAAGAATTATCCGCCAAAACTCACGGTTATTTCGCGCAGGCGCGGGAAACCGAAGACATCGCGCTTGCGCTCAAGATATTTTTAGACAAGATCGGCACATCGAGCGTTGAGAATTTACGGCTGAATTTTGCTCAACCGGATAATTTTTATCAAATTTATCCGAGCGGCGCGGATAGTTACAACGGTTCGAGTTTCGCGTTTGTCGGTCGTTATAAAAAACCGCAAACGCAAATGAGTGTTAACCTTTCGGCGCAGTTCGGTGAAAATTCGATAAATCTTTCTCGTGAAGTTTTGTTGCCGGACTTTGACGACGCGCATCCGCATCTGCCGCGAGTTTGGGCGCGGGCGCGGGTTGACGCGCTTTTGCAAGCGATGAATATTGACGGCGAACGCGAAGATTATATTGCAGAAATTATTCGGCTGTCGGTCAAATACAAATTCGTAACGCCTTACACGGCTTTTATCGCCGCGCCGCGTGCGTTGTTGCGACCTCGCTTAATTCAACCGGGCGATCCGGTGATTCGCGTGAAAACCGACGAATCAATCAAAGAAGTTTTCGCCGTTTTGCCGTTCGGTGAAACTTTGCCGCTGAAATTTTTGGAAAAAGAAGG
>JBBSIE010000051.1:0-26682 GCA_038232235.1 Pyrinomonadales bacterium | reverse complement strand
TAAAATATCAAACGCCGTTTGAAGTATATCAAAAAGGCTTAAAAACAAAGAAAATGAAGGGGGGAAAAGAGGCAGTTATTAACAGCGAAAATACACCTTAAAAAAGTGCTTTTGTGGTCTGGACAAGGGGGTTCACTTTAAGCCAAAGAACTCCTCGAAAAAAGAAATTACTCAATCGCTTTAGCAAAACATTCTGAAAACAAAGAATTGCTAAACGGTGCTTGTTTCAAACTGACCTTCTAATTCTTTATTCATCCCAATTAAAACATTCCATTTTACACGCCGGATGCTGTCAGCCGTGATTCGGCGTTTGCCAGAGCATCTATTGTGCAGGCGGAAAATATCGCGTTTATTCCCGATTATCACGGCATTTGTTTTTGTGAACTGATTGGTTTGTTTCATTACGATTCTTCGCATCTTTCGGGCATTCAGAACCGCCCTCATCCGAAATCGCCGGTTTATCCTTTGCCGCCGGAGAAAATTCAGGAATTGCTGAAACTTCAGGGCAATATGTATCTCGGACATTTGAGCGGTTATGAAGGAATCCGCGTTTATCTCGATGCCAATTCAAAAGTCGTTTTGCCGCGCAATATCGGAATTTTCGGCACGGTCGGTTCGGGCAAAACAAACTCGTCACAGGTTTTGATTGAAGAAGCCTCAGCCGCCGGATGGTCGGTCGTCGTGCTTGATGTCGAAGGCGAATATATTTCGATGGACAAACCGAATTCCGAACTTGAACATAACGCCGGATTAAAAAAGAAGGCTGAACAATATCAGATCACACCCGAAGGATTACGGAGTTTTCAGGTTTATCATCCGGCTGGAACGGAAAGCAAAAGACACGATTCGCTCGAATTCAGCATTCCGTTCGGCAGTCTTTCGCCGTATGAACTTTCGGCGATTATGGGAATGAACGAAACACAGGAAGATCGTTTTGTTGACCTTTGGGACAGACAGATTGCCGAAATTACGACCAAAACGAGCAAACCGCAGAATCCGAAAAATCAATGGAAAGCGATTGAGGAAAATGAGTTTAACGAAGATGCCGAATATCCCGAATTGACAATAAAATCGCTTCTCAATGGATTAAATAATGTGGTTCGGGATGAAAAAGGCTCGTCAAAAGCGTCGTGGCTGGTCGTCAAAAGATTATTGAATCGCTTGAAAAGATTCGGCATTTTCGATTCGACCGATGATTTGCTCGACACTTCCGATTTACTGAAAGCCGGAAAAGTTTCCGTTCTGGATTTGAGCAATTCATACACCGTGCAGGTCAATAATATCGTCATCGCCTATCTGCTTCGCAAACTGTTTGACCAGAAAATCAAAAATCCCGATTTACCGCCGACTATTATTTTTATCGAAGAAGCGCACACATTTGTCAGCAAAGAAAACGCTTCAAAGATGGAAGCCTTGCTTGATCGTTTGCGTGAAGTTACCCGCAGAGGTCGAAAGCGTTGGTTAGGATTGTGCTTTATTTCGCAACAGCCTTCACATCTGCCGGAAGAAATTTTTGAACTCTGCAACACGAAAATCATTCATCAGACGACCGGAAGCAGAAATCTTAATGCCCTTAAAATTTCCGGCGGAAATGTGAACGATGCGATTTGGGACGACGTGCCGACTTTAGGGCAAGGCAGAAGCATTATTATTTCGCCCCAATTCCAGCATCCGGTAATGACAAATATGCGGATTTGCAAAACCAACAGAGAACACACAGATTAAAATGGCAAAACAAAAAAAATCATTTGTTCCGAAAGCACGGCTGATTCAAATTCTCGGTGAATATCTTATCAAGGACGCAACCGTCGGTCTGCTCGAATTGATAAAAAATGCGTATGATGCCGATGCTGTCGCCGTTAGTATCGAAATGTATGACCTCAATCAGAAAAACGCCAAAATTATTATCCGCGACAACGGCTCAGGAATGGACGACGATACTTTTCTGAATAAATGGATGAACCCAGCAACCGGACATAAAGAAAAACAAAAAGAGAGCAAAGAAAGATCGGCACTCGGAAGATTGCCGCTCGGCGAAAAAGGTGTCGGACGATTTGCCACTCAACAAATCGGCGACAATCTGAAAATGATTTCCAAAATCAAGACCTCCGCCGAAGAATTGGTTGCCGACGTTGACTAGACGTTGTTTGAAGATTACGAAAAAAATTTATCCGAAGTTGAAGTCGAATACACCTACGAAAAAGCGACGGAATTTAAGCCGGATGAATCAGGAACAATTCTTGAAATCAGCAATCTCAAATCAAAATGGACTTGGAAAGATATAGAAAGAGTTTCCAACACTCTCAAAAGAATGAAAAGCCCTTTCAAAGGAGCAAATGATTTTGATGTAACTCTGCAATTTATTAATTGTCCTACTGAATTTGAAAAGTATGCTGACCTTGAACTATCAGACATTCTTGAAAAAGCTCATTACAAACTCTTTGGATTAATAGATAAAAACGGAATTATGCAGTTTGAATATGATTCCAATGTCCCTGATTCTGAAAAAATTCGTCGTGAAGGAGAAATTGACCTGAAATCATTTGGGCTAAAACTGAACGAAAAGTTGAATTGTGGCGGTTTTGCGGTAAATTTGCATCACTATTCAAAAGATGGCAAATCTTTACAAAAATCAGGGATAAATAAAAAAGATATTGAAAAACTTTCCGGCGTAAGTGTTTACAGAGATGGAATCAGAATACTTCCTTGCGGCGAGTCTGGTAACGATTGGTTGAAGTTAGATAATGAAAGAATTCAGAAAACGGATTTTATTGGCAACGATACTATTATAGGAATGGTTGAACTGAATCAGGCTGAAAATCCTTTGCTCAAAGACAAAACAAATCGTGAAGGTCTGATTGAAAATGATGAATATTATCAATTTGAAACATTAGTTTTTAAAACAGTTGATTTTTTATATAAAGAAAAGAAATCAGATAAACCAAAGAAGCCAAAACCAATTATCAAGCCAGAAGCTGAGGTTGGGAAACAATTAGACGAAGCGAAAAAGATAATAAGTGATCTGACCGCAAAATTTTCACAAAGCTCAAATACCGAAATGCAAAATTTCGCGGCGGAGTTAAAGAATGTTGGCTCGCAATTTGACGGCATCAAAACTCAGGTTGCACAAACTGTCGAAGATTTTGAATCTGTCAACAAACAACTATTCAGTCTAGCCGGAACAGGACTTGCGGCAGAGAGATTTACCCATGAATTCGCTCGTCTTGTGTCGGGCGCAAATTCATCTCTGGTCAGATTAAGGAACCAAATTCAGTTAGTTAGCCAAAGAATTACGCCGGAAAAGTTTGCAAAAATCAATAAGGAAATTGATACAATCGGTGGCGCGTTGGAAGCACTTCGTAATGACATCAGATTGCTGGGACCGATGTTTTATATCAAAAGAGTTGCCAGCGATAAAGAATTAAACATCCGGCAAATCATTGACAACACGCTTTTGTTACAGGAAAACGCAATCAACAAAGAAGGAATTAATATTGAAGTTGAAGGTGAATCATTCACAGTTACAATGCGCGAAGGTTCTTGTATGCAGATTTTTAACAATTTAATTGATAATGCTGTTTTTTGGCTGTCGAGAAAATCGGAAAATGACGATAAAAACATCAAAATTATTCTCGACCACAAATCAAACAGCGTTTTTGTTTCCGACAGCGGACCCGGAGTTGTTTCCAGATACCGCGACAAAATTTTTGAGCCGTTTTTCTCAATGAAAGGCGAAGACGGGCGCGGACTCGGATTATACATCATCAAGGAAATTCTTCAGGAAAAAAACTGGGACATCATTCTCGTAAATCAGGAAGATTTTTCAGGATTACTCAAAGGTGCGAGTTTTAAAATTATTTTCACTACAGGCAAGGATTAGTATGCAACGAATATTATTTATTGATGACAGGGCAGACCTCATTAATGAAATTGTGGAGAATTTTGATAGTTCAGTTGAATTTATCAAGTGCTTCACCAAAGACGAAGCCTTAAAAATACTTGAAGATAATATACCTTTCGATTTGGTAATTCTGGATTGGTTTCTGGAACACGAAAATGACAGCATTTTAAGCAAACTTATTTTAGCAAAAATGAAGTCGAAACATTTCAGACCTGTTTTTATCTATTCGGAACATATTGCCGATTTTGAAGATGCTTGTGCAAAAGGCGAAATCAATTTTCCGAAACAATTAATCAAAGGACTTTCAAAGCAGGAATTTAATGACGCTGAAACATTAAAAAATGAACTTCAAAAAGTTCTGGATTCATCAGTTACCGCCCAAATTTCAGGTATTTACCGAAAAACAATCTCAAATTCTCTGGAATCTGTATTCTTTGATTTAGCGGAGTTGCCGGAAGGCGAAATAGCATCAGTTATAAAAGTTCTTATCGGCGAAAGCGGAAATATTGACTGGAGCAATGATTTTATCCTGAATCTGATTCACCGGAAACTACTCGGAAATAAAGATTTCGTTTCAAAACTTGAATCAATGATTAGTTCTGCGAAAGATATTGACACGGAAAAAACACCGGAATTAAGAAAAAAACTAATTAACCGAGCTTTATATTTTTCATACGACGCGGCGACAATTAAATGCGGGGACATTGTTTCGATAAATGTTCCTGACGAATCTGCCCGAACCGGCATTATCATTACGCCTGATTGCGATTTGGAATGGGGCAAAACGCGCTATCTGGAACTTATTGAATTGCGGCAAATTGATGATGCTTCGCTTAAAATTGATTTAAAAAATGAAAAAAGAATCGGAGATATTATTTCACAGCGCGAAGAATCATATTACTTTTTTCCAGCCGTGCCGCAGCGTGATACGGAAGTTGATATGGTAGCGATTTTTAAAAGCAAGATAATTCTCGAAGAGTTGACTGACAAAGCTAATACTAAAGTATATCCAAAGGCTTCGTGCAAACTTGGCTATTCGGCAAAATTTCTATATCGGGGAAAAGAGGTTTCCATTTCATTTATTTGCAGTAAAAGTAATCCGTATAAAAGTGATTTTCTCCACTCTCTCCACGCTCATAACAGCCGCGTAGGAACGCCGGACATCAGAAGACTTCTTATTTAAGGTCAGTAGCAATTTCATTTAGCACCGCGATTGCCGCCCGTTTTGACGCGCCGCCTTTGCCTAAAGTCTCGACGACTTCGTTTAATTCGACGCGCATTTTTTTGTTAGTTTCCGGTTCGAGCAAGCGAAAAAGTTCATTCGCTAAAATTTCCGGTGTAAAATCATCTTGAATAAACTCTTTTGCCAACCGCTTTTGAGCGATCAAATTTATTAAACCGAAATGTTCGACTTTGATCAAAGGACGCAGAAGTTTGTAGTTGAGCGGCGAAGTTTTATAAACAATTGCCATCGGCGTTCCGATGATTGCGGTTTCTAATGTTGCTGTTCCGCTGGTTACGGCGGCGGCATCCGAAGCGTTCAAGGCTTCGCGCGTTTCATTTTGAATTGTGATAGTTTTTTTGGGAAGTTTCAAGCCTTTTTCCTGTGCTTTGCTGACTGCAGTTTCAATTTCCGAAGTTTTGCGCGTCGCGGAAAGCGCAATAATAAATTGTAAATCTTGATTTTTCACAGCCATCAACGCGGCGGTTTCGAGCATTGCGGGCAAAATCCGCACGATTTCTTTATGACGACTTCCGGCAAGCAAAGAAATTATCGGTTTATTTTTATCTAATTGATGATTTTTACAAAATTCTTCGCGCGAAACAGATGAAAAAACTTCCTTTGCCAACGGATTTCCGACATATTCGACGTGCGAAATTCCTTGTTTTTGATACCAGTCTTTTTCAAACGGCAGAATTGTCAAAAGCAGATCAACATATTTTGCAATAGTTTTTACGCGGTATTTGCGCCACGCCCAAAGTTGCGGCGAGATGTAATAAATAATTCTAAAGCCTTCTTTTTTTAACGATTTGGCTAGTTTTAGATTGAAATCGGGAAAATCCACCAAAATAACCGCGGCTGGTTTTCGAGTTTCGGCTTCTTTTTTCAAAGTCTGAAACGCTTTCCAAAACATCGGCAAAGCCCGCGCGATTTCCGGCAAGCCGACAATTGAAAAATCGTCGGAATTGACAATTGATTCGACACCTGCTTTTCGCAGGCGATGGCTGACCGCACCGAAAAACTCGAAATCTGTTTCAGGCGAAATTTCACGTAAAGCGTTGACGAGTTTGGCGGCGTGTGCGTCGCCGGACGTTTCGCCCGCGACGATCATTATTTTATAAGTTTTTTTATTTGTCATTACAAGTCAACCATTTACGCGGAAAGCGGCATCAAAGCAGTTGTTTTTAGATAAAATATCATTTTAATTTTCCGGTTTGCTTGCCAGAGGCAGCTTTTACCTTTAAAATGCAGTATTTTGCGCTTCTTGGCAATTTCAAAAATTTTAGCAATTTTTATACGTCTTTTTTTATTATCTTGGAGGAGTTTGTGAAATTTCACATTTTCGTTTTTTTTATAATTATAATTTTGTTCGGAAGTATTTCAACGGTTTCAGCGCAAGTTGATTCTGCCATCGGACAAATTACTAATTCTCCGGCGGAATCATTTGCCGGCGGAATCAGCGGCGATGGAAGATTCGTCGTTTTTGAATCAACCGGCAATATTGCTACGGAAAATCCGCGAAATGCCGACGGCAACCGCGAAATTTTTCTTTTCGATTACGCGCAGCGGCGTATTTTTCAAATTACCGACACCAAAAGTTTGCTGACCGATCCGGCGGCGGCGGCAACTTTCGGCAATATAAAAGTTGAAATTTCAAATCTGCGTCCGCGAATAAGTAATGACGGGCGTTGGATTGCTTTCGGTTCAAATGTCAATTCGGTTGCAAATCCGCAAGCCGGAATTACGCCCGGAAATTTCGATGCCGCGTCCTTAAATGATTCTTCCGGCACGACGGTTACGAATCCTTTGACAGACGACGGTAATACGGAAATCTGGCTTTATCAAGTTCCGGCGGTAACGCCCGTTAATTTATCTTCTGGTGCGGAAATTCCGGTTACGGATTTGAGTGCCGGAACTTTCACGAGAGTTACAAATACTCCGGCTAGTCGAACGCCCGCTGCCGGTTCAACGACTTCAGGACCGATTATCGCCGACGATAATCGAAGCGCGAGTATCAATGACAACGGCAATTATATCGCGTTTGTGTCCAACCGCGATTTAGTTCCGAGCGTCGGTAACGCTTCGCCGGACAATAACGACGAAATTTTCACATACGTTCGGCTAGCCGATGCTTTAGGACAAGTCACAAAAACGCCGCGCGGAACGCTCGTCGCGCCGATTTATAATCAAAATCCGACAATTTCCGGCAATGGTCTGCGCGTCGCTTTTCTCAGTAAAGGCAACAATCCGATAGTCGGGATGTCCGGCGGAAGCAATACGGATAATAATGTTGAGATTTTTTATTCCGATTTGAACGCCGCCGGAATGCCGAGCGGTGCAAATCAGAAACAAATCACAACTACTACACAGACCAGTTTGGCTAGTGTAATAAACATCTTCGACATCGGCAGAAGAATGAGCCGCGACGGACGTTATATCGCTTTTGATTCTTACGCCGATTTAGCAAATGAAAACGGCGGTGCAAATTATTCTACGTTTGTACTTTATCTTTACGACGACAGCACCGGCGTGTTTAGGCGGATCACGCCGCGAAGCGATGCCGATACAACTTCGACTACAAGCGGCGGCGATGTTGACCATTATCCCGGATTTACCGACACCGATGCTAACGGAACTCCGCAAACTCTGGTTTTGGAAACCCGTTTAAATATAATTCCCGCCGGAACGATTGCCGCCAACAATGACGACGGTTTGAATACAAATTCTGTTCGTCCGACGCAAATTTATTCTTATCCTTTAAATCTTCCGGCGACATCGGCAATATTTACCAGACTCACCAAATTTCCGCCGCCGAGCTTCTTTTTGGCTTCAACGCAGCCGATTCCGAGCAATTCGCTCAAACGAATGACGTTCACGTTGGGATTAACGGAAGTCGGCACAGGAAATTTTGATGCTGCCAACGAAGCCTATTATTTCCTATTGCCAACGGTAACTTCGACAACCGAGGCGACTCTGAGTTTTGTAACCGGCGCAAGCGCGATTCCGGTTTCAAACTCGCCCGTTCCGACACCTTCGCCGACACCAACGCCGACCGCTTCGCCGTCGCCGACACCTCAGACTCCAGCGGCAGTGCAGGGGATTTCTCCCGGAATGCTGGCGATTGTTGATTATACATCGGCTTCAAACCCGGCGATTGCAACTCAAACAGCGGTTGGTTCGATAAACCGAAGATTTACGCTTCCGATAGAATTAGGCGGCGTAACGATGACTATTAACGGCGCGGCTGCCGGTTTGAAAACGGTCAGTCAAAATAAAATTACTTTTGTCGCTCCGCCCGGACTTTTTCCGCCGGGAGCAAATAATATTTTGTATCCGGTCGTCATCAACAATAACGGCGTGGTCAGCAAGGGAGATATTACAATTGTCAACGCCAGACCGGACATTTTTACATTCAGCCCGGTACCCGCGCCGAACGGACGCGCAAGAATATTTAATATTACGAACAGTGTTTTCAGAACCGAACCGTTTGCCGTTACAACCGTGAAAAGAAAAGGCGGAGTTCGCGTGCCGACGATTTTAAGAGTATTTTTGACGGGCGCGGAAATTGTTAATTCCGCTAATGTGTCAATCAGGGTTGGAGATGTTACGATCAGCGGAACTCAAATCTTAACAAATTCCATAACCCGCGAACCGGGCGTGAATACTTTTGATTTTACGCTCCCGCCGACGCTCAACGGAGCGGGCGATGTTCCGATAATCATTACTATTACTCTAAACGGCGTGGCGTATCAAAGCAGGCTTGACGACACCGCGCCGCGGTTTAGAATTCTGTAGACCTGAAAATGGAAAACTAATGTAAATCAGAACTTGGAAATATTTTAGGTTTATAAATTATTATTTAGCGAACATTGCGCCTTTGCGGGAATTATCTTCTTCCGCAAAGGCGCAATGTTCGTTAGGTGAATCCAAATACTCCAGTCGTTTTTCACTTTTGGTTTTTAGTTTTCTGCTAATATGCTATTCTTAAACGGAAGCAAAAATTTATAACGAAAGATTTTTTAAAATAATATTCAATTCGTCGTTTCTTCCAGATAGAAAATCTTCTTTTCATACCAAATTTAGGAGTTTATAAAAAATTATGACAACAAAAGACGTAAGTACAATGCAAATTGCGCCTAAAGTGTGGCGCAACGGTGAGTTTATTGAATGGAAAGATGCCCGCGTTCACGTAATGACGCACGCGCTGCATTACGGTTCGAGCGTTTTTGAAGGCATCCGCGCATATAACACGGAACGCGGTTCGGCAGTTTTTCGGCTCACTGAGCATATCCAGCGTCTTTTGAATTCGGCAAAGGTTTACCGAATGGACGTCAAACCGACACGCGATGAATTTTGTCAAGCCACAGTTGAATTGGTGCGGAGCGGCGGAATGGACGAATGTTACATTCGTCCGATTATTTTTCGCGGTCTGGATGAAGAAAAACCGGCATTCGGCGTAAATCCGTTTCCGAATCCGGTAAATTGCTACATTGCGGCGTGGGATTGGGGCAAATATCTCGGCGAAGAAGCACTCGAAAAAGGTGTTGAAGTTTGCGTTTCGAGTTGGACACGCACTCCTTCAAATTCACTTCCGGCAGTTGCCAAAGCGGGTGCAAATTATATGAATTCACAGCTTATCAAAATGGAAGCGATTCTCAACGGATTCAGCGAAGGCATCGCGCTCGATGATCGCGGTTTCATCTCCGAAGGTTCGGGCGAAAATCTGTTTTTAGTCAATAACGGCAAACTGCTTACGCCGCCGCTCGGCGCGTCGGTTTTGCCGGGAATCACGCGCGATTCGGTAATTCATATTGCCAGAGAACTCGGTATTGAAGTTGAAGAAACAAACATTCAACGCGCCGCTTTATATTTGACGGACGAACTGTTTTTCACCGGCACAGCCGCCGAAATTACGCCGATCAGCAAAGTTGACCACATCAAAGTCGGCAGCGGAATGCGCGGCGACATCACCAAAAAATTACAGGACGAATTTTTCGCCATCATACGCGGGAAGCGTCCCGCGCCCGACAACGCGCCGTGGCTGACTTACGTTAATGAAACAACAGATAAAAAAAAAGCGGCATCAACAATGAACGATAAATAGAAAGTTTGACAACCGAACAAAATAAGGCAAAACTCGCATAATAATATTGATTGTGCGAGTTTTTTCTTTCCCGATGAACTTTAGAAAATTCATTCTCGAAATAACGGTTTTCATCTGCGGTGCGTTAGTGATGATTTACGAAATCATCGGCTCGCGTCTGCTTTCGCCATATATCGGCGCGTCAACTTATGTCTGGACGAGTCTGATCGGCGTAATTCTGGCGGCGTTGAGTTTGGGATATTGGCTCGGCGGCAGATTGGCGGACAAAAAACCGGACATAAAAATTCTCGCTTTTGTCATATTTCTCGCGGGCGGTTTAGTTTCGCTGACGATTTTGGTTAAAGATTTAATTCTCGCACTGATCGCCGAAAGTTCTGCGATATTAGAAATAAAATCTTTGCTCGCCGCCCTTTTATTATTCGCTCCGGCAAGCGTTTTGCTTGGTTTCGTTACGCCTTACGCCGTCAAATTGAAAATTTCATCGCTCGCCGACACGGGCAAAACCGTCGGCAGACTTTACGCGCTTTCAACCGTCGGCAGCATTTTAGGAACATTTTCAGCCGGATTTTTTCTGATTCCGTTTGTCGGAAGCGAAAAAACACTTTATTTTATCGGCGCAAGTCTGATCGTTTTATCAATTTTGCTCGTTCCTTTTGCCGTAAAACCTTTTAATTTGATGATTTTAATTTTGTTCGTTTTCGGCATCGGCGTAAACGAATTCCGCATTTATTATCTTTTCAAAACCAGCGAACTGCAAGACATTGACACCGAATACAGCCGCGTTCAAATCTTCAAAACCAAAGACAATAACGGAAAAACGATTCGCGCGATGGCAATTGATCCGTATTTTATTCAATCGGCAATTTTCCCCGACAGCGACGAACTCGTTTTCGATTATGCTAAGTATTATCATCTGATTCGGCATTTCAAACCCGATTTCAAGAATACGCTGATGATTGGCGGTGCGGGTTATTCATTTCCGAAAGATTATTTGAAAAAATACCCGAATGCGAAAATGGATGTCGTCGAAATTGATCCGCAAATGACGGAAATTGCTAAAAAATACTTTCGTTTAGAAGAAAATCCGCGACTTCAAATTATTCATCAAGACGGCAGAGTCTTTCTTAATCAAGCCGAGTCGCATAAATACGATGCAGTTTTGATAGACGCATTCGGCTCGCTTTTCAGCGTCCCGTTTCAATTAACGACGATTGAAGCCGTCGAACAAATAAGGCGCATTTTAAAGGACGACGGCATCGTAATTTTCAATCTAGGCGGCGCAATTTCCGGCGACGCGAGCAAATTTCTGCAAGCCGAATACAAAACTTACGCGCAAATTTTCCCGCAAGTGTATCTATTCAAAGTCAACGCCGATTACACTGACGCGCAATTGCAAAATCTGATAATTGTCGCCTCTAAATCAGAAAATAACGCCGCATTTGAAACCAAAGACAGGGAACTTTCTTATCTTTTAAAACATTTTTACAAAAAAAATCTGCCGGCGAACGAAAGGGTTTTAACCGACGAACTTGCGCCTGTCGAATATTATAATTCCTTTGCTCAAAGGATTTACAGAAAGAAAAATAAAGTCGAGAGTACAAACCCTTTACATTAAAAAGGGAAAACGATATGAAATACAAAGATTACAAAGATTTGATAAAAGCTGCGGAAGACAATAATTTTCAAGTTACTTCGACAACCGGCGACGCTCACAATGTCGGATCTAAACATTATTTGGGTTTGGCAATTGATGTCAGAACAAAGGATAAAACAGCCAAACAAATTGAAGATTTTGTCAGGTTTTTACGAAGCGAAAATTTGATTGTCCGCGATGAAAGGATGCGCCCGCCGGGACAGAAGGTTTGGTCGGGAGCGCATCTGCATATCGAGATTCCGAGCAATAAAAAATCCGCAATCTTTAAAGAATCTGTTTTGAAGCCCGGCAGTCAAGGCGAAGCGGTCAAAACTCTGCAAAATCGTCTTGTTAAATTGGGTTTTCTGAATCCGCAGGATATTGACGGTGATTTCGGATTGGTTACAAAAAGTGCCGTCGTAGATTTTCAAAAGCTGTATGGAATTGCGGCTGACGGTCTTGTCGGCACGGAAACAAAAATGAAATTGGCGGCGGCTTTGGCGAGATTATAGTCCAAAGTCCAAAGTCAATTTGTCTTAAACTTTGGACTTTGGACATTGGATTCGCTTCGATTACCGCAAACCTTGACCGATTTGCTGCGTGCCGAACGTGCCGATGCCGTTTAAGCGGAAACTGAAAACGACGCGGTTTTCGCGGCGCACACCGACATTGAATGTGTAATACTGAATGGTTGCCGCGCAGCAACTCGAAGCATAGCCGATTGTGTAAAGTGAACTAATGAGCGGGGGCAGATTTTGGGCGCGGCGGTTTGCAAAGTCGAAGAAAAGAGAAGTTCCGCCGTAAAATCCTTTGTCGCGGTTGCCGAGAAATATTGACGGACTGTATTGCGAACCGCGCAAAGTTCCGGCTTCTCTGCCGTTCGCGTCGCCGAATCGCTGTAAGGACGGCAATAATTCTACAGCCCGCGTGTAATAAAAGGTTTGGAAAAATTTGACGAGCTTTGTGTCATAACCGACTGTCGCCGAAATGTCGCGCAAACCGTCGTCCTGCACACCGTAATCGAGTCGTGAATTAACATAAAATGTTTTGCGCGGGCGATACGTCGCGTCAATATTAATCGGCGAAAATCTGCGGGCGATGCCGCCGAATGTGTAAAAAGAAAGTGCTGTAATAGGCGCGATTTGGTTGCGTTGTCCCGGAATCAACGCGCCGCCGAAAAAGGGGTCGAAAAAGTATTTGCCGCGCACAGTCAGCGAAAAAATTTCATACGGCTGAACCGACAACGGCTTGTCTTTTTTAATTTCCGGTTCATCACGCAAAATTTTCTGCGCTTCGTTTGTAACGGCTTCGGTATATCGGCGCGTGTAAAAACGGTTTGTAATACCGTATTCGATTTCGTTGGTGTCGGTTTGCGTGTCGGCATAATCAAAGCGGATGATTTTGTTGAAATTATCAATTCCTCGAATTAGCCGGTAAGTCGCAAAAGGTTCGATGACGTGGCGAAAACGAAACACGCCGTCTTTTTTGAAATAATTTTTGGCGAGCGCGACCGGTCTGAAATCGAGTTCAAATTCGCCGTATTTGCGTATGACATCGCGCCCGACGACTTGGCGAAAATTATTAAACGAGTTTGAATAATAAGTTACGCGCGTTCCGCCGGTTGCCGTTAAGTTAAAATATTTGAAATAAAACGGAATCGAAATTTGCGGATGTATGTCGAAACGCTGTCCGATGGCGGGCGTAACGACCGGATCGCTGCCGGTTTGCTGACGATAAAGCGCGAGATTGTCAACTTCTTCGCGTCTTGATACGCCTTCCAAACTCGTTTTGAAAGAGAAATATGAACTTTTCCAAAATGAAAGCGGCGACGGACGTTTATCAAAATTGATGCTTGGCAGATTTTTTGTTTTAACGCGCACATTCGGAATCGAAATAACCTGCGAACGCGCCAGCAAATTCAATGTGTAATTGTTCCAGCTTTTATTAACGAAGGCTTGCGAAACTTCAATGGGAGAAATAATCTGCTGAATGCCGTCGGAAAATACTTGTCTGAAAGCGAGATTTGAAGTAAGGCGAACATCGGCGACGGCGGTGAAACCATTGGGAAAATAATGAACGCCGTCGGCGTAAACTATTGAACCGCCCTGATTTGGATGGTTAGCATCTTCGTGTGCGCCGAAAATTCTGTCTTTGACGGCGAAAAAACCGAAATTAAAATATGAACGGGAATTAGCGCGTGTGCGAAAATCCAAACCGTAACCGAGTCCGCGTCCGGTATAAATATCACCGCGAAACGTAACGTCAGCGGAACGTCCGAGAGTTTGATAATAAGCCGTTGATAAATGTGCGCCTTTATTACCGGAAAATCCGAAAGTCGGTGTGAGAAAACCGGAAGCGCGGTCGCGTTTTTTGATCGGAATCGAAGCGTATGGAAGCGGCACAATCGGAATATTTCTGATACGAAACTTGGCATTTTTTAATTTGATGCGGTCATTTTGCGAGATTCGCGCTTCGCTCGCCGAAAAGCTCCAATTCGGCACGTTATCTTCACACGCGGTAAATTTCCCGTTTTCAACGACGACTTCATTCAAACCGACTCGCTCCACGCGGTCAGCAGTAAAATAAATCACCGTACCGTCGTTTGTTTGATTGGTAAAACCCGTCGAATCTTCAAAAAAACCGAGTTTTGTTCTGTAATTAAACTCGCCGCGCGTTCCCGTAATACGCTGATCTTCGCCTTGGTCGAAAACGACGCTTCCTTCGGCAATCATCAAACCGACTTCTTCGAGAACCGTAATTTTATCGGCTTGCAGACGATAAATTCCGTAATGAACATCAACATTTCCTTCGTGTATGACAATGCGTTTGTCGCCTTCGCCTTCTGAAGTTACTTTTGCCGAATCAACAAGAAGTTCGCCGTTTCCGCCTTCCGGCACGTAACCGGAGGTCGGCTTTTTAGGTGCTTTTATATCCTGCTGAGGCGCAATCGGATTGATATTCGGTGTGTCGGTCATCGGATTTGCGACCTGACGTTCAACCGGATTTGTACTTTGCGCTTCGACGAAAATCGCCGACAGCAAAATTACAAATAAGACGAATTTTAATGATTTATGAAAAAGCATCAGAAAGTTACTACAACACAATTTTGATGCTATCACGAATCGAATAGTTTCATAAAGTATTAGATTAAGCTGAGATTTTATTTTGTTGAAGAAAATACATTTAAGCAGTTATTTATAAATAGTTAATGAAGCAGGAGGCGCAAAAGAAAAAGACTAGAGATGAAAAAAAATTTCATTCTTAAACGAACATTAGAAATATCCGAGAAAAACTTTACCGTGGTTTCTTCATTTTCGTATAAACCTTTTGTCTTGAAATTTATCCGCGATATTTGCGGCATTGATGTCATAATTTACGATGGCAGCATTTTGTTCCAGCCGTCTTATCACTTTTCATCTATTATCTATTCCGAAAAATTTTCTTGCCTACCTAAAATTTGAAATACCTGCAAAAACTAAAAGGCGGATTTCGATTAAAAACATATCGAAACTTGTTTATATTACCGAAGCCGTTAAAATGTTTTCGGGAAACACTTAGTTTTTCAAACACAAATTATGCGCGATATTCCGGTTGGAAACGGCTCTTTACTTGTAACATTTGACGACAAATATCAAATCCGCGACGTTTATTTTCCGCACGTCGGGCAGGAAAATCACACGGAAGGCTTTCCGTTTCGTTTCGGCGTTTGGGCGGACGGCGAATTTTCGTGGATTTTTGAAGACGATTGGGAGCGTGAACTGTGTTATTTGTCGGAAACGCTCGTTACGAATGTTAAATTAACCAACGAAAAACTCGGCATCGAAATCGTTTGCAGCGACACGGTTGCAAGCCACGAAAATATTTTTCTGCGGCGCGTTCGCGTCAACAATTTACTTGACAAACAGCGCGAAGTCCGCGTTTTTCTGCATCACGATTTTCGCATTTACGAAAACAAATTCGGCGATACGGCTTTTTACGATCCCGAAAGTTATGCGCTGATTCATTACAAAAAACACCGTTATTTTTTGATAAACACCGAACCGCATTTCGATATTTTCGCAACCGGCAGAAAGGCTTTCCGCGATCAGGAAGGAACTTGGCGCGATGCCGAAGACGGCGTTTTAAACGGCGGCGCGATTACCGAAGGCTCGGTTGATTCAACCGTTCAGTTGAATTTTTCGCTTCCGCCGCAAGATACATCTGAGTTTTATTATTGGATTGCGGCGGGAACTTCGCACGAAGAGGTGTGCCGTTTAAATTCGCATATTCTTCAGCAAACACCGCAGCAATATCTTAATTACACCGAAAATTACTGGCGTGTTTGGGTCAATAAAAATGAAAAGAATTTTGCCGATTTGTCGCCGGAAGTTGTTGAAATTTACAAGCGTTCGCTGTTGATTATTCGCACGCAGATGGACAACGGCGGCGCGATTTTGGCGGCGAACGATTCGGACGTAACTGATCGCGCCACCGATCATTACAGTTATTTGTGGACACGCGACGGCGCGTTTGTGGCGAACGCGCTCGACCTTGCCGGTTATCCGTTTTTTACGCGCAAGTTTTTTGAATTATGCGCCGAAATTGTTCATTCGGATGGATATTTTTTGCAAAAATACAACGCCGACGGAACGGTTGCTTCCGGCTGGCACGCGGCGTGGGACGTTTCGGCGAAACGAAAACTCGTGCCGATTCAGGAAGACGAAACCGCGCTGGTTTTGTGGGCTTTGTGGGAACATTATGACAAATATCGGGAGATGGAATTTGTCCGCAAACTTTATCGTCCGCTAATTACAAAATGCGCGGATTTTATGGCGGACTTCCGCGATGAAAAATTAAAATTGCCGAAACCTTCTTGGAATTTGTGGGAAGACCGGCGCGGAATTCATACTTTTACCTGCGCTTCCGTCGTCGGCGGACTTCGCGCGGCGGCAAAATTCGCTTATCTTTTTGCTGAAAATGAACGCGCTGAAAAATACGAAAACGCGGCTAACGAGATTGTCGAAGCGATGCGCGAACATCTTTACAGCGACGAACTCGGCAGATTTTTGCGTTCTTTACAGTTTAATGACGGCGAACAATTTGAAGTTGACGCAGGCGTTGACGCATCGCTTTTCGGCGTGTTTTATTTCGGTGCATTCGATGTTAAAGATAAAATGGTGAAAAACACGATGCGGGCTGTCGAAGAAAAACTTTGGATTGACACGAAAATCGGCGGCGTGGCACGATTTGAAAATGACGGTTATATGCGTGTGTCAAAAGAATTTACCGGAAATGCTTGGTTTATCTGCACACTTTGGCTGGCAGATTATCGAATCGCCGTTGCTAGAAGAAAAAAAGATTTGAAGGGTGTTATCGAAATTTTGGAATGGACGGCAAAAAACACTTTGCCGTCGGGAGTTTTAGCCGAACAGCTTCACCCAATTTCGGGCGAACCTGTTTCCGTGTCGCCGCTTACTTGGTCGCACTCGACTTTTGCGGCGACGGTGGAGAATTATTTGCTGAAACTTTCCGAATTGGAAAAAAGAAGCGTAAAATAATATGAGAGGTTGATAAAAATGGAAAAAATTCTTGATGCAACTTACGACGGAGAAGTCTTTCGTCCCGACGAGCCGATTGATTTGGCATCGAATACGAAGGTTAAAGTCATTATTGAAGAAGAACCGAAAAAGTTGAAACTGGTCGAAAAACCAAAAAAAGGAAAAGGCGAACCCTACGCATTTTTGAGATACGCGAGATCGGTAAGTATTGACGCGCCGCCTGATTTTGCGCCAAATCTTGACGAATATCTGTATGGAGGCAAATCTCTGGATGACGAATGAGTTATTTCTCGACACTTCTTTTGCAATCGGACTGGTTTCACCGAAAGATCAAATACATCAAAAAGCAATTGCTTGGTCGAAAAAAATAGAAGACTCAAAAATTCAAACGGTTACTACACAGGCAGTTCTTTTGGAAGTTGGTAATTCTCTGTCAAAATCTACTTTTCGACAAGTCGGAATCGGCTTACTTGAAAACCTTGCAAACGATTCCGGCACGACAATTATTTCTTTGAAGGACAGACTTTACAGTAAAGCATTTAAACTTTTTCGCAGCCGACCTGATAAAGAATGAGGTTTGGTTGATTGTATTTCGTTTATTGTGATGGAGGAATAAAATATCGAAGCGGCATTGACCGCCGACGAGCATTTTATTCAGGCGGGTTTTCGCGCTTTGCTCAGAGAAAAATAGTTTATGCCGAAAATCTGGACGGAATCTAAATTGCTGAATTTTATTACGGGCGAAATTGAAGAATCATTGACGCTCGAATATAAATCCGCCGAAGCACTCGAAAGAAGCGATTACAAAAAGAAGGAAATTACAAAGGACGTTTCCGCGATGGCAAACGCGGCGGGCGGAATTATAATTTACGGAATTAGTGAATTTTCAGAATCGGACAGACGGCATTTGCCGGAAAGAATCGTGCCGGTTGACCGCACGGAATTTCCGCGCGAATGGATCGAGCAAATCATTAACGCGATTCGCCCGCGTATTGACGGCATTGTCATTCATTCGGTCAATTTGAGTTCGGGTGAAAACGATGCGGTTTATATCGTCGAAATTCCGCAGAGCAGCACGGCGCATCAAGCGTCGGATCATCGTTATTACAAACGCTTTAATTTCCAAAGTGTGCCGATGGAAGATTATGAAGTGCGCGACGTGATGTTTCGGGAACAAACGCCGGATATTGTGCTGAATTTTCTGATCGAAATTACACGCTCGGACGATCAAAATTTTTACAATTTAATAATCCAAGCCCGCAATTTCGGTTCGACATTCGCACAGTATGTCGCGTGTTTGTTGGATGTTCCGGTGATTGTTCTGCACGACATAAAAAACAAAATAAACGTCAAAGACGGCGGGAAATATTATCGTCATCGGCTTTTTAATCTCAATCAGGAATTCGGCGACGAGAACTTTAAGGCGAGTTTTCCGCTACTTAGAAATATGTCAATGAGTTGGAAAATTCCGCTCAAAGAAGATTTTGCGGAATTTTATAAAAACGCTTTGGAATTAAAATGGACGGTTTACGCCGACAACGCTCTGCCGAAGGAAGGAAAAATAAATTTCAGCGAAATCGAAACTGTTGATTTGAGAAGCAAGCGTTAAATTCCAGATTCCAGATTCCAGATTCCAAATTTAAGATTTAAGATTTAATTTGGAATCTGGAATTTACCTACATTCTCGAAATAAGTTCGGAAACATTGCCGACGGTGGTTCTTTCCATTTCTTCTTTGGCTTGGATGGTCGTGTTCTGGATTCCGGCGAGCCGCAGACGAAATTCGTCGGGATTTGTTGCGCCGCGCAATGCTTCTTCCAAACTGATAAGTTCGGATTGATATAAATAAAACAAAGATTGGTCAAACGTCTGCATTCCGTATTGGGAAGTTCCGGCGGCGATGGCGTCGCGCACTTGATTGGTTTTGTCTTCGTGCAAAATGTAATCTCGAATCAAAGGTGTAGAAACCATAACTTCGACCACCGGAATTCGGCGATTTCCGCTGGCGGATTTCATTAAACGCTGTGAAACGACGGCTTTTAAAAGTCCGGCGAGTTGGATGCGGATTGATTTTTGCTGAAACGGCGGAAACGCTGAAAGTATGTGCGTTAAAGTTTCCGAAACGTCCAGAGTATGCAGCGTAGAAAAGACGAGATGACCTGTTTCCGCCGCAACCAATGCAGTTTCAATCGTTTCCAAATCTCGCATTTCACCGACAAGGATAACATCCGGGTCTTGACGCAAAGAACCGCGCAAAGCTTCGGCAAATGTGCGCGTGTCAACGTCAACTTCGCGCTGTATAATATAGGATTTTTTATCTTTGTGCAGAAATTCAATCGGGTCTTCGATGGTTACGATATGCGAATTGCGCGTTTGATTGATGTGATCAATCATCGCCGAAAGCGTCGTTGATTTTCCTGAACCCGTTGTTCCGGTTACAAGAATTAAACCGCGCTGTTCGTCGGCGATTCGGCTTAAAACCGGCGGAAGACCAAGTTCGCTGAAGGATTTAATGGTGTCGGAAATAACACGGGCGACGATGCCGATGGAATTTCTCTGCTGAAAAATATTGACGCGAAAACGTCCCAAACCCGAAACTCCGTAACCGATGTCAACTTCGTAGGCTTCCTTAAAATGCTGTTTCTGCCGATTCGACATCATCGAAAAAGCCATTTCCAACGTTTCGTCCTGCGACAGACGATTAACGCCCGCGACGGGACGAAGTTCGCCGTTGACGCGAATGATCGGAAAAGAACCCGCGCGAAGATGTAAATCCGACGCGCCAAAGCTCATCGCCATCCGCAATAAATCATCAATTCTACTCGGCATAAGAACATATTAAAAAGTTTATAATTTTAGTTGTAAGGATTTTATCCTTTGAATTTAGAAAAGAAAACCGTCCGACAATGATTCTAGCTTTTAGCAGACCCTTGCGTCAATAATTATTTTTCTTTTGCCATCGTTTGACAAGTTTGGCTGCATCATACAGTGTCCGGGTCAGCTATTCACAACTTATTGCCAATTCCCAACTTTTCAGGGTTGTTTAATCTTCCGTTTAATTTTCAGCGTTTATCGAGGCTTATTCGCATTGCCCGCGTTTAATCAGGACTTAGACGCGGAAGGCGCATTGTCGCCGCCAAATAAAAGAAGCGGACCGCGTTTTGATTTGCACGCCCGAATACGTTTTCGCCGTTCCGGGCGCACTCAAAAACGCGATTGACTGGACGGTTTCAAGCGGCGAATTTATGAATAAGCCGACGGCTTTGATTACCGCTTCGAGTTTGGGCGAAAAGGCGCACGAGTCTTTATTGCTGACGCTCAAAACTCTGGAAGCGAAGATCGGCGAAAACTCCGCACTGCTTATTTCACACGCCCGCACAAAATTGAATGCCGAAGGTGAAATATGCGACGCGGCAACGGTAGAAGCGTTAAATTCATTGATTAAATCATTCGCGCAAACATTAAACGAATGAAAAACGCTCCAACAATTTCTACTAAAATTTGGTCGCTTAAACCTTCAGCCTCAAAAACTACCGCAAGTTGATTGCCTTC
The DNA here is from genome assembly GCA_038232235.1 of Pyrinomonadales bacterium. Classification (GTDB taxonomy): domain Bacteria; phylum Acidobacteriota; class Blastocatellia; order Pyrinomonadales; family Pyrinomonadaceae. Next base: position 5,734 of record JBBSIE010000051.1, on the reverse strand, counting down.
GAGCGGCGTGTCGGTGAAAACATCTACTAATTTATATGGATAATTGTGCATCGTTTTTCGTTTAATTTATTTTAGCCAAACCATTTTGAATGGCGAATTTATCACTTTCAGGGACTTTTTTAAATATTCAAACCATTTTCTAACCGAATCAACTCGAAGTCGAAAAATTCGGACACTCACACTTTTTTACTACCGATTCTTTTGACTCTATCTTTCCGGCTTTGGTGGATGTAATCAGGGCGACCGAACCGACGATCACGCTCGCGCCGACGAGCATTTGTCCGGTGAAAGATTCGCCTGCGATGAGCCAGCCTAAAAATACGGCGATGACCGATTAATATAAGCGTAAGTAGCGACCATCGCCGGCTGCGCGTTTTTCAAAAGCCTACTGTAAGCCGTAAAACCGATGAGCGAACCGAAAACAATTAAATAAATCAGACCGAGCCAAGAATTTGCCGAAACAGTTGAAAAATTAAATTGCTGCCATTCACCCGCCAGCAGACTGACGAAAAGTGGCACCGATCCGCCCGCGAACATCTGCTTTCCCGCCGTCTGCAAAGAAGATTTCGGAACGGGCGCACGCAGACCGTAGATCGAACCTGTCGCCCATGATAAAGCCGCCAGCATCACGAGTATCGTGCCGAAAAAATGCGTTAAACCCGAATCCGCCGCGCCACCCGCGCTTTGTCCGCTGATTAAAAGCCAGACTCCGAAAAATCCGATCAATAAGCCGCTCACGACTTTCGGCATTGCGCCGACGCATTGGAAATTCCTATTAACCGTCGAAAACCCAAATTTTATTAATCAAAACCAAATTCAATATCATATTTATCTTGTTACGGATTATGAAGGCGTGCCGGAAAATTTACAGCCCGAAGAACACGATTTTATTCGTTGGTGCTCATTTGAAGAAGTGTTAAATCTGCCGTTCGCGCATCCTCTTTACACCGAAATAATTAGCAAAATTTCAGAGGAATTAGAATAAAGCAGTTATGGATCGGCTTTCGATTTTGCCGACGGCGAACGTGAAATGAATTGGTCTGGTCTGTTTTGGCAAAAGCGGAACTTGTAAATTCTTTTGTATTATTTATGCTTGATTTTTTAGATTAAAATGGAAATTACAAAGCTCGAAACTTTTCTGGATTATTACGAAAATTTACGCGGGCGAACTTTGCGGGTTATCAAAAGCATTCCGCCTGAAAAATTTGACTGGACTTATCAGAAAGGCAGATTTTCTTTCGCCGATTTAATTCGTCATATCGCCTCGACCGAAAGATTTATGTTCGCCGAAACGGTGCGCGGCAATAAAAATATTTATCCCGGACACGAAAGCGATTTGGCTGAGGGGTGTGAAAATGTTCTGCGTTTTTTCAACGTAAAGCATCACGAATCTATGGAGATTTTTCGCGCTCTGTCGGATGAAGATTTGCAAAAGAAATGTATTACGCCGAACAATACGCCGATCACAACTTGGAAATGGCTGCGGGCGATGGCGGAACACGAAATTCATCATCGCGGGCAGATTTACTCGCTTTTAGGAATGCTCGGCGTTGCCGTGCCGCCGCTTTACGGTTTGACGAGCGAAGAATTGCGCGAAAGAGTCAAGATAAATGAAAGAGGTAAACGATGAACGAAATCGGTCAAAATTTTATTGCTGAATCGCGCGAATTTTTGAGCGCGAAATATCTGCCGAAAATAGAAAAATGTCTCGAACAGTTGAGCGATGAAGATTTATGGCGGCGACCAAACGCGGAATCAAACAGCGTCAGCAATTTGATTTTGCACATTGAAGGCAACATCTGCGAATGGCTGATCGGCGGTGTCGGTAAATTGCCGTTCGAGCGAGAACAGCAACAGGAATTTGACGAAAGAGAAGAACTTCCGCGCAAAGAGTTGATCGAAAGTTTGCGAAGAACCGTCAAAGTTGCCGATGAAGTTCCAGCAAATTTGGACGCGGCGGTTTTGACCGAGCGCAGAGAAATTCAAAAGCGCGAAGTGACGTTTTGCGGGCAATTTACCATGTTGTCGAACATTTTTCGATGAATGCCGGACAGATAATTTTGCTGACCAAGATGCGAACCGGAAAAGATTTGCATCTTTATAATTGAAAATTCGACAGATTCTCGCTGCTGAGTCTCCTGTTATGTTTGAAATTTGAGAGAGGTAATTTAGTGTGAGCGAAAAACAAGAAGATGCCAATTTAATTCTTCGGCTATATGAATTGCGCCGTGATGAAACTATGCGGCGGGCGCGGAGTTGGTTCATTATGAACTTCAACCCGCAAAGCGTGCAGGACATTTTTGATGTGCTTACGGGCGAGCATAGCGCAGACTTTAGAATGATCGTATCGTATTGGGATATGGCGGCGGCATTTGTCAATCACGGCGCGATTGACGAGCAGATGTTTAACGAAATAAATACCGAACACGTGGCTATCTACGCGAAACTTGAGCCTTTTCTGGCAGAGTTTCGCGTACTGCCGGGAATACCACCGTTTTTTTATTTGAAAAATCTCGAAGCGTTAGTGCTGCGAATGCCCGACGCTGAGGAGCGAATTGCTTTTATGAGTCGGTTTATGAAAAACCGCGCTGAGTCCTCCGCATCAACTTAATTAAAACATTTCCAAGTTCAACGGCTTTCGTTTTACTATTTTTCGTTTGATAATCCTGTAATTATGAAAATCTACGCGATTGACCACGTTCAGCTTTTTGCCGCCGGAAAAAATGCTTTACAGATACGCGAAAAATAAATGGACGATTAAAGAAATTCTGCTTCACATCATTGACGACGAGCGCATTTTTTCATATCGCGCTATGGCTTTTGCCAGAAACGAAAAGCAATCTCTGCCCGGTTTCGATCAGGACGATTACGCGAAATATTCCGGGGCGAATGAGCGAGATTTGGACAGTATCTTTGATGAATACAAAGCCATGCGCCGCTCGACAATCGAGCTTTTCAAAGGACTTCCCGAAGAATCTTTGATGAGAAAAGGAATCGGCAGCACGACTTTTCACAGCGCGACAGTCAGGGCTTTGGCGTATCACATAGCCGGACATGAGTTGCGGCATTTTAACATTATAAAGGAAAGATATTTATAAAAAAATGATGATACAAATTGAAAAAGGAAAAACTTTTCGCGCTCTGCACGAGCGAAACGAAGCATTTATCATTCCGAATCCATTCGACATCGGAACGGCAAAACTTTTGGCTCTTCTGGGCTTTGAAGCGTTGGCGACGACGAGCGCGGGAATGGCTTTTGCTCTGGGAAAACGTGACAATACTGTCAGCCGCGAACAGGTTTTAAGACATATCGGCGACATCGCAGCGGCGACGGAATTACCCGTCAGCGCAGACCTTGGAAACTGCTTTGGCGACGCGTCCGAAGTTGTCGCGGAAACGATTCGCCTTGCGGCGGAAACGGGAATTGCCGGCGGATCGGTCGAAGATATGAGTGCGGATAAAGACAATCCGATTTACGAATTCGATCTGGCTGTCGAGCGTGTTCTCGCGGCGGCGGAAGCGGCGCGATCTTTACCTTTCGCTTTTACCTTGACGGCGCGGGCGGAAAATTATCTCGTCGGACGTTTCGATTTGAAAGACACGATTAAAAGGCTTCAAGCCTACGGACAAGCCGGAGCGGACGTTTTGTTCGCTCCCGGTATAACGAAAAAAGACGACATCGCGGAGGTTGTCAGTTCGGTTGATCGCCCGGTCAACGTCATTATGGGTTTATCGGGTATGAATTTAAATGTCGCGGATTTATCCGAAATCGGAGTCAAGCGAATCAGCGTCGGCAGTTCGCTCGCCCGTGCCGCGCTCGGCGCATTTCTTCGCGCCGCGAAAGAGATGAAAACGAACGGCACTTTTGAGTTTTCAGAAGAAACGATCAGTTACGCAGAAATCAGCGATATGTTCAGGTCGTAAACCGAATTGCCATATTTATCGGTCAGCTAAAAATAAAGTCTAATATTAAGTTGAGTTACACAGGCGAATTCAGTTATCTATGCCGATTTATTATAAAAAATTCGTGATGGAGTTTCAATTCGGCACGAATTGGGCGACATATTCGCGTTTCCAAAACTCATAAAATTAAATAATCTTGAATTTGTGATTCAAATCATATTTTTCGCCCTTTTTTCGTTTAAAAATTAGTTTAAGACAGGTAAGGAGATTTTGGACAAATGAAAGTTACGGCAGATATGAAAATTAGGGAAGTTTTGGAACTCGGTGAACATCTATTGAGCGCGTTCGTCTGGCTCGCGCCGGAATTCGAGCGACTGAATTATCCGAAACTGCGGCGGGCGATGAGCGGTAGAGTTACGGTTGCTCAAGCGGCACGAATTGCGCGGATTCCTGTTTCCGAAGCACTTTATGTGTTGAATCTCGCGGCGGGCGTTGATTCCGAGGAACTCGCCGACGAACTGCAAGTTTATTCGCGTGAAACGCACGAATTTAATGAGACAAATCCGCCGCGCAAACCGCTGGAAATTTTGGGTTTGAAGGACACCGATCCGCGCATAATTTTTGTTGACGTTATCGAACAAGCCGAAAAACATCTCGACCCGATGCCGAAAATCGCCAAAGGTCTGGTTTCGCTCAAACTTGCGGACGATGTTTTGCTCGTTCATCATCCGTTTGATCCGATTCCGCTGCGAGATATGTTTGCGCGGCGCGGTTACGCAAGTTGGGCGGAAGAACGCCGTCCGGGACATTGGTTTATTTATTTTTACAAACCGAGTGCGGCGGTCGGCGCAGCCACAGCGCATCCGCCGGTTAATAATTTGGTTTACGCAAAATCGGCGGGCGCGGGACTTTTCTAAAAAAATATTATGAAAAACATTGAAATTATCAAGCAGTTTGAATTGGGAAAAATTCCGCAAACTGAAAAAAACAAAGACGCGGCAAAAATTTTCGACGGCTCGCGGCGGCAGATGATGGAAGTAACTCTGCGAAACGGTGAAGTCTTATCGAAGCACAAAGCGAAAGAGCCGCTCACCGTTTTTTGTCTGGCGGGAAACGGAACTTTCAAGGCGGGAAAAGATTTGGAAGAACAACAAAAACTCGTTGCCGGAACATTGATCACACTCGAAGCGGAGATCGAACACGAAGTTGTTGCCGAACCGGAGATTCATATTTTAGTGACGAAATTTAAGCAAAATTAAAAATTCATGAAAAAACTTTGGATAATTTTGATAGCGATATTTATCATATCGTTCAGCATTTTGGGCTGGGTTGGAACGGAAATTTTCCGGCAAGCTCCGCCCGTTCCGCGTGAAGTCGTTTCAACCGACGGAACTGTTTTGATTCCGGCGGAAGCCATTATGGACGGGCAGAACGTCTGGCAGGCGATGGGCGGAATGCAGGTCGGCTCGATTTGGGGACACGGCAGTTACGTCGCGCCGGATTGGACGGCGGATTATCTGCACCGCGAAGCCGTTTTTATTCTTAATAATTGGGCAAATTCAGAGTTCGGTGCGGCAAATTATGAATCGTTAAACAGCGAACAAAAAGCGGTTTTACGCCAGCGTCTGCAAGATAGAGTTCGGAAAAATAATTACGATGCGGCGACGGATACATTGACGATTGAACCGATTTGAGACGGTCAAGTTTTTCAGGACACGAAACTCTCGCTGCTCCTTATTTTATTTTTCAACTTTAATTCATTTTCAAACTGTTCCGGGCTTTGGTAACCCAAACCCGAATGTAATCTGATTCGATTGTAGTAGCCTTCGAT
>JBBSIE010000050.1:0-27160 GCA_038232235.1 Pyrinomonadales bacterium | reverse complement strand
CCAAGTTTCGCGGATTGTCAAAAAACAGTTTTTATTTTCACTTGAAAGAGTGTGAGTTTCGATTCAATTACAGAAAAGAAAATCTCTACGCTTTGCTTTTGAAAATTTGTAATGATAATGATCTTATCTAGTCTTGACCCATAAATATTATAAAAATGCTACATTCCTTTTGGTTTTAATTGCGGCAACAGCATACGCCGGATGTTCGACTGATTCGCCCAGGATGAAAAATTCAAATATCAAAACGAATCAATCAGTCGGTAATGCAAATTTGCAAACAAATCAACCTGTAAAACCGGCTGCCGGATTTATTAATAAAGTGTGGAAGGTTAATAAATCGAACAGCTTTGCCGCCGGACAACTTTATGTGTTTATGTCTGACGGAACATTAGTTATAACATCGCCAAACGGCAAACCGGCTTTTGGCTCTTGGGCAAACAAGGACGGAAATTTAACTGTGACGGAAGATTCAATTCCTTATAAAGTGGACATTCTAAAACTTAATGAAGATGAATTTAACATCAAAATAAATGATCCCGGTAATGGAGTCGAAATTGAATTTGTGCCTGCGTCGGGTTCGGAAGTTACAAAGTAAATGCTGTTAAAAAACCCTTTATTCTGGGAAGGCTTAGATCAACCTAAGTCCTTGCATTTATTGGAGACAATTGGATTGAGTAAATTTGTAAGTTATAAAATTTTTCGCGTTTCGGCATTCTTTTTTTTGCTGGCTTCTGTAACGGTATTTGCCGAATCAATTTCAGCGCAAAGCAATAAATTACCGATTGCAAATGCCGTTAATTTCGTCAGTTCAAAGTTTAACGGAACGCTGTCGGCTAATCAGATAAATCAGCGAATGAAGGCGGTTTTCGGCGCATCGGCACTTCCGTCGGCAGCGAAAGCGATTGACTTATACAAAGTCAGTTATCATTCTCAAAATGAGAAGGGCGCGTCCGTAATTTTGACGGGTTTGGTTGCTCTGCCAAATAAAGACGCGCCGAAAGGATTGGTTATTTTTAATCACGGCACAACCGCTGATCGTGAACTTTCGCCGTCGCGTTGGAGTGGAAAGGCGAATTCATCAGAAACAGAAATGGCGGCTTTGGCATTTGCCTCTGGCGGTTATGCGGTGGCGATGCCGGATTATTTGGGTTTGGGTGAAGATAAAGGCTTTCATCCGTTTCCGCTCGGCGCGATTAACAGCCGTTCGGCGATTGATTTGATCGAACCGGCGCGAACAATTGCCGCTCGAAACGGAGTCGCGCTCGACTCGCGCCTTTTTATCACAGGATATTCCGAAGGCGGCGCGGTGGCGATGTGGACGGTGAAAGAGTTAGAAAATAAGTCTGGAAAGCAATACGTGGTAACCGCCGCGGCGCCGTTGTCCGGCTCGTATGACTTGTCGGGCGCGACGCGCAAATGGCTGCTCGCTTCGCCAATAGATCAGGCGGGATTTGTTACGCGGCTGTATCTTTTGTCATACATCGTTCAATCGTTTCACAAAAATAATGGCGTAAAATTAACCGATTATTTCAAACCGTCAATGGCTCTAACCGTTTCACAAGCCTATAAAACGAATCGTTCGGATGAAGATATTATCAAAAGATTGGCTTTGGCGGCGACTTTGATGCGAGCGAAAAATTCGCTTGAAAATGTTCTGACAAATCGTTTCTTCGAGGCTCTGCAAAAATCCGATGTGCGCGATCCGCTCATCAAAGGGTTAAAAAACAATGACGTTTATGATTGGTCGCCGCGTACGCCGTTGCTGCTCGTCAATTTGGAAGATGACAAAATCGTTGATTCCGATAATACGGATAAAGCCTTCCGAACAATGCGAAATCGCGGAGTCGGCAGCGACACACTAAATCGGTTTATAATTAGAGATAGAAATTTGAATCACATTACGGCTGTTGCACCTGCGCTTCTTCAAGCGCGGCGTTTTTTCGATGAATTTTGAAAAATTTAAAGCTCAAACGCTCAAGACAAATTGTTATGGAAAGGTTAAAATCGAAACGAAAGTATAATTGATAAAGTAAAATTTTATAAAAGGAGGGGGAAAAATGGGCAAAGGTGATAAAAAATCAAAACGCGGGAAAATTTTTGCAGGAAGTTACGGCAAAACTCGTCCGAAAAGTAAAAACAAAAAATCGAAAGATACGGAAAACAACTCTGAAAATAAAGACAACAAATAATTTAGCGATTTTTACAAGAGATTAAATGTCAGAACTTATCAAAGTTAAAATTAACGAACAAGAATTTGAAGTCGAAAAAGGCGCGCGTTTAATTGACGTTTGCCACGAAAAGGGCTTTGGGATTCCGTCATTTTGTTATTACAAAGACCTCGCGCTGCAAGCGTCTTGCCGGATGTGTCTGGTTCGCATTGAAAAAATGCCGAAACTGCAAACTTCCTGCACGATTACCTGCACGGACGGGATGATTGTAACAACGCAGAGCGACGAAATCGAAAAGGCACAGCGGGCGATGGGTGAATTTCTGCTGGCGAATCATCCGCTTGATTGTCCGGTCTGTGATCGCGGCGGCGAATGCGAACTTCAGGAAGTAATTTTCGATTGGGGCGATGTCGAAGAGCGTTTTACGGAAAATAAAACTCCCGCGCCGGAAAAATATCTGTCGCCGATTGTCGCCAACGATCCGCAGCGGTGTATTTTGTGCAAACGCTGCACGAGAGTTTGCGACGAATGGATGGGCGAAGATGCCATCGAAGCCGGAAATCGCGGCGCGAATACGGTGATCGGAACTTACGGCGGCTGGCTTAACTGTTCGGAATGCGGCAACTGCATCGAAGTCTGTCCGACCGGAACGCTTTTGGACGGAACTTATCGCCACGAAACGCGCCCTTGGGAACTTGATCAAACAATTACAACCGACGTTTACGGTTCGGACGGAATGCAGATTTCGATTGGTTCGCGCGGCGGACTTGTTCACCGAATTGTGGCGCGTGATCGTTATGTCAACGGTTTGAACGGCGAATTTTTAGATGTCAAAGCGCGTTTTGCACACGGATTTATCAATCACCCGGATCGCATCAAAACGCCGCTTATTCGCTATAATAAAGGCGGAAAATTGATTCCGGCGACGTGGGACGAGGCGATTCATTTTGTCGCTAACAAATTTCAAGAAGTCGGAAATGTCGGCGTAATCGCGTCTTCGCGTCTGACGAATGAAGCGATTTTCACGCTGAAAAAATTTGCGACCGAAGTTTCAAAAACAAATTATTTCGCAGTTTCCGACGCTTACGATCTCGCGCCGTTTTTTGATAATTTGAGCGTTCCGCTGGCGACGCACAAAGATATTCGTTACGCGAAAACGATTCTTCTAATCGGCAGCGAACCCGAAGAAGAACAGACATTTACAGCGAAACAAATGCGCCAGGCAGTTCGCAACGACGGCGCGAAATTAATCATTGTCAACGACACGCCGATTCGGCTGACGCAGAACGCGACACAGTTTATTCACGTCAATAAAAGTTCTTACGACGCTTTCGCATTGGCGTTTGCTGACAAAGCGGACGAAAATTCGGTCAAGAAACTCGGCATTGAACAAAAGGAATTTGACGATTTATTAAAAACAATCGGCGAAACCGACGGCGATTTTGTCATTATGTTCGGCGGTGATTTATCGCTCGAAGCGCAGGCGGTTTTGGCAAATGCGGCTGGGAATTTTGCTTCGGAAAATCGAAAAGTTTTGCTTCATCCGCTGCCGCTTTACAATAATTCCGTCGGCGCGAATGATATGATGGCGGGCAAAAAATCGCTTGAAGAAGTTTTGAAAAATTCCAAATCGCTTTTAATCGGCGGAAGTTTGTCGGAAGAAAACGCTAAACTGTTAGCGAATAAAGATTTTGTCGTCGTGCAGGAACTTTTTGAATCGGCGACGACCGAATATGCCGATGTCGTTTTACCGGCGGCGAGTTTTGCCGAAGTTGACGGCACTTTCACCAACAATACCGGATTTGTTCAGCGCGTCCGGCAGACAATCGAACCCACTAATCAATCAAAAGCCGATTGGTGGATAACTTCGATGATTGCCGGAGAATTAGGCGTTGATTTCGGTTACAATTTCGCCGCCACCGCCGTTTTCAAAGCGATTGCCGATTCAGTTAAGGGTTACGAAGGTCTGCGTTATCCGCATTTGAAAGACGAATCGAAGCCGGCTCAGGTCAAACACGAAACTTTTGCAAAGCGCGAATTGACGGCGGAAATTGATGCGTTAAAATCAAATATCGAAAGACTTTCCGATGAATCAGACAAAAACACGGAAACGCCGCGCGTCGGGCATAAGTTGTTTAGATTGACGACGATGACAAGAAAAACAGCGCAGTTTCATCTGCTCGCGCACGGCAATCCGAAGCCTGAAAATCTGCTCGTTTCGCCGCTCGTGCAGTTTAAGTTAGACGGCACACCGCGAGTTTCGGAATTGGCGGAAGCCGCCGCCGTCGGTGCGCTTGACCGAGAAAATTTAAGTATTGATAATTAAAGTTTTGTTATGGAAGATATTTTGAAAATGATTTTTCCGATTGTCGTGCTGTTTGGTGCGGCAACGGTCGCGTTTGGTGTAGTGATGATTATTGTCGCATACACGGTTCTGGCGGAACGCAAAGTCTTAGGTTACATTCAAGGGCGCATCGGACCGAACCGTGTCGGACCTTGGGGAATGATGCAGCCGTTTGCCGATCTGCTGAAATTTATCTTCAAAGAAGATATTGTTCCCGACAAATCAACGAAATTCGTCTATTATCTCGCGCCGATTGTCGCCGTTACCTGCGCTTTGATTCCGATGGTTGTTTATCCGTTCGGTCCGCCGATTCTGGCTGATTTGAGTTTCCTGCCATACAATTTGGGCGACGGAATCAGACAAATTCCTTTGACAATCGGGCAAATTGATGTCGGTGTTTTATTTGTTTTGGGAATAACTTCAGTCGGAGTCTACGGAATCGCGCTTGCCGGTTGGTCGTCGAATAACAAATATTCGTTGATGGGCGGACTTCGCTCGTCGGCGCAGATGATTTCTTATGAATTGGCGATGGGCGCGTCGGTCATCGGTGTTGTGATGCTTGCCGGTTCGCTGGATTTGAACGGTATAGTTTATGCACAAATGGGATCGCCGTTTAGATGGTTTATCATTCCGCAGTTTATCGGTTTTATCGTCTTTTTGATTGCCGCGTTTGCCGAAACAAACCGCGTTCCGTTCGATTTGCCGGAAGCCGAAACCGAACTCGTCGCCGGTTTTCACACGGAATATTCCGCGCTCAAATTCGCGCTCTTTTTTATGGCGGAATATGTGAATATGTTCACCGTTTCCGTGATGATTGTTACGCTGTTTTTGGGCGGTTGGTATATTCCGGGTTTGAGTTATATTTTTGCCGTCGGTTCAGTCGGTTATGCAATTTTCAGCTTTTTAGGATTTCTGGCAAAAATTTTCTTCTTCTTGTTTTTCTATATTTGGGTGCGCGGAACGCTGCCGCGTTTTCGTTTTGACCAATTGATGAACTTCGGCTGGAAATTTTTGCTGCCGCTCGCATTGGCAAATGTAATTTTTACGATTATTATTGTTTATTTTTTGAACCGTTGAAGCAAGTGGGATTTATTTATCCTTTTTCCTTCACTTTTATTCTTTTAAGAAATGTTTACAACCGCTGTATTTTTTCTGTTCGCCGGACTTGCAGTTGCTAGTGCGATTTCGCTCGTCTATCATAAAAATCCGCTTTACAGCGCGATTTCTTTGGTCGGCGTGTTGATTTCGCTGGCGTGTATTTATGTAACGCTAGCCGCGCCGTTTATCGCCGCCGTGCAGATTTTGATTTACGCCGGCGCGATTATGGTTTTGGTCGTTTTCGTCATTATGCTTCTAAATTTGGACGAAGACAGACCGCTTAATCGTCTGCGATATTTATATCCGGTCGGCGGCGTTTTCGGTTTGATATTGCTGGCGCAGACCTTTTTTATTTTCTATGCCGTAATGCGTGCGCCTAAACAAACCGTCAACACAGGTGAAACCGTCGGAAAAACCTTGAGCATCGGTTCGGCAATGTATACGGAATATCTTTTGCCGGTGGAAATTGTCGGAATTCTGTTGCTAATGGCAGTCGTCGGCGCGGTAATTCTAGCGCGTCGTTTTCAGCAGACACATCTCGAACTCGTCGTTGACAATGAAATGGAAAAACGCCGCGAAGACGACAAGGCAATGATTTAGACTTTCGATCTATTTTGATTTGCTGAATCCCAATTTTGGATTTTTGACTTTGGACTTAAAAGAAATGGAACCGAGTTTAGCCACATATTTAGCACTTTCAGGAATTTTATTCACCATCGGCACGGTTGGCGTAATTTTCAAGCGCAACGCGCTCGGAATGTTTATGTGTATCGAACTGATGCTCAATGCCGTGAACTTAACATTCGTCGCTTTTTCGCGTTATTATGCCGACGTTACGGGACAGCTTTTCGTTTTTATGGTGATGTCAGTTGCGGCGGCGGAAGCAGCGGTCGGACTCGGCATTATCATCGCATTTTTCCGCAACCGTGAATCAATTGACGTTGACGATGCGAGTATTTTGAAGAACTGATAAACCGTTTTGTGGTTTTTTTAATGGTAACTCTTTAAATGCGAAAATATATTATTTATTTTCTTACTTGTTTTGTTGTTCGGCGTATTTTTAATGTTCGCAATTTGGATGGTTCGCTGGCAGTTTTCAAAAGCCGACAGAATGTTGGAAAATTGGACGACGGGAAAAAATTATAGACTGATTGAAAAGCAAAACGCAAATTTCGGAGATGGTCCACTTGGCAGACGCGGCGCGAAAACATACGTTAAATATCGGATTACAGTCGAAGACGCTGATGGAAAGATAAAAACCAGAATAATTTATCTGGGAAGCGCGAATTCCGGGGTTTTATCCGATGAAATTAAAGTTGAATGGATTAGTTAATGATTTCGAATGATAAATGCCGATATTTTGACATTTCAGGAGTTTGCGATGCGCGAAACTTTGCCGTTATCGAAAATTCAAAAAGCAATTCTCGAATTTCTGCAAGGGCGTGAAGATGTCGTTTTGTTCGGAGCGCAAGCCGTTAATGCTTATGTCAGTGAACCGCGAATGACGCAGGATGTTGACTTGCTTTCATTTCGAGCTGATAGATTAGCCGAAGAACTGCGGGACTTTTTGAGCGAAAAGTTTCATATCGCCCTTAGAATCAGAGAAGTCGCTGACGGTAAAGGTTTTCGGATTTACCAAATTAGAAGTGAAGGAAATCGTCATTTAGTTGATTTACGAATGGTTACAGAACTTCCCGCAACTGAAAAGATTGAAGATATTTTGGTTTTATCGCCGGTTGAATTGATTACAAGCAAGATAATTTCATATCATTCGCGCAAAGGAAAGCCGAAAGCGGGAACTGATTATAGAGATTTGGGAATGTTGCTTTTGCGATTTCCTGAGTTAAAGGAAAAAGTTTCGGCTGTTTTGAAAGAGAAAAATGTCAGCGAAGCGGTTATGAAAACTTGGTCGGAAATTGAAAGTCAGGATTTCCAAATTGAAGAAGAAGATGAAGATTTAATTTTTTGAATTTTAAGTAAAAATTTATGTTTCGAAAAAATATATTTGAAATATAGAGAAATATAGAGAAAGCAATAACAATCAATCATGAAAGCACGTAAATCAAATACAACTCTGAAAATCAACACAAACATTGTAAATTTAATTATCTTATTTTCTTGCTTCACCTTTTTCGTATTCGGTTGTAAAACCACTTCAGTAGAAACTGAGCCAAAGCCTATTTTAGTAAATCTTCCCGCACTAATTAATAAACCACCGCAGGAGGTTGAAAAGATTATTGGAAAACCGAAAGAGGTTTATCCGATATATAAAGGTTACTCTGATGCTAATCCTAAAATTGGTGAAGGAAGGGTTTATAATTTACCGACTTTAGGCGGGAGTGCAGTCAAAGTTGATGATTACACTATAAGAGTAGATTACTATCAAGGAAAATCAGTCTTTCTATATGCTTATTTTCCAGAACAACAGACAGAACCGGAAGAGTTTGCACGGAGATGCGGTTTTGAATTAAATGGAAAGAATCCAACAGAAGTTTTTCCTGAAAACGTAAGATGGAATGGAAATATAAATGGAATTTCTTTTTCTGAGGTGATTTTATGGCGTTCTCCTGACTCTAAAGACAAATTTTATGCTTGCGGTTGTGAAACAAAAAAAATACCAAGGTAGAGATAAATATTGTTGGCTGTTCGATATTACACATCAAACGTAAAATTTGAAAATAGTGAAATTTTTGTATTTTTAATAAACAATGACTGAAAACAACTTTTTAAGTCTAATAATTTTCGCGCCGCTCGTCGGTGCGGTGATAAATTGGCTGTTCGGCAAGCGGATGAACAGCGAACTTTTTAGCGGCGTAGTGGCTTGCACGGCGGTTGGTATCTCAACCGTTGTCGCGTTTATAATTGCATTCGGCATCGGCACAACGCATGTCGGTGCGTTGTTTGCGCCCGAAGGCAAGCCGGTTCTCGATCAGCTTTGGACGTGGGTGCAGGTTGGAAATTTCCGCGCCGATTTCGGTTTGGGAATGGATCGTCTGAGCGCGATTTACGCTTGTTTTATTACGTTTGTCGCTTTGTTGATTCACATTTTTGCGACGGGTTATATGCACGGCGATAAAGGTTTTTATCGCTTTTTTGCGTATTTGAATCTGTTTATGTTCTCGATGCTGACGCTCGTTTTGGCGGATAATTTTCTGCTGATGTTTGTCGGTTGGGAAGGTGTCGGGCTTTGTTCTTATTTGCTGATAGGTTATTACATCAAACGCGACGAAGCGCGGAAAGCGGCGAAAAAGGCGTTTGTGATGAACAGAATCGGCGATTGGGGCGTGTTGATGGGAATGTTTTTGATTTTCACATTGACCGGCTCGATTTCGTTTTATGACAAAGTTGTCGGCGGCGAAACGGTCAACAGTTCGCTCGGTCTAATCGCAAACATGGCGCAAGAACCATTCACACTCGGCGCGATTGCGGCGGGTGGAATCACTTCGATTGCAGTTCTTTTATTTATTGGCGCGACGGGAAAATCGGCGCAGATTCCGCTTCTAACGTGGCTGCCGGACGCGATGGCTGGTCCGACTCCGGTTTCCGCGCTGATTCACGCGGCGACGATGGTAACAGCGGGCGTTTATATGGTCGTGCGCTGTAACGCGATTTATCAAAACGCACCGACGGCGATGTTTATTGTGGCGATTATCGGCTGTGCGACGGCGATTTTTGCCGCAACGATTGCCATCGCGCAAAACGATATTAAAAAGGTTCTCGCTTATTCGACGGTTTCGCAATTGGGTTATATGTTTCTCGCCTGCGGTGTCGGCGCGTTCGGCGCGGCGATTTTTCACGTGATGACGCACGCATTTTTCAAAGCCTTACTATTTTTGGGTTCGGGTTCGGTCATTCACGGAATGCACCACGAACAGGATATGCGCTTGATGGGCAATTTGAAAAAATATATGCCGATTACGTTTATCACGATGATGACGGGTTGGCTGGCGATTTCCGGGATTCCGGTTTTTGCCGGATTTTTCTCGAAGGACGAAATTCTTTACCGCACCTTCGCGGCGGCGGGAATCGGCAATTGGAGTTTTATTTTGTGGGGCGTTGGTTTGCTGACGGCGGTTTTGACGGCGGTTTATATGACCCGAATGATGGTAATGACATTTTGGGGCGCGGAAAGATTCCACGAAGGATTGCCCGTCGTCGTAAATCCGACTGAACCTTCACGCGCCGAAGAAACCGCTTTTGCCGTCGGCGACGCGCACGACGCGAAAGAACCGCACGGCGATCCGCACGCTCAAGCGCATCACGACGCAGACGCGGCGGACGATGACGACCACGACGAAGAACATCACGCCTTGCCGCACGATTTTCATCCGCACGAATCGGCTTGGACAATGACCGTTCCGCTGATTGTTTTAGCCGTTCTTTCCACTTTTGGCGGTTTGGTCGGCGTTCCATACGCATTGAGCGGCGGAGCGATTCCGAATTATTTTGAACAAACGCTCGAACCAATAATTGCTAAAAAAGGCGAACGCTCCGCAAAAACTTCTGAACATGGGGAAATTTCTTTTGAAGAAGCTAAACAGACTATCGAAAAATCTCCTCAACACGGAATTGGTATAAAAACAAATGAATTAGAACACGCAGAACATTCGCCGGAAGAATTACGAACGGAAAGATTATTGGCGGGTTTGTCGGTTTTATTAGCCGCGCTCGGCATCGGCATCGGTTGGGTGATTTTCAAAAAAGAACCGCTCAAACAAATGCCGAGAATTTTGCTGGAAAAGTGGCGACTTGACGAATTTTACAACGGTTATATTGTTGATCCGATTACAAATCTATCGCGCAGCGGTTTGTGGAAAGGCTTTGATGTCGGCGTAATTGACGGCATCGTCAACGGCATAGGACATTCAATTACCGCGCTCGGCGGAGTCGTTCGCCAAGTTCAAGTCGGATTTGTGCGCTCTTACGCCGCATTTATGCTGTTTGGCGCATTGATTGTCATCGGATATTTTATTTATTACGGCTTCAAACTGATTGTTTAAACAATGGAGTTTTCTTGACGAGGTTAAGTTATGAAATTTCTATCAAAATTTGCATTGAAGTTTGTGTGCCTGAATTTGATATTTCTTGCGCCGTCGTTTGCCGTATTTTCACAAACGACTGAGAAGAAAGTTCAATGGCAAGTCATCAGCGGAAAAAACGACGAATTCTATTTTCAGATTCCCGAAGGTTTTCAGGCGTTTGCCGACGGAAATTATTTCACGATGACCAAAGACGGCAAAAAGGTACAAGTTGAAAGCCGCCGCACTTTGGCGCGTTATATCAACGGCGTTGTCTTGATGGTAGAATTCTACGAAGGCGACGCAAAAGACATTTTAACCGTGCAGTCCGAAAGGCAGAAAGGAGAATTAATCAAAGACGAAATCGTAAATAATTTTCAAATCAAATCATACATTGAGAAAACACCTGAATTTATTTGGGAAACACAATATTTTGCCTTTAAGAATCGTCTTTATGTTTCGCAAGCCGTTTCACGCAGCGAAAATAATCCAATTGTCCAAAATTTTTTTGAATCGGTTCGGCTGGCTAACAAAGAACAATTTGCCGCGCCAAATTCAAATGCGGATGTCAAAGCAAATTCTTCGACTGTTTTACCGGAAATTATTGAAAATTTACCTGAACGACTCGATGATTCACAGCCGTTTCTAGGTCAACCGGACAGAAAAGTAATTTATCTTTACAAACCCCGCGCAAAATTCAGTCCGGCGGCGCGGCGTTCCCAATCATCCGGCACGGTCAAGCTGAAAGTTTTGTTTTCTTCGTCCGGGAAAGTAACGAAGACTGAGGTTCTTTCAAGTCCGGGAAGCGAATTAACTAAAGTAGCGATAAAAGCGGCTGAACAAATACAATTTCTTCCGGCTGAAAATGACGGAAAGCTGGTTTCAACTTATCAAACGGTTGAATATAATTTTTCTATTTACTAACTAAAATGGGTTTCATAACCGAAAATCTTTTAACAATTTTAATTTTACTGCCCGTTTTCGGTGCATTGGCAACGCTCGGATACGCGCTTTTTTGGAAGCAGGAAAGTAGTTTGAAGTGGATTACGCTTGGTTTTACAATCGTAAATTTCCTGATTTCATTTTTGCTTCTCGGCTCAAAAACGCTTTCGGCGAGCGGTTTTTATTTTGAGAAAAATATTCCTTGGATAAAGGCGATCAACACCAATTATCACATCGGCGTTGACGGTTTGAGTCTTTGGCTCGTGATTTTGACGACGTTTATTATGCCGATTGCCGTGCTTTCGACGTGGCACGCGGTGGAAAAAAACAAAGCGGCGTTTTATGTTTTTCTTTTACTTTTAGAAAGCGCGATGCTTGGCGTGTTTATGTCGCTTGATTTGCTCGTGTTTTACTTGTTTTTCGAGGCTTCGCTCGTGCCGATGTTCTTTTTGATCGGAATTTGGGGCGGCGAAAATCGGATTTATGCGGCAGTTAAGTTTTTTGTTTATACGGCTTTGGGAAGTTTACTGATGCTCGTGGCGATCATTGCACTGTACTATTTGCACTTTGAAGCGACGGGCGTTGGAACTTTTGATTATGTAACACTCGTTAATTCGCTAAAAGTCGGAACGCTAGTTTTTTCAAAAGAAACCGGATTGCTTTTATTTGGCGCATTTGCGCTGGCATTTTCAATAAAAGTTCCGCTTTTTCCGTTTCACACTTGGCTGCCAGACGCGCACACCGAAGCACCGACGGCGGGTTCGATTATTCTCGCCGCCGTGCTTTTGAAAATGGGAACTTACGGCTTGATGCGTTTTAATCTCGTTTTATTTCCCGAAGCGTCGAGAGAATTGGCTTGGTTGTTTATAATTCTGGCTATTATCGGCATTATTTACGGCGCACTCGTCGCAATGGTTCAACCCGATGTCAAAAGATTGGTCGCTTATTCGTCCGTCGCGCATATGGGTTTTGTCATTTTAGGGATTTTTTCGTTCACCGAAATGGGAATGCAGGGCGCGTTGTATCAAATGCTCAATCACGGAATTGCAACGGGCGCGTTGTTTTTGCTCGTTGGATTTATTTATGAAAGACGACA
Source organism: Pyrinomonadales bacterium (assembly GCA_038232235.1). Taxonomy (GTDB): domain Bacteria; phylum Acidobacteriota; class Blastocatellia; order Pyrinomonadales; family Pyrinomonadaceae. The sequence continues at coordinate 14,494 of JBBSIE010000050.1, read as the reverse complement.
TACGCGGGCAATTACCGATTTTGGCGGAATTGCCAACGTGATGCCGATTTACGCGACGATTTTCGTTATAACAACGATGGCATCAATCGGTTTGCCGTTTTTAAACGGATTCGTCGGCGAATTCCTGATTATGATCGGAATGTGGACATCACACGCGCTCGACAGCATCACATTATTAAACTGGAACTGGAATTACGTGGCGACGATGTTTGCCGGCACAGGCGTGATTTTCGCCGCAGTTTATTTGTTATGGATGGTGCAGCGCGTATTTTTCGGGAAAATTACAAATCCGAAAAACAAAACTTTGAAAGATTTGAACTGGCGCGAACTCGGTTTGATCGCGCCGCTCATCTTTTTAATGGTTTTTATGGGCGTTTATCCGAAACCGTTTTTAGACACCTCGAAAGACAGCGTTTTGGCTGTGCGCGATAGAATTATCGGCAAACAAAAAGGCGGCAGTTTTGAAAAGGCGGAAGCAAATCCGGCGCAGACAATTATAGTTAAAGAATTGAAATGAACACAGTATTTTTAGTAGAATTAACAAATCCGAACACCAATGTTCTGGCGGTTGCGCCCGAAATGATTCTGGCAATTGCCGGAACGCTCGTGATGTTATTTGACAGTTTTGTTCCGAAACAACGCTATGTTTCAGGCGCGGTTTCTCTCATCGGAATCATCTTTTCGGCAATTTTGCTCGGTTTAAGTTGGAGCGATCCGTCTTATTCGTCGGCTTGGAACGGAATGGTCGTCAACGATGGTTTGCGCGTCAGTTTTTCGTTTGTCTTTTTGTTCGTAACGGCGATAACTATTTTAATTTCATCAGTTTGGCTTGACCGCGAAAATATTCCTGTCGGCGAATATCACTCACTTTTGATGTTTGCGACCGTTGGAATGATGTTTATGGCTTCGGGAAACGATCTTGTGATTATTTTTCTCGGACTCGAAACGCTTTCGATTGCGACGTATGTAATGGCGGGACTTAGAAAATCTGATTTGCGTTCAAACGAATCGGCGATGAAATATTTTATTCTCGGCTCGTTTGCAACCGGCTTTTTGCTTTACGGAATGGCTTTAATTTACGGCGCGACGGGTTCGACTAACATCACGGAAATCGCCGTTTTGCTTGCCGATCCCAACTTCCCTGCTCTGCTTTTAATCGGCGGCGCGATGCTCGTCATCGGTTTCGGCTTTAAAATCGCCAGTGTTCCGTTTCACATCTGGACACCGGACGTTTATGAAGGCGCACCGACTCCGGTTATGGCGTTTATGTCTGCCGGACCCAAAGCGGCGGCATTTGCTTCGTTTATACGCGTTTTCGTCATTGGTTTTCCGCTGATCGCGGGCGTTCAGGCTTCAGTGCTTCTGCACGAATCGTGGATTACGGCTTTAAGTGTGATGGCGATGTTGACAATGACCGTCGGAAATTTCGCGGCAATTGTGCAGAACAATGTCAAACGAATGTTGGCATATTCGTCAATCGCGCACGCCGGTTACGCGCTGGTCGGATTTATCGGCGCGGGAATGGCGACAACCACTTTAGGACGCGATACGGCAATCGCGGCGGTTGCTTTTTATATGCTGACTTACGCTGTTACAAATCTCGGCGCACTGGCGATTGTTACGTTAATCGCCCAGAAAAACGACCGCAGAACCGAATTTGAAGATTATAACGGCATCGGTTTCAAATCGCCTGTTCTCGCCTTTTCGCTTTCGCTGTTTATGCTTTCCCTGCTCGGTTTGCCTTTAACAGCGGGCTTTATGGGCAAAGTTTTGGTTTTTCGCCCCGCGCTCGAAGCCGGAAATATTTTGCTGACAGTTTTGGTTGTCGTCGCAGTTATCAACACAGCGATTTCCGCTTACTATTATCTGCGTTTTATCGTGGTGATGTTCTTCCGCGAACGCACAACCGAGTGGCTTGCGCCGCGAATTCCAACCTCGCTTGCCGCAGTTTTGATAATTACTGTTTTAGGCGTTTTTTATTTCGGTATTTTCAGCGATAGCGTAATCCAAAGATTCGCAAACTCGCCCGCACAAATAATCAGCGCAAAATAGCGAGAATAAATATTTTTAACCGCAGATGGACGCGGATAAACGCAGATTTATTTTTTCTTTTTATTTGCGTTTATCCGCGTCCATCTGCGGTTAGTTTTCAGTTGCAGTTTTTGTTTTAATCAAAACGACTGATTTTTCAAAAACTTCCTGCGGCGAAATTCGCGTCATACAGCGGTGGTCAATCGGACAATCGCGCAGCATACACGGCGAACATTCAACATCTTTGCGAATGATTTCCGAGTACCAAGGCTGTGTCGTTTTCGGGTTTGTCGGACCGAAAATTACCAGCGTTTTTGTTCCCAAAGCCGCTGAAATGTGCGCCGGACCTGTATCGTTTGAAATCAATAAATCGCAAATACTCAAAATTGCCGTCGCTTCCGCCAAATTCGTTTTTCCTGTTAAAATTACCGGCTTTGTCAGAGATTTTTCAAAAACGTCCCGCGAAACTTCCATTTCATCTTTTGCGCCGATTAAAATTACATTTGCATTCAAGTCACTTTGAATTTTGTCATTAAGCGCGGCGAAACTTTCCGTTTGCCAACGCTTGGCGCGTGAATTTGTTGAACCGGCGACAAAAGCGACAATTTTTTTCGACAAATCAACGCCGTTTTCCGTCAAAATTTGTCGCGCTTCGGTTTTTCTTTCCTGCGAAACTTTCAGTTCAAAGCGCGGTTCGTTATCTAAAACCGTTTTCGTGCCGAAATACTTATTTTCAACTTTAGCAATTAAATTCAGATAGTAAGAAATCTCGTGCTTTTCATTTTTCCAGTCAGGGATTTCGACTGAATCGGTTAAAAGAAAACTTCTGCCTTCTTTGCCGTAACCGAATCTTGCCGGAACTTTGCCGAGTTTTGCCGTCAGCGCGGATTCAAAAGAATTTGGAAAAAGCACGGCTAAATCAAAATTTTTCTCGCGCCAGATTTCCGATTGTTTGATGATTGTTTTGAATTTGGATTTTTCAGGCTCAAAAGTGAGAATTTCATCAACAAAATCAGCGTCCCGAAAAATTCCCTCAGCCCAGTTTCTGATGTGCAGAGTTATTTTTGAATCGGGAAAAATACGCCGAAGTTCCCGCGACGCGGGAATTGTCATCACCGCGTCGCCAACCCAATTTGTGCCTCTGACGACGATATTCATTTTTCAATTACGAATTACCAATTACGAATTCCAGTTTTACGAATTACTAAACAATTTTTCTAATCCTTCACGCAAACTAATTTTCGGAGACCAATCCAATTCCTGCTGAACGAGTGTTAAGTCGGAAACATAATTTATCGGAACGGGCGCGGGCAGCGGATTTTCTTCATCAATGACGGCTTGACAGCCGGAGATTTCCTCCATTTTCGCAACCAATTCGCGCAGGGAAAGCGCGTTTTTCGCGCCGCCGCCGAGATTATAAAGTCCGTGCCGAATGACCGAATCAATAAACGCCTGACAAGCCCGCGCAAAATCTTCGACTGCCAGCAAATCGCGGCGCGGTGTTCCGTTTGCGGGCAATCTTAAACTCTCGCCCTTGTTAATCGCGTCGGCGTAATGCGACACAAAATTCGGCTCGCTGCCTTCGCTAAGCGGTGCGTAAATTGTAGAAAGACGAAAAATGCACGAGCGAAAGTTTTTTTGATGAGCGTAGAAATCCACATATTTCTCGGCGATCAATTTTGACCATTCGAGCGCAGATTGTCCGCTGTAAAGCGTTTGACAAGTTTCGGGGACTTCGGCGAAAGTGTCGGCAAATCTGCCGTAGACATCTTTTGTCGAAGCGAATATAAAAACAGAATTTTTACGCATCGAACGCAGCAGATTGATTGTGCCTTCGACATTTGTGAGAAAAACTTCTTCGGCGGAATCGGGAGATTTGTCGAGTTTTGCCGCCAAATGAATAACGACATCATAACTTTCGACAAGCTGCGCGTCCTGCATATTTAAAACGTCGAGATTAGAACGCCGCGAAAAATCATCCGCGTCAAAAAATTTGCGGATGTGCGTTCCCAAAAAACCGCTTCCGCCGGTTACGAGAATTTTCATAGAAATATTTTAACGCAAAGGCGCAAAGACGCGAAGGCGCAAGATATAAAACGAATAATTTTTTACCAATTTTAAAAACTTTGCGGCTCTGCGCCTCTGCGCCTTTGCGTTAAAAATTCACCCGCTTGCTTTGATCAGCTTTTGCATCGGTTCGGCTTTGCCAATAACAATCAGCAAATCGCCTTCGCGGATGTGCGTATCGGCGGACGGCTGCAAAATCATAAAACCGTCTTTGCGGCGAATGGCGACGATTAAAAGATTTAACTCGCCGCTGATATTCGTCGCTTTTAATTCCCTGTCAATATATTCGGAATTGCTTTTGACGGCGACTTCTTCAAAAACAAGGTCGAAATTTTCCGCGACAATCGAGTCCATAAAATCCGCAATCGTCGGTTTCAGCAGCGCACGCGCCATACTTTGACTGCCGATAATAATTGGCGCAATCACACGGTTTGCGCCCGCACGAATCAATTTCGGTTCGGCTTGTTCTTCAACCGCCCGCGACACGATGTGCAAATCTTTATTCATATCCCGCGCCGTCAGCACGACATAAACATTCGCTGCGTCGTCCGCCAGACAAGTCGCCAAACCATGCGCACGTTCGACACCAGCTTTGCTCAAAACTTCTTCGCTGGTCGCGTCGGCGATCAAAATATTCATATTTTCGCCGTCAAACTGAACAATTTTTTTGCTGTCTTTTTCAATGACGACAAACGAAAGATTTTCTTTTTGAAGATTGCGAATAATCCGCCGACCGACGCGACCCGCGCCGCAAACGATGTAATGATTGGTTAATTTCTCCATTTCTTTAGTTTTGCGTCTTACTCCGAGAGCTTCGAGAATCTGCGACTGAATTATCGCCTGAGCAAGCGTCGTCAGCGAAAACAACACCGTGCCGACACCGACAATCATAAAAACCGTCGCAAAAAGCTGTCCGCGCATTGTTCGCGGCGTTAAATCTCCGTAACCGACGGTTGTTACGGTCTGCGCGGCGATATAAATGCTTTCATTCCACGTAAAACCTTCCAAAAGATGAAACCCGATTGCGCCAAACGCAATCATCCCTGCGATAGCAGCAGTTGCATAAAGTAATCGGCGGCGCGTTCCGGTTGGAAATTGGGGCAAAAGATTCATCTTTGGGTTCAAGGTTTCAGGTTCAAGGTTCAAGGTTGAAATCAGAAACCTTGAACCTTGATTTAAAAGAACTGGACAGCAAACGTAGAAAACTTGTAGAATTTTACAGGGCAACTTCCAAAAACCAAAATCTCACTAACTGAATACTAAAAACCCAAAATGCCGAAACCTATACAAGTTAAAAGTAGAAAGCCGCCAATGCCGCCGAAATATTGGCTAAATAAAAGACGCGGAGCGCGTGTCGAATCGTTTAAGCAACCGCCGCCGTCGCGTTTTCGGCGAATTCTGCGTTTGATTTTTAATCCTATCACGGCTTTAAGTTCTTTACTTATATTATTATGCGCGTTTTTGACTTTAACATACTTTTGGTTTGAATATTCCGACAGAATTGATTTACTTCTAAAAGGCGGCGACGTTTTTACGCGCACCGCCGGAATTTATTCCGCACCGAAAACATTAAAAATCGGCGAAGATATTTCACTCGAAGATTTGACCGCATACTTAAAATCCGCCGGTTACATCGAAAAAAATCAACAGGCGGACAATTCGCGCAGTCGTTATAAAATCGAAAATAATTCAATTGAAATCGAACCGGGCGCAACGGCTGTAATTGATGATAAAAAGATTTTTCCATTTGTTTTGGTTAAATTTAATAAAGGTGGAAAAGAAGTTGATTCGATTACGGACGAAGACGCAAATCAAGAAGTCAAACAGGTTAAACTCGAACCGCAAATTTTAAGTTCACTCGCGGCGGAAGGCGATGGGCGCAGAAAAGCCGTCAACTTTGCCGATTTGCCGCCCGCTCTCGTCAAAGCGATTACTGTTACGGAAGACCGCGCGTTTTTTGAACACTACGGCGTAAATTTTCGCGGCATCGCCCGCGCCGCGTGGCGCAGATACGAAGGCGACGACGCTTCGCCGCTTGCCAATCAAGGCGGTTCTTCAATTACGCAGCAATTGGTAAAAAATCTTTTCCTAACACGCGAACAAACTCTGACGCGCAAAGCCAAAGAAGCGTATATGTCGCTGATTCTGGAAACGCGCCTGTCAAAAGAAGAAATTTTTACACTTTACGCCAACCAAATTTATCTCGGACAATTAAACGGCGTTTCGATTTACGGTGTCGGCGAAGCGGCAAATGCTTACTTCGGCAAAGACGTTTCGCAATTAACTTTGCCCGAATCTGCGATGATCGCCGGAATTATCCGCAGTCCGAATCGTTATAATCCATTTAAAAACACCCAGAAAGTTACCGAAAGACGCAATCAGGTTTTGGATTCGATGGTTGAAGCCGAAGCGATTTCGGCAAATCAGGCAAGCGAAGCGAGAAAAACACTGCTTGAACTTCGCAAAATTTCAAGTCAAAAAGATTTACAGGGAATGCCATATTTTTCGCAGTTTGCGGTTGACGAAGTTCCGAACGTGATCAGCGACCCGGAAGCATTGCAGCATTTGCGCGTTTATACGACGATTGACCCCGATTTGCAGAAAGCCGCTTATGAAATCGTCAATAAGAGATTGGACAGATTGGACAAATACTTTCCGAAAAAACCGAAAGGAAGTCTGCAAGCCGCGCTCGTTTCGATTCGTCCGAAAACCGGAGAAATTGTCGCAATGGTCGGCGGACGCGATTTTCTGGAAACACAGTTTAATCGGGCGACGAGCGCGGAACGTCAGCCGGGTTCAGTTTTTAAACCGTTTGTTTATGCGACTGCTTTGAATACGGCTTACGATGCGAATTCGCGGGTTATCACGCCGGCGACGATTTTTAAAGACGAGAAAAAAGTCTTTACATTCGGCAATGATTCATATTCGCCGAACAATTACGGCGATCATTTTTCCAATCAAGAAATGACGCTGCGCGACGCGCTCGTCAAAAGCAAAAATGTCATCACGGTTGATTTGGGAATGGAATTAAACATCGGCAAAGTGATGAATCTCGCCGCCAAAGCCGGAATGCCGAAAGTCGAAAAAGCGTATCCTTCGATGGCTTTGGGAACAGCCGTCGCCACGCCTTTGCAGGTGGCGACGGCTTACACGATGTTTGCCAATCTCGGCGACAAGGTTGCGCCGATGGCGATAAATCGCGTTACAACCGGCGACGGCAAAACCGTTGTCGCCCCTGTTGCCGAAAAGAAAAATGTTCTGCACGCGGATGTCGCTTACATTATGGACGACATTATGAAGGACGTAATAAATCGCGGAACCGCTGCCGAAGCGCGGGCTTGGGGTTTTAAGAATGTTAACGGAAAAACTGCGTTTGCCGGAAAAACAGGAACTTCGCGCGACGGTTGGTTTGCGGGTTTTACGCCTGAAATCGTAACGGTTGTTTATGTCGGTTTCGACAACGGCGACGACCTTGGAATGAAAGGTTCTGATTCGGCAATGCCGATTTGGGCGGATTTCATGAAGGAAGCGTTAAGTCAAAATCCCGATTGGAACGGCGATTGGCAAATGCCGACGACAATTCAGAAAGCCGAAATTGACACGCGCACCGGCAAACTCGTCAAAGATTTATCAACTCCTGAAACCGAAAATGTTCAGGCACAACAGAGCGTTTCACCGCTAACCGACGATCCTAATATGCCGACGCTTGAATTACCCGAAACGAAAAACATTTTTGTAACGGAAGTTCCGCCGGAGTTTCGTCGTATCGAACTTTTTGTTGCCGGAACTGCGCCGAACAAAATGCTGCTTCCGACGACGGATGATTCATATTTGACCGAAAGTGAATTGAATCAAACCACGATTACGCCGACTCCGACGGCAACGCCTTTTATGAGTTGGGAAGAAGCGCAACAAAATCAAGGAAGCAAAAAAACAACGTCAGTCGAAAATTACAAGCCAACGCCCGAAATCCAACGAAATGTTACAGTTATGGTTTGCGATTTAACCGGAATGCGCGCGACGAAATATTGTCCGCACACGCATCCGAAAACTTTTGAAGAAGGCGAAGAACCAAAAGAATTCTGCACTTTTCACGTCAATCCGCCAAGATGATGTCTCGTATGTTATAGTTTAATAATCCGGTTTAGAACGCTTTCTATTTTTTGCAATGTGCCTTCGAGGTTAATATTTATGGCAAATGAAAAAAAGAAAATCATCGCCCATCCGATATTAGATTTGATAATGCGTTTGGTAAACGTATATCTTGTCGCCCACTTTTTCTTTACAGGTCTGCAATATTGGAACGATAGCGAATTTCTCTTGGCAATTACAAACTTTGCACTGGTTATTGTTGAAATCGGGATTGTTTTTGATTGGCTTAACAAAAATTCCAAAATTCTGCGAGTTTTAATATTATCTTTAGCCGCTGTCGCGCTTGTCTGTTTGGCATTGAGCAAAATTTTGAGTTAAAGATTGAAAAAATAACCGATTCGGATTGTCTGTCCGAATTTTGATTTCCATTCGCTTTTCATCATTAATCATTCACCACTCACAACTAATCATTATTCAGCAAATCTAATAGCTGTTACCTTCCAGCGAATGTTGGCGCGGTCGGCATCCTTGCTGAAACCGTCCATTGGCACGGTAACGTGAATCGTTTCATTAGGACCTAATTTTTCAACTTGATTCGGCACGACCATTTTCAGTTTTTCCTGCAAAGGTTTTTCAAATTTATCAACGACGCTGACTTTTACCTGCAAGCCATTGATAACTTTATCGCCTCTGTTGCGAATGTCGCCGTGAATCATCATCGAAATCGTGCCGAGTCCGGTTGGCGATTCAATCGTTTTATTAAGGTCGGTTGTAATAATAATTTGTTTATCGTAAGCGGCAAATTCCGGCGAGCCTTCGAGATATGCGCCTTCGAGCTGATGTTGTTTTTGCTCCTCAATTGTCGGCTGAAACGACCACAGATAAATGCCGCCCGCAACCAAAAACGCGGCGACGAGCATTGAAACGAGCAAAACCTTATTTATGCCTTTTTTTTCTTTGTTTTTATTTTGCAGAAGTGAATCCATAATTTTATTAGACTCTCGTTTTCGGAAAAAGTTTCTTTAGGTTATCATTTTATTACCTTTGGATTAAATGCAGAATTTCGCCGCCACAACTTTTTTGAAGGATAAACCACAGCCGAAATACGTCGAAGTCGCTCTGCCGATTCCTTTGCGGCAGACTTTTACATATATTTTGCCCGAAGGTTTGCGCGAAAATATCAAAATCGGCGCACGTCTGCTCGTGCCGTTCGGCAAACGTCAAATTACGGGTTACGCGGTTGCGCTTCACGAAACTTTAAGCGCGGAGCTTGAGATCGAAGAAGACGCGCTCAAAGAAGCGATTGAACTGCTCGATGCCGAACCGCTTTTGACCGAAGAAATTATTAAACTTACACAATGGACGGCTGATTATTACGCTTCTTCGTGGGGCGAAGTCTTAAAAGCGTCGCTTCCGGCGGGCATCAACGCGAATGTCGAACAAATTGTTTCGATCACGGCGCGTGGACGCGATGAGTTGATAAAAATTTCTTCCGCCGAAACCGTTAAAGTTCAGATTCTGCGATATTTAAGCGAAAATAACGAAGTTCCGGCGCGTGAACTCGGCAAAAAGTTCGGTGTTTCAAAATCTCAAAGAATCGTCCGCGAACTCGTCGGTCAGGATTTGGCGAGCGTTTTTCACCGCACAATGACGACACAAGTTAAACCGAAACGCCGCAAAGCCGTTCGTCTTTTGCCGCCGGAATTTCATCAATCAAATAACAAAACTTTATCGGAAGCGCAGCAAAAAATTATTGACGTTTTGCTCGAAGAAAACGGCGAATTAATTTTTACTGAACTGATTGAAAAAGCCGATGTCGGCGCGTCTTCGATCAATACGCTGGCAAAACGCGGAATTTTGGAACTTTTCGTACAGGAAGTTCGCCGCGATCCTCTCGAAAATGCCGAACTTCCCGATTTGCTGAATTTGACTTTGACTGCCGAACAAGAAAAAGTTTTGGCAGAAATTGAAAAAGCACTGCAAACCGAACAATACAAAGCGTTTCTGCTGCACGGCGTAACCGGCAGCGGCAAAACCGAAATTTATATTCGGGCGATGAAAACCGCGCTCAAAAAAGGAAAAACCGCGCTGATGCTTGTGCCGGAAATCGCGCTGACACCTGTTTTTTCGAGAAGATTACGCGCCGTTTTCGGCGATGAAGTGGCGATTCTGCATTCAAATTTATCAACCGGCGAACGCTTCGACGAATGGCGCAGACTTCGCAGCGGTGCGGCGCGAATCGTCATCGGAACTCGCTCGGCAGTTTTCGCACCGCTTGAAAACGTCGGTTTGATAATCGTTGACGAAGAACACGACGGTTCTTATCGGCAGCACGAAATGCCTTTTTACAACGGGCGCGATGTGGCGGTTGTTCGCGCCAATTTTGCAAAAGCGGTTGTCGTTCTCGGCTCGGCAACGCCCGCACTTGAAACTTTTCACAATTCAAATATCGGAAAATACGAATATCTGAGTTTGCCGAACCGCATCGGAAATCGTCCGATGGCGAGCGCGGAACTCGTTGATATGCGCGAAGTTTTCGGCGAAGCGGAAAAAAACGCGATATTTTCGCCGCAATTGATCGAAGCCATCGAAGACACGCACAAACGCGGCGAACAATCAATAATTTTATTAAACCGGCGCGGGTTTTCGAGTTTTGTTCTGTGCCGGACGTGCGGCGAAACAATTCGCTGCAACAACTGCGACATCACTTTGACATATCACAAACGACAGGCGCAGCTCGTCTGTCATTACTGCAATCACAAAGAAAAGACACCAAAAAAATGTCCGCAGTGTGAAAGTAAATTTTTATTTTTCGTCGGCGAAGGCACGGAACAAATCGAAGACATCGTGCGACGCAAATTTTCAAATCTGCGAATCGCCAGAGTTGACCGCGATTCGATTTCGCGGAAAAACGAACTCGAAGAAACGCTCTCGGCATTTAGCGACGGCAAACTCGATATGCTCGTCGGAACGCAGATGCTCGCCAAAGGACACGATTTTCCAAACGTAACTTTGGTCGGCGTGATTTCCGTTGATGCCGGACTCGCAATGCCCGATTTTCGTTCCGCCGAGAGAACTTTTCAGCTTCTCACACAAGTCGCCGGACGCGCCGGACGCGGAAATCTGCAGGGACGCGTCATCATTCAAACTTATCATCCAGAACATTACGCTTTGCAGCATTCACGAACGCAGAATTACGACGATTTTTATGAGGTTGAAATAAATTTCCGCCAAAAACTCAATTATCCGCCGTTCGTCGCGCTGGCTTCGATTTTGATAAAACATTCAAATTACAATTACGCTTTCGACAACGCGCAGATTTTGCGCGAATGTCTGCAATCGGCGAACACGGAAAAAAATTGCATCATTTTAGGTCCCGCGCCCGCGCCGCTCGCCAGATTAAAGGGCGAACATCGTCTGCAAATTTTGGTCAAAGCGAAAAATCGCGCCAAATTGCGTGAAACGCTTGATTTCGCTCTCCACGAGGCGCAGGAAAAGTTTTGCGATCTACGCGTTTTGTATGTTGAAATTGATCCGATAAATTTGATGTAAAATTTGTTTTCGTCAAATAAAAAAATCACGAACAAATTCTGAAAAATCCAGACTTGTTCGTGATATAAGTTATCTTCGGGGAAAGATTTTTTAACTGACAGATTGCGATTTGACCTGCGTCTGTCCGAATTTTATTTGAGCGTAAATTTCCGTCATCGAAACCTTACAGTTTAGCGCGTCAATCGAAACAACTTCATCCTTATCATTGTAAATGCGGTAAATCCATTGTTTAGCGTTTTGCTTGGTATAATGTTCAACGCGCATTTCGTCTTCTTTGACCAGCAAATATTCGCGGATGCTGCTCACCGCCAAATATGCTTCGAGCTTTTCGGTTTTGTCGTGAAAACTCGTCGCGGTCGAATAAATTTCCACAACGACCGTCGGATTCAGCAATACGTCATACTTATTGTCAATAAAATTCGGTTCGCCGCTGACAATCACGATACTCGGATAAGAAAAGCAGTTGGCGTTGACCTGAACGCGCATATTACTGACATAAATCTCGGCTTTGTTGCCGCCTAAACGACTTCCGACGGCGATTGTAATATTGCTGACGATTAAGTTGTGCATTCGGTTAGAATTGTTTGTCGTCAAAACCTTGCCGTTTGAATATTCGCTCTTTTTTCCGCTGTTTCGTTCAACGTTCAGATACTCGTCAACAGCGTAATTCTTTTCAGTTTGGGTTATATTTTTTTCACTCATAATGCTTCTAATTGTATAATCTGATAATTTGTAACACGGACAGAATTTAGCAAAATTTTATTCTTCGTAATCCGAAGTTATCAAAATTGTTTTGAAACGGGAAAGTTTGATTTATTTTATCACACAATCTTTTGCTAAAAGTTCCATTATTTTTCAAAAAATTTATGAAGTTATCAATTCTAGCGGAAAAAACCTTTTCACGCATTGTGCAGGGCGACGAAAATTTTGAAATTACGGGTGCGGCGGGACTCGATATTGCCGAAAGCGGACAAATTACGTTTCTGGCAAACCCGAAATATACGCCGCAGATTAAAGAAACCAAGGCTGGCGCGATTTTCCTCAATGAAGACGTCAGTTTGGAACGTCAAGACATTGCGGTTCTGCAAACAAAAGACGCTTATCTGGCTTATACGCGGGCATTGCGTCTGTTTAATCCCGAACCCGAAATCACTTCATTTGTTCATCCGTCGGCGATCATTGCAGAAACGGCGAAGGTTGCGAAAAATGTCGAAATAAATGCTAATGTCGTCGTCGGAAAAAATTGTGTGATTGATAAAAATGTCAAGATTTATCCGAATGTAACAATTTACGAAGCCGTGAAAATCGGTGCTAATACAACAATTCATTCGGGCGTTTCGATTCGTGAAAACTGCGAAATCGGCGCAAATTGTATTATTCATAACAATTCAACCGTCGGTTCAGACGGTTTCGGTTACGCCAAAGACGAAGAAAAACGCTGGCTGAAAATTCCGCAGACCGGAAATGTTGTCTTGGAAGACGACGTAGAGATCGGCGCGAACACGGCGATTGACTGCGCTTCAGTCGGCGAAACGCGAATAAAACGCGGCGCGAAAATTGATAATCTCGTGCAAATCGGACATTCCTGTACAATCGAAGAAGACGCGCTCGTTTGTTCACAAACCGGACTTGCGGGCAGTTCGGTCATCGGCAAGCGCGTAATTTTAGCCGGACAAGTCGGCATCGCCGGACATTTAAGAGTCGGCGATGACGCGGTTTTAACGGCAAAATCCGCTACTTCGCACAATGTTGAAAACGGCAAAGTTATGTCGGGCGTTCCGGCATTTGATAATCGGGATTGGCTTCGTTCGATTGCCGCTTTTCGTCGTTTGGGCGATATGGCAAAGAAGATTCGTGATTTGGAAAAAAGAATTATTAAATTTGAAGGATCCGAGTAATCTTACTTTTCGTTTATTTATGACGAATCAATTTTTTGACCCGTTTTTAATCAAACGATGAAGTCATTCACACACTAAGTTCTACACCTTTTTCTATCTGGTTTTTGGCAAAATTATACAAGTATCTGTCAAACTATTTTTGTAAAATGTCTTTTGCTACTTTCTCGGCAAATAGTGTTATATCTCCCGCAACCTGCGTTATATCCGACGAATTTATGGAAAAGTAAACTGGCAGAGTATGCTCTGTGATCCACTCCGAGGTGTTTTCATTCCACTCAGTCATATCGTATTGTTCCACGATATAATCAGCAGGAACTTTATGTAGAAATAGAAGCCCGATGTTGACATTTGCAGACACTGAAAGTTCTCCCAAACTCCATCCGCCAACGGGAACTGAATTTACACCTAATTTAGGAAATGAGATGTAAGACCAATTATAACCGGCACCTGGCGAGATAGAAGCAGTCGTATATCTTATTCGCACTCCATGAAAAGCTTCGAAATCCACATCTTTATTAGTTGAAAACGATCCTTCATCGCCAAAACTAACCGATGCGCCTAATTTTGTTAAATCATCCCAATAACCGGGAACGGTTGACACTCCTGCTCCTCCTCCGCAAGCATAAGCACTGCCAATTGCTTCCTGATCCCACATATTTCGCAACTTTACTAACAGATAACTACAACCGGCACCGACATATAAACCAGTCGAAATGAGACGGTCAAGTTTTTCAGGACACGAAACTCTCGCTGCTCCTTATTTTATTTTTCAACTTTAATTCATTTTCAAACTGTTCCGGGCTTTGGTAACCCAAACCCGAATGTAATCTGATTCGATTGTAGTAGCCTTCGAT
>JBBSIE010000049.1:0-27823 GCA_038232235.1 Pyrinomonadales bacterium | reverse complement strand
TGCCAGCGGGCATCACTTAGATTTGTTTCGTAACTCATTTAATCGGGTAACTCCTAAAAATTTTATTGGTCTAAAATTCTAAAGCTATCCAACTGATGCCCGCTTTTCAACATTAAAACTTAAAATTTAAACGGACTCTAAAGCGGAATGACATTCACCCGAAAATTGATTGTTTCTTTTATTATTTTTATGTAAAATTTTTAATGATTCTCTAAAAACTAAAATTTCGAGGTTAAAAATTTTTATGAAAAACTCCCTTTTGCTCTTAGCATTTCTTTTTATATTTTGTGTGTCGAACAATTATGCAGCCGTCAAAACTTGGGACGGCGGCGGTGCGGATGCCAACTGGACAACGGCGGCAAACTGGGTGGGCGACATTGCGCCCGTCGCCAATGACGATTTGGTTTTTCCGGCGGCGGCGGCGCAGTTTTCCAACACTAACAATTTTTTTCTGCTGACTATTTTTCGCTCGATAACCATCGAAGGCGGAGATTATACAATCGGTGGAAACGCTTTGCGTTTGACCAACGGATTAACGGTAAAGAGCGGCACTCAAGCCATAAATACGATTATAAGTTTGGAAGCGGCTCAAACTTTTTCTACCGCGCAGGATTCGATAACTATAATCGCCGTTTTGTCAGTCGGCAGTTTTCCCCTGACCTTTGACGGAAACGGGCTTCTCGGCATCGGACTCATTACCGGATCGGGCAGTTTAATCAAAAACGGTTTGGGCGGAGTGCTGCTGATCGCCTCCGGCGGTTTTAGCGGAGCGATAGCGCACAACGGCGGAATTTTTGTGGTTGACGCGAACATCCCAAATAGTGCCGTAACCGTCAATGCCGAACCTTTCGCCGGAACGGAATTCGGTCTTAGCGGATTCGGCGGAACCGGAACAGTCGGCACAACTAATGTAACTTCGGGCGTGATCAGCGCGGGAACGCTGACTTCGCCGACCGGAATCCTGAATATCAACAATAATTTGACCTTTACGGCAAACGGAAATTACGTCTGCAAAATCGCCGGTGCAAACGCCGGAACGGATTACGATCAACTAAACGTAACGGGAACGGTTTCGCTCGGCAATGCTCGTCTGTTTCTGCTTCCGTTCAACGATTTTCGTCCCGCGCTCGGCGATACATTCGTGATTTTGAAAAACGACGGCACTGACGCGATCAACGGAACTTTTCTCAACGCTCCCGAAGGCGCGGTTTTGGCAGGTGCGCTCAACACTGCCTTCAAAATTACCTATCGCGGCGGCGACGGAAACGATGTCGCCGTTACGCGCGTCAATCGAGCGCAGTTTGATTTCGACGGCGATGGCAAAAGCGACATCGCCGTTTATCGCCCGTCAAACGGTACCTGGTATGAAATGTTAAGCGGCAGCGGAAGTTTCGCCGGACAAAAATTCGGCGCGGGCGAAGATAAAATTGTTCCCGCCGATTATGACGGCGACGCTAAAACCGATATTGCCGTTTATCGCCCGTCAAACGGCACTTGGTATTTGATTCGCAGTTCCGACAACACATTTTACGGCATACAGTTCGGCGCGAGTGAAGACGTTCCTGTGCCGAATGATTACGACGGCGACGGACGCACCGATATTGCCGTTTATCGCCCGTCAAACGGCACTTGGTATATGATACAAAGTCTGCTCAACCAATTTTTCGCGCAGCAGTTCGGTCAAGACGGCGACAAACCGCTAATCGGGGATTTTGACGGCGACGGCATCGGCGATTTAGCCGTTTATCGCGGCGGAAATTGGTATTTGCAGCGAAGTTCGCAAGGCTTTAAGGCGGTTCAATTCGGTTTGCCGACCGACATTCCGACTCCGGCGGATTTTGACGGCGACGGTAAAACGGATATCGCGGTTTTTCGTCCGTCAAACGGCACTTGGTATCGCTTAAACAGCGGCAGCGGCGATTCATTTTCAGCGGTTCAATTCGGTACGGCGGAAGACAAGCCCGTTCCGGCAGATTTTGACGGCGACGGAAAATCCGACGTTGCGGTGTTTCGTCCGTCAAACGGCGCGTGGTATTTATTGCGTTCAACGGCAGGTTTCACCGGCGTAAATTTTGGTGAAAGCACCGACAAACCCGTGCCGAATGCTTTTATTCGGTAACGGATTCCAGATTTCAAATTGGAGCCGTTAACCGCGATCTATTTCTTTTAGTCTGGATTTTGGAATCTGAAATTACTTCAAAATCGTGAGCATTTCCGTGTGAATCAAGCCGTTGCTGGCGCAAATCGGCGGAGCGTATATGCTGAATTCCGCTCCGTCGTAATAAGAAACGCGCCCGCCGGCTTCTTCGATCAACAAAACTCCGGCGGCAACGTCCCACGGATTTAAGCCTTCTTCCCAAAATCCGTCAAAACGTCCGCAAGCGGTGTATGCCATATCAATCGCCGCCGAACCGTCGCGCCGCACGCCGCGCGAATAGTAGAGAAATTTATTCAAATGTTCGGCGAAATCCTGTTTTTCCTTAAAATTATAAGGAAATCCGGTTACGATCAGCGCATCGCTTAGTTTTTCAGTGTCGGACACGCGAATTTTTCTGCCGTTCAACGTCGCGCCGTTTCCTTTTTCGGCGGCAAAAAGTTCGTCGCGCGTCGGGTCAAAAGTTATGCCGACAACAATTTCGCCGTTCTGTTCGAGCGCGAGCGTTACGCACCAGCACGGATAACCGTGCGCGTAATTCGTTGTGCCGTCGAGCGGGTCAATTATCCATTTCCAAACAACTTCGCCGTCAATCAACGCTTCGCCCGATTCTTCCGCCAGAATCGAATGTTTCGGATAATATGAACGGATTTTTTCGGTGATTAATTTCTCCGAAGCCAAATCTGCTTCGGTGACGAGATCAATGTCGCCTTTTTTGAAAATATCTATTTTCTGCCCGAACTTTTCGAGCAAAATCTGTCCGGCTTCACGCGCCGTTTCAATGGCAAAATTTAGCATTTTTAATTTTTTTATTATTTTATATTTGATTGTAGAAACTTTATTTTCCCTTTGCGAACTTTGCGCCTATGCGGGAGAAATTCTTGTTTCCCGCAAAGGCGCAAAGTTCGCAAAGATTGATTTTTGGAATCAAATTCAACGAAAATAAATATCAACGTAATCGGTCGCTACGTCGCACGGATTTTCCATTTCCTGCAAACGCCAGTATTTTCGCTTGCCGGTTACGAGAAAAGGCATTTTGCCTTTTCTTTCGCACGGTTCACCGTTGTTGATATGACTCATCTGCATCTCAACTGTGCCGTCGAATTTGAAGTCTTTCGCATTGACTTCCGTGATTATGCCGTCAAGTTTTACGTAATCCGTGCCGCCGCGCTATTTTTGTTCGCCTTTTAAATAGAAAACGCCGTTTTTGTTGACGACGTTTGCCGCGCCGAAATAATCTCAACTTATCCACTGCAAAGTCAAAAGATGTTTGCCGAGCAGTATTTTCTTCACATTCGCATCATTGACTATTGTTTTGTTCTGCGCGAAAACCGCCGCACTCAGTCCGGCAAAAATTAACAAACACGCCGCGATTTTTTTTTAACATTTGTTTCTCCCGATTATTTGATAAATTTTTCGCTGACTTCCAAAAATTCCTTAACCTCGGCGTTCCAAAATTTCCAATCGTGAATGCCCGGAAGTTCGCGGAATTCGTGTGGAATTTTCTTTTCCAATAGCAAACCCGAAAATTCGCGGTTCGTCGCAATCAAACCGTCTTCCGTGCCGCAGTCGAAATAAATAAACGGCAAATTTTTCGCTTTTTCGGCGGGCATTTCGCGGACGATTTTAAAAACATCGTTTTCCTTGCGCGTCTGCGAATCGTCCGCGCCGTACACGCCGACAATCGAATCGGTCAACGCCTTCCAGCCGTTTCCGAGCATTTTTTCGGTCAGCGAAGCCGCTTGCAGTGCGCCGCTGAACGAACCGACAAGTATAAATTTTTCAGGATATTTCAAACCGAATTTGACCGAACCGTAACCGCCCATCGAAAGTCCGGCGATGGCGCGATGCTGCCGGTCTGAAATCGTCCGGTATTTTTTATCAATTTCAGGAATCAATTCCTGAACGATATAACTTTCGTATTTATCATTCGAGACACTCGCGCTGTCGGTGTACCAACCGTTGTCGCCTTCGGGCATTACGATTATGTAATTGTAATTTTTCGTGTAATCCGTCAGTTTCGACTTATCCGCCCAATTATCAAAATGTCCGGTCAACCCATGAAGAAGATAAATTACCGGATAAGACAGCGGTTTTGCCGTTACGTTTTTATTTTGAGGATTTCCGTAACCTTCCGGCAATATAACGCGATACGGCATTTCACGCGCCATCAGTTTGCTGTTTAATTTATAAGTTTCTAAAGCTGTTTTTGAAACTTCCGCTTGCGGTTTGGCAGTTTGCGCCTGAACCAAAAAAGTCAAACCGAAGGCTGACAGGAACAGCCAGACAAAGACAATTTTATTTATGTACTTTTTCATTTTACTCTCGCCCGAAATTTAATTGAAAAATCTGTTCAGCCAACCGCTGTTTTCGTTTTTATCAACGACCTGCGCCAGCTCGCCCGCGTCAAACCACACGCCCGAACAAGTGTCGCAAACATCAACCGACACATTTTCGTAATCGGTTTCAACCAGTTTCCCGTCGCATTTCGGACAATTCAAATGCAAATCCTTTGTTTGTTCGGAAGCCAGTTTTGACTTCATTTTTTCGATCAGTTCCTTTTCTCTACGGTGAAAATATTCGTTTTCTAATGCCTTTCCGCGTTCGTCTAATTCGATTGCCATTTAAATTATTCTCCAGTTTTTTAAAATTACTCGTTGTGAAAAAATAACAGACTTATCTCAAAGTTTCAAAAGCCTTAAATGTTCAATTTTTACTTTTTACCTTTTACTTTTTACTTTTTATGCTTCAGTTTTATGAATCGAGCGGACACGATGACGGGCTTTTTTGGCGCGGCGAATGGTGTTGCGGCGACTGAGATTTGTTCCAGCCCAACTCGAAACTTGTGTGAGCGGATGCCATTCAAAACTCTCAAGCGGCAAAACTTCGCTCGAAGCGTCTTTGAGTTTCATCGTGCCGAAAGCCACAAAAAATATCAACGCGTTGAAAATCGCGCCGAATAAAATAACAAACCAACCCGGAACTAAACCGACCTGTGCGCGGTTGATGAATGTTTCCATATTTGTGGCGGGAAACGGATGCAGATAAACTTTTAGCGTCCAACTTAATGCAAGCAAAACAAAAATCCAAATATAATTGCTTCGCAAACGCCGCCCGACGGCTTCCCATTCGCTGATTGTAAAATGTGGTGTCAGCAAATCCGCTGAAATATGTTCCGCCCATTCTTTATCCGGCGGCATCGTCCGGTGTGAAAGCATCGGCGCGAAATATCCGGTTTCCAGAACACGCACACGATTTGCCCAAACTTCGTAATAACGGTAACGCCGCGCTTCCATAAAAAGAAAAATTGACACTAAAATCGAATTTATCGGAATCGCAAAATGCGGATTGTCGGGCGAACTGAAAACGAATGAGAGCGTCGCGCCCGCCGTCAGCACAGCCCAATTTGTCGTCGTATCGAGCCGCGTGCGCCAGACGTTTGAACGCTGCATTTCGCCGCGATAGAAATGTACGAGAGCGGTGTTAAACTCTGCCGGCGCAAGCGTTTGCGGAAGCAATGACGGGACATTTTTCGGTTTATCGCTTCGGGCGCGGACTTCTTCGGCGAGCGATAAAAAATCACCGTTTCCGTTCGCGTGTTTTATTTCTTCGTCAATTGATTTCGCAGCAAATTCCTTGTCGAACCGCACTTCGTTTTTCATAGCGTATTTGGGAGTGTTTGAGCCGGAGTTTTTTCGCCAACTCCAAATAAGATGTATCACTTTCAGTCTTTCGATGCAAGAAAATATGCTATTTTGATCAAATGATTTTACGCGCTTGACAGATGAATTTCATAAACATATATTTTTTGTTTGCTCTTTTGATAAGTTAGAATTCGATATGCCGACAAAATTAGATGCAGTTTGGATGCAAACAGCTATTGAAGCCGCCGAAGCTGCTCAAAATTTTGGTGAAATTCCAATCGGCGCGTGTTTGATTGACAAAAACGGCGAACTTTTAGCCGTCGCCGGGAATCGCATGATTACCGATTGCGATCCGACAGCACACGCCGAAATTTTGATTTTGCGCGAAGCCGCCGCCAAAATCGGCAACTATCGGTTGACTGAAACGACCGTTTATACGACGATAGAACCTTGCGCGATGTGCGCCGGCGCACTCGTCAATGCGCGTGTAAAACGGTTAGTATTCGGAGCGCACGACGAAAGATTCGGCGCAGTCGAGAGCGTTTTCAGGCTTTGCGACACAAGTTCTTTGAATCATAGAATCGAAATAATATCAGGCGTTTTGGCAAACGAATGCCGAAATCTGATGCAAAATTTTTTCAGAGGGAAAAGGCAAAAGGACAAAATTAAATCTTAACTTTATCCTTATCGCCTTTTGGAGAGGTGCGAGAGTGGTTGAATCGGGCAGTCTCGAAAATTGTTGTACCTTTGCGGGTACCGTGGGTTCGAATCCCACCCTCTCCGCCATTTTTTAATCTGAAAATGCGGTATTTGAAAAGCAATCAAAGGTTTTTCCTAAATAACTCCCTAGTTTTTATTAAAATATAAAGGAGGATTTCGTTTATGCCACTGACTAAAAGATTAGCGTCCGAGTTTGTCGGAACGCTCTGGTTGGTTTTCGGAGGTTGCGGCAGTGCGGTTTTTGCGGCGGCTTTTCCCGAACTCGGTATCGGTTTTGCAGGTGTTGCGCTGGCTTTCGGTTTGACCGTCTTGACAATGGCTTACGCCGTCGGTCATATTTCGGGCGCACATTTCAATCCGGCGGTAACGCTCGGACTTTGGGCTGGCAAGAGATTTCCGGCATCGGATATTCTACCGTATATTGTAGCGCAGGTTTTCGGCGCAATTGTTGGCGCGGCGATTATTTATTTAATCGCCACCGGAAAAACGGGTTTTGTGATTGACGCAACTAAAGCAGGCGCGTTTGCGACCAATGGTTTCGGAGCGTTCTCGCCCGGTGGTTACTCAATGATGGCGGCTTTAATCGCCGAAATTGTCTTAACTTTTGCGTTTTTGACAATTATTTTGGGTTCGACCCACAAACGCGCTCCGGTCGGTTTTGCTCCGATTGCAATCGGTTTAGGTTTGACTTTGATTCATTTGATTTCGATTCCGATTACCAACACATCGGTCAATCCGGCACGAAGCACGGGCGTAGCGGTTTTTGTTGGCGGCACGCCGCTGATTCAGCTTTGGCTATTTTGGATTGCGCCGATTATCGGTGCCGTCGCCGCCGGTTTCTTTTATTCGTGGCTTTCGAGCGAGCGAGCGGACGAGCCGCCGATTGTCGGTCAGGAATGATTTTTTAGTTATTTGTCAAGTTTTAGGAAAGGTGCAAGAGCGGTTGAATTGGCTACATTGGAAATGTAGTGAACCTCAAAAGGGTTCCGTGGGTTCGAATCCCACCCTTTCCGCCATCTTAAAGGCTGAAGGATAAAGGCGAAAGGACAAAGTTAAATCTTAATTTTATCCCTTATCCTTTCGCCTTTATCCTTTAAATATGGCTTCAGGCTCCGCACAAGGTTTGAGTTGTGAACTCCGCTAGACGAGGAATCGAGCAACGGCAGCAATTTCAGCTTGTGTTGCGGTTAAGTCTGAAGCCTCCAATTTTTACGGGCAAAAAAAACTCGCAGATAAAAAGAAATGCTTCTTATCTGCGAGTTTTTTATTTTATATTGTCAACTATTTTGACAATGCCGCTTTGAACTGCGTTTCCAAGAAGTTTGCAAAACCCATAATTCGCTGATTGTCTTTAAATTTTGCTTTGAGCAGATCGAAGGCTTGCTGACCGCGCGGATCGGCGATTTTCACAATTGACTGCAAACTGCCGAAAATGCCGTTGAAATCATTTGCATCGAGTGATGTTTTGAATGATTCAAAAATAAGCGGAAACGCACGATTGTCGCCTTTACCCGCCGAAGCTATGACACCCAATGCCGCCGTCCGAACATTGGCAGGCTGAGTTTTGTCGGCAACCGTTTTGAAAGACAAATCCAGTGAGCGTTTGTCTTCTAAAGCACCAATTCCTTTGAAACCGGCGGCGGCAATGCGTCCTTTCCACGAAGGCGTGTTTGCCAATTTAATCAAAGCATCGTAAGCCTTCGCGTTTTTCGTATAACCCAACGCTTCTGCCGCATTGTCAATGACGGAATAGCTTCTGTCATTAACTGCCGAAAGATAAAGATCAGCATATTTTGCATCTTTGGTCGTACCTAAAAGTCCGATAGCATCGGCGCGAACCAGTGAATTTTCGTCTTTGGCAGCTTTGATTAAAGACTGCGAAGCAGCGTCATCAATCGTTACTTTCGATTCATCCAGCGGATTTGCTTGACGCGGAATGACGATTCCTCTTACTTCGGCGATGGCGGCGCGACGAATTAAATAAGAAGGATCGCTTGTAACTTTCGCGCTGAACGCCGCCAGAATTTTACTTTTATCGGCGGCGGAAATCTGCGCGTTTTTAGCGGCTTTTGACAATTCGCCGATTGCCCAGCGTCTGCCGATAATATCTTTGTCATTGTTCATTTGATAAACGAGTTCATCAACCGACTTATCAAACGTCATTTCTTTCAACAAAGTCCCTTCGTAATCGAAATTAACGAGTTTCGGCTCGGTTGCCGAAGCGAAATTAAAAACGTTTTCCGCTTTCGGTTCGATCATAACTCTCTGCACATTTCCGTCAATTTCGACATCAACGTAAGCCCGGAAAAATTCCGTCTGCGGAAATTCATTGTTCGGATCAACTTTCTGCGTCTGCTTGACGTTCATTGTCAATTGCTTTTTCGCCGCATCATAACTTTTTGTAACTTCAAAAACCGGATGTCCCATTTTGTAAAGCCATTGATCGAAAAACCAATCCATTGATTGTCCGGTTGTCTGCTCGATGGCGATGCGAAGCTGTTCTGTCTGCACTGGTTGATGCGCGTTGTCGGTCAAATAACGATTGAGCGATTTGAAAAACAATTCGTCGCCGAGATGTTTGCGTAACATATGCAGAACCGAACCGCCGCCCGGATATGCGTAATTGTCGAACATCGCGTCTTTGTTGGCATAGTTTTTCGTCACAATCGGACGACGATTGCCCTGATTCCACGTCGCTAAAACCTGATTTTGATTTGAGCGGACATCGTTCATCAAAAAATAATCTTTGCCTTTCGATTCTTCGTCCCAAAGTGCCTGAAAATATGTCGCAAACGATTCATTCAGCCAAATCTGACTCCAATCGCGGCACGTTACATAATCGCCGAACCATTGATGCGCGAGTTCGTGTGATTGCAGGGAGTCGCTGTCGCCGTCAAGCAGTTCGCGCTCGTCGTGAATCATTTCTTCGATTTGCGTTGTCGCCGAAATGTTTTCCATCCCGCCGCCGAAATCTTCGACCATCGTCTGCGAATATTTCGGATAAGCGTATTTCACGCCCGTTTTTTCAGAGAAAAATTTAACCATCGCCGGAACTCTTTTCGTCGTTTCGGCAACTTCTTTGGCTTCAGACGGATAACCGTAAGCGTAAACCGGAACGCCAGAATAATCACCGTTTTTTATTTCCGTAAATTCACCGACAACAATCGAAGACAAATAATTTGCATACGGCGTGTCCATTTTCCAATGATAAGTTCGCGTGTTATCGCCGTTGTCTTTGACCTCAAGCAATTTACCGTTAGAGATAACCATATATGGTTTTTCGACGGTTGCTTTTAACTCCGAAGTGCGAAAATCGTTCGGCGAATCGTAAGAAGGAAACCAGTATCGGTTAAATTCAGTTTCGCCCTGTGACCAGATTTGACGCGGTTTGTTCGGTTCGTTCGCCGTCGGTTTGATAAATCTCAAACCGCGCCCGAAACTTCCGATTGCTGTGTCCGCATCGGCTTTGTTGACGTAACTTGTCCGGTAATCAATTTTAACGCTAATATCTTCGCCGCGTTTATATTGCCGGTCGAGCATAATTTCAAGGTTGTCCTGCTCTTTTTTTGCATCGTAATTAAATTTCAAAGCCGTTCCGTTCGCCAGCGTAACCGAATTAATCGTCATCGCCGCCGCATCCAGATAAAACTTTTGCAAATCTTCAAACGGCGCGAGCATTACAACCGTATTGCCATAGGCTTGTTCCTTGTCCCAATCAAATCGCAAATCAATCGAAACATTTTTCACATCAACTTCCCGACTGCGGTAATAATTGACCGGCGGAAGTTTTTTAACTTTTTCATCGTCCTGCCGACTTTGAAACTGCGGCATTGGACGCGCATTTACGATTTGCGCGAACGTCAACAAAAATAATAAAAAGAAAGTTGAAACTTTCAAACTCAACGATTTTGGATTCATATATTTTTTCTAAATTCTTAAATTTAAGTAGTAAATGCAACTTTCTGCATTTGCTCCTGTTCTTTGAAATAAACTTTATTCGGTGTTTGATAACTTGTCTTTATGGTTACTTGACCGTTTTTATTGAGTCGGTGTTTTGATGAGTCAATATATTAAGCTCAAAGCGGCGGCTTCGCCCGTTTCGATTGCGCCTTCCATAAAAAATTTTATATCAACGATTTTCACGATCTTTTAATTCGCGTGATTCTTCATCTTTCGCCGTATGTTCTTCGTAGGCGCGAACGATCATCTGCACGAGTTTGTGACGGACGACATCTTTATCGTTGAAATGAATAAATTTGATTCCTTCGAGATCGCTCAAAATCCTCTCGGCTTCGCGCAATCCGCTGCGCTGTCCGCGCGGCAAATCAACCTGCGTCACGTCGCCGGTGACGACCGCTTTCGAGCCGAAACCGATGCGCGTCAGAAACATTTTCATCTGCTCGCCGGTCGTGTTTTGTGCTTCGTCGAGAATAATGAAAGCATCCGCCAATGTACGTCCGCGCATAAAAGCCAGCGGCGCGATTTCGATGATGCGCTTTTCGAGCATCTTCGTAACTCGTTCATTATCAACCAGATCAAACAGCGCGTCATACAGCGGACGTAAGTAAGGATCAACTTTATCCTGCAAATCTCCGGGCAGAAAGCCGAGTTTCTCGCCCGCTTCAACTGCCGGACGAGTTAGAATAATTCGGGAGACCTGTTTGGAAAATAAGGCTTGGACGGCGAGCGCGACCGCCAAAAATGATTTTCCGGTTCCCGCCGGACCGATTCCGAAAGTTAAATCATTTTTCTGAATCGCTTCGATATATTTGCGCTGGTTGGCGGTTTTCGCCGTTACCTGTTTTTTGCCCGACGGGTTAAAGCTGGAATTCGTAAAATGCGATTTCAGCGAATAAGTGCGGTCTTCGGCGATTTGTTTGAAAGCGTCGCGCAGTTCTTTGTCGGTGAAAGTTTTGCCTTCTTCAAAGATTTCGGCGAAATCATTTAAGATTTGTTCGACGGTTTCGATGTCTTTCGGATCGCCGTCAATCAACAATTCGTTGCCGCGTGCGCCGATGCTCAAATCGAGAAGTGTTTCGAGATATTTGATGTTTTGGTCCTGAACGCCGAACAGCGTTTTTAAACCTTTGGGCGGAAGTTCGATTTTTTTCTGGTTACTCAAATTCGGTAAAAATTCCTTTGTTGTAAATTTTTGATAATTCAAAGCTACTAAAAGGTTTCGGTTGTGTCAATTGAAAATTTCCATAGATTTAACAGCATCCGGCGGAAAGTTTCTTTAATTTTTCCACGTTTTATGTAATTATTAAAGTAATCGAAAAATTTGCGCTCTAGTAATAACAAAAATTTTACTATCGCCATTTATAAGGGCTTTAAAAAAGGGAGATGTATAATGACAACAGGCGAAGTTAAAGTTAGAGAATCGCAAAATACTATTATTCTGCCGAAGTCTGAACAAGAGAATCAGGCGGAATTTGTCGGAACGATTTTAGAAGAGGAGATTTTCGTTAAGGAAAAACTTGTTTCAAATCTTCAGGTCAAGGAAGGATTTTCCCGCTTGAAGAAATCCTTGCGAAAAAAATCGGTTAGCATTTTATAAATCAAACAAGGGAGGTTTTCTGCAAAATGCCGAGAGGAGACAAAGACAAATATACGGATAAACAAACACGGCAGGCGGAACACATCGAAGAAAGTTACGAAGAAAAAGGCGTTTCCGAAGACGAAGCCGAAAAACGCGCTTGGGCGACCGTTAATAAACAAGACGGCGGCGGCAACAAAAGCGGTTCGGGACGCAAGAAAAAAAGCGAGTCAGACAACTAAACCAATTTAATTTTATCGGATAGTCTGAGAACAGAAAGTCAAAAAACGCTTTCTCCGGCTGTCCTTTTTTATTTTTACATTTTTACAAAGGAAGATAAACTACTATGAATTTGAACAATTTACTGAAAAAACTTATTATTTTCGAGCCGAACGGTTCACCTTTTATCAGCATTTATTTGAACGCCGAACCCGATAATCAGGGACGCGACAAGTTCGGCGCGTGGCTGAAAAAGGTTTTATCTATGCGAACGAAAGGCTTTGACGATAATTCGGCGGAAATGGAAAGTTATGAAAAAGATGTCAAAAGGATAATGGATTTCGCCGAAAAAGAAGTTGATGACGCGGCAAACGGTCTGGCGATTTTCGCCTGTCACGGCGCGAACGAATTTTTTGAAGTCATTCAGCTCGACGTGCCGTTTCCCCAAAATCTTTTCGTGGTTTCCAACCGTCCGCATATTTTTCCGTTGGCGCGTATCAGTGACCAGCATCCGCCGTATATGGCAGTTTGGGCGGATACGAACAAGGCGAGCCTGTATATTTTCGGCGGTGACAAGATAGATTTGGATAAAAAAGCGGAGATTGAAAAAATTCAAAATTTCGTGACTAACCGCACGGAAGCCGGTGGCTGGTCGCAGGCGCGTTTTCAACGCCACATCGAAAATTATCATCTGCATCACGCCAAAGATGTCGTTGATCAAATCGCGGATTTGATGCGCGAGTATAAAGTCGAGCATCTCGTTTTATGCGGCGATGAACAGGTGATTATGCCGGTTCTGCGCCCGCAATTGCCGGAAGCGGTCGAAAAATTGGTCGCCGGAACGATAAATTTGAGTCAATATGCGACGGAAGAAGAAATTCACAAAGCGACGCGGGAAGTGATGGGAATCAAAAACGCGACCGACGATGTGAAAAATGTCGAGCGCGTCAAAGATGCGGCGCGGGCAGCCGCCGGATTGGGCGTTTTGGGAGTGGCGGAAACTTTGAAAGCCCTGTCGAACGGACAGGTTCAGGAACTCGCCATCAGCGCGGATTTCGATTCCATCAAATATGACAAAAAAGCGGTCAAGGAAGTTTTGGAAAATTACGCGCCCGGCAAAGATTATTCCGGCACGGACGATCTGCCGGATTATCACGAACAGCGTCAAATCGCCGACGAACTGCTTATTCGCGCGATGAATACCGCCGACGAAATTCATTTTATCGAAGACGCGTCGCTGCTCGAAGGCAACGGCGGAGTCGGCGCGGTTCTGCGGTTTAATATGAACTCCGAAGCGCAAATTCCGGTCAGAGGCTGAATTTAATTTGAGAAAATAACAGAAATTTGCAGGGATGACAGGATGAACAGGGATAAATATTTTTTGTTTTAACAATTATCCTGTTTATCCTGTCATCCCTGTAAATTTTTTCCGCTTCGATCAAATCTCCAAATTGCTTCAATACTGCAAATCGTAATTTGAAATTTTCGCTTCCTGATTTGTAAACGGCTCGACCAGCATTTTACCGATGGTCACGTCGCTTTCTTCATCAAAACCTTTCACGCCGATAGTAATTTCTTTTTGCGGTATGTCGTTACGAAAAGTTCCGTGCAGGTAATCCCAAACTGACAAACCGCTCGACCAATTTGCGTCCATTTCGTCTTTTTCGACTGAATGATGAATGCCGTGAAGTCGCGGCGTAACGATTATTTTCTCTAATTTTTCTTCAAATTCTTTCGGCAGACACACGTTTGAATGATGAAAAAGAATACTCAAAAATAACAAACCTTGCCAGATTTGCAAAGCGTTT
Source organism: Pyrinomonadales bacterium (assembly GCA_038232235.1). Lineage (GTDB taxonomy): Bacteria > Acidobacteriota > Blastocatellia > Pyrinomonadales > Pyrinomonadaceae. The sequence goes on along the minus strand of JBBSIE010000049.1, from coordinate 13,741 downwards.
GGCGAAACTCCGATCAAGAGAACCTGTCCAGCGCGAAACAGAACCGAAATCGTCATTTCGCCGAAGTGAAACCGAATCGCGGTTGAAGCGGTCAAATCCAAATCGGCGTGATGAACTTTGTGAAAACGCCACAAAAACGGCAATTTGTGCGTTAAAACGTGCCAGATGTAAAGCGTATAATCAAGCAAAACGACGGCGAGCGCGGTTTCCAAAAACTTCGGCAGTCGAAAAATTTTCACCAAGCCGAATCGTTTTTCTTCGACAAATTTGGTCAATCGGTCGGTTACGGGTTTTTCAAATAAAGTAACTGCCGCACCCGCCGCCGCCGCAATCGACAAATCGCGCGTCGTTTGAATTTCCTTTTGTTCGATTTGTTTACGGAGCGGCTGTCGCTTTTCAAAAATATACAAAACTGCAAATGTCCCGATTGTAAAAACCCCTTGTAACCATTTCATAGATTTATTATACAAATTTTGGAAACGATTTTGGAAAGGCAAAAATTAAAATTTTAATTTTCCGGTATGTTGTAAAAAGCGAAATGCGCCGCGCCGATCAAAGCGGCTTTGTCGTTTAAGATCACGCGCACCGGAATCCTTTCGAGCAGTTCGCGCATTCGCCCTTTTGCGGTGAATGATTTGAGAAAGGTTTCTTCCTTTAATTTCGGCAAAATCTTCGGCGCGATTCCGCCGCCGAGATAAACTCCGCCGGTCGCCAGAATTTGCAGTGCCAGATTGCCCGCTTCCGCGCCGTAGAGCGATACAAATATTTCAAGAGTTTGTTCGCAAATTGCGGAATTCCCGCCCAGACCGCATTTTGAAACGACTGCTCCGACATCGCCATTTTCTTCGATCTCTTTCGCCAGCCAAGCCGGTTCTTCCGCTCTTTTAGTATCGCGCAAAAATTCGTAAATATTTTGCAAGCCCATTCCCGAAACAACGCGCTCGACGCTGACGCGCTTGAACTTTGTCAATAAATATCGAAGGAGTTCCATTTCGATTTCATTACGCGGCGCAAAATCGGCGTGTCCGGCTTCGGTTGCGAAAGGGCGCAAAGTTCCGCGATCATTGTAAATTCCGGCTTGTCCCAAACCCGTTCCGGCGGAAATTACCGCATAATTTCCCGACGGATTCTCTTCGCCTTGATTGAGAACGGCAAATTCATTTTCATCGAGTTCCTTTATCCCGTAAGCGTTGGCTTCGAGGTCATTTATCAGCCAAATGTGATTGTGGTCAAACAGATGAGCCAAATTGTCTGTATCAACAATCCACGGCAGATTTTGCAATTTCGCGGATTTGCCGCTCACCGGTCCCGGAACACCGAAACAGGCGCGGTCAACCGGATGCGCGTTTTCTTCTAAAAAAATCTGCACGATTTCCGCCAAATTTTTATGAGAAGAACTCGAAAACTGTTTTTCCGCGACAAAATTAAAGCCTTGTTCGTTTTTCTCGACCAAAGCCAATCGCGTATTTGTCCCGCCAATGTCGCCCGCCAATATCATTTTCTTTTTAATCAAAATGAAAAAAGCGTCGTAGATTTTGAATAAATCGAACGACACTTTTTCAATAATCTGTTGAAGTTTATCCGACTTCTACAATTTCATCAACTACTTCATTCAAATTTGCTAAAGCACTTTCGAGAAGCGAGTTTTTTTCCGCAAACCAATTTTCATCAACAGATTCATAATCTCGTTCAATTTTCAAAGCACGTCTAGTTTCTTCCGGCGCGGTGCCGCCGTAAATCGTCCGAATCGCCACGAAATTTTCCGGCGAAAGCGTTTTTTGTAAATCTTCCTTCGAGAGCGAAAGCTCCCTGCCCAAAACTTCCTTCGCCGTATTCTGTAAAATTTCGTGTGTTATTTCACTGTTTTGGAAAATCGCGGCTTTGACGCACATTCCGACAATTTTGTGCGAAACGCTGAACGGCAAATTTTCGCGCCGGACAATCGTATCGGCAAGTTCGGTGACGGTGATAAAATTTTCGCCTGCGCGTTTTCGCAAAGTTTCGAGATTAAAAGTCGCCGACTGCAAAGTTCCTGCAAACAGCGCGACTGAACGATTTGCATCGCGCAGAGCGTTATAAATCAACGGCTGTAAATCGTCTTCGACATCATTTATGTCGCCGAACGGCGTGTTGTGAATGCTCGTAAAAACTCCCAAACTTTGGGCAAGACCTTTACTGGCAAGCGCGCGAATATGTTCGAGCGCGACCGGATTGCGTTTTTGCGGCATTATCGAGGAACCTTGAACGTAACTGTCAGGAAGCCGAATAACATTAAATTCCATCGAAGCCATCTGCAAAAACTCAAAGGCAAATTTACCGATATTGACCAGAAGTGCGGAAGTTGCGCCCAAAGCTTCGGTAAAATAATCAACCGAAGCTATTGAAGCGTAAGAATTTACAGTCGGCGCGTAAAAACCCAAAAGTTCGGCAACGCGATGCCGATTGATCGGAAATCCGGTCGTCGTTATTGCGCCTGAACCGAGCGGACACAGATTCATATTGTCGAAAGCACGCTGCAATCGCTTAATATCGCGTCCGAGATTTTCCGCCATCGCCAGCAGAAAATGCGCCAATGTCGAAGGCTGTGCGGGCTGAGTGTGCGTGTAAGCCGGAATCAAAGTTTCGTGGTGTTCCGATGCGAGATTTAAAAAATTTCGCCGTAAATCCATCGCCGAACGTAGAAGTTTGAGTGTTGATTGCCGTAAATAGAAACGATAAATTGTTACATCAATATCATTTCGGCTTCGCGCCGTATGAAGTTTTCCCGCCGTATCATTGTCACAGCTTTTCTTTATTTCACGCTGTAAATAATAAAATAAATCCTCAAAACTGCCGTCATATTCGGCGCGCCTGATCGAATCTAAATCCAAACCGCGCAAAGTTTTGAGCAGTTCTTTTAATTCATCTTTAGTAATTATTTCCTGCTCGGCGAGCATTATCGCGTGTGCGAAATCAACATCGAGATATGCCTGCAAGAAGTATTTTTTCGCATCTTCAAAACAGTCTGCCAGAACATTTTCTTTATAAATTTGCGCGGGAAATTTTTCCGGCGCGGGCATTTTTTTTTCAGGTGTCATTTTATACTCCAGTTTATTTCGCTTTCGGCAAGCTCAACATATTTGCCAACAAACGATACGCGCCCGGAACGCCGTTCGGAAGCTGACGGAAAAACGAATAGGAATTATAAACATAATTTCCTTTGCCGATTTTGGCATAAACCAAACCGCCGTTGCTTTCCGGCTCGCCTTCGTCGTGCGATTCGAGCAAAGGCGTGTATCTCGGGTCTAAAGTCGTCAAATTATACAGATTTCGTTCCTGCACCCAATTGCCCCAATCGCCCGGCATAATTTTATTCGGGAAATTAAAAATCGGATTCGTCGGCTCTAAAATTTTGACGGGCGCGTTTTCGTCGGTTACGCGGACGTTTGAAATGCGCTGATTGCCGTTGATTTGAATATCCATTTTCGCGGGAAACGGTGTTAAGTTTCGGCTGACGTAATCCTGCTGTTGATATTGAACAATCAAAGTTCCGCCATTTTTTACAAAATCGAGCAATCTATTGTTATTGGCGACAAAATCCGGTCTGACTTGCGAAGCACGAATGCCGACGACAATTGTGTCGAATTTCGACAAATCGCCGGTCGCCAGGTCTTTTTCTTCGAGCATCGTTACGCCTAAACCGAGCCGCCGGATCGCTTCGGGAACGCGGTCGCCGCTTCCCATTATGTAACCGACTTTGACGGGCGCGACTTTCAAATCCAAAACTTTCGCCGAAATTTCCGCCGGTAGATAACGGCGATGCGTTTGAATGTGCGGATAAGCGATTTCCTGCATCGTTTGGTTGTAAATTTGTCCGCCGACATTTGCTTCCGCCATAATTTTATATGAATCAATTTTGGCATTTGCCGGAATTGTTACGTCAAGAATGACAGCCGTTTTTTCGCCTTTTCCCTTCAAATCAAAATTCGCCGAATTCGGCGTTGCCGTCCAGCCTGTCGGCAAATCGAGTTTGATTGTTCCACTTGTTTCGCGCGGTGCGTTGTTCGTAACCGACATCAAAACCTTTTGTTTCTGCGCTTTGGTTGATTCCGGCACAATCATCAAATTTGAATCGAGCGCGATGTTGACCAGCGGCACGACATTTACATCCCGCCGAAGTTCGCCACGAATGTCGTCGGCATAACGATACTGCACCGGCTTTGTAACGGTAATATCTTCACCGCCGATGTTCATTTTTACTTCCGCCGTTGCCAGCGGTGATTGAAACGGCAGATTTTTCTCCGCGTCCGGCGCAGACCAGTCGAATGCGAAATTTTTTCGCGGGGATTCTAACCAATACGGCTGTGTGGGCTGTGCATTTGCCGGAACTAATAAATCAAAAAAGTAAGCCTTTAGCGCATTTTCGTTACGCGAAAAGAATCCGGTTGTCGGCGTATCCGGCGCGGCGGCATTGCTGACCGTCCAATCTTTCGGAGCATTTATCATTGCGCCGCTTAATTTAACATTTGAATTTTCAGGCGCGAAAACGCGGACGGCAACTCCGGTTTTATCGCCCGCAACCACCGTTTCCGTATCGCTTAAAGCGTCAACAATAACTCCTGCTGCCGATTGCAGCGCGTCGGAAAATTCGCGTTCCTTTTGAGCAAGCAAAACATCGGCATCAGCCAGCGAATTACTCGATTGACGGGTTTGTTTTTCAGCAATTTCCGCACGGGCTTTGCGAACGGCGCGTAAACCTTTGGCAAGCGGTTCGACAATTTTTCCCGGATTCAGCGCATTATAATCCGCCAATGCTTTGGCGGCGGCACTTTGCGCGTCTTTTAATTCACCGTCAACACTGCTGTCGGTCAATCCGACGAGTTTCGGAAGTCCCGTGATCGAAGTGTCAATTCCGTCGAAAACGTCCTTTTCATTGGCGATTTTTCCGACATTCGATTCCAAAAGACGCATTCCTGAAGTCTGCTTTCCGCGCAGTTCGAGCGTTCCCATTTCCTGCGTTTTATGCTGGCTTCTGCCTTCCATTGCAATCTCAAAATCGGAACGTCCGAGCAGCGGATCATATTCGCCCGTATTTACCGTCAACGTCGGCGGATTATCGGGATTACGGAAAAAACTCTCGCTGACGTAAAGTTTTTTCGCTTGCCACGGGCGCAAACCTTCTTTAATTTGTTCGGGAAATTGATTAGGATCGGCGGCGGCTTTGTAGGCAATCGGCGTTAAATATCCGGCGAGTTGATGATGTCCGTGTCCGTCGGCGGGCGTTCCCGAAAAACGTGAAATTATAACCAACGGACGAAATAATCTGATGGCGCGAACCATATCGCCCAAAACTAAATTTTCGCCCCAAATTCGTGTCGCTTCGGCGCGTGTTTTTGAAAAACCGTAATCCATCACGCGCGTAAAAAACTGCTGTCCGCCATCAAGCCGCCGCGCCTGTAAAAGTTCTTCGGTGCGAATCACGCCGAGCGGTTCAAAAAGCTCCTGTCCGATGACGTTTTGCCCGCCTTCGCCGCGATTTAACGCCAAATACGCCGTTCGCGCGTGGTCATTTCGCGCCAGATACGCCAGCAAACCCGAATCTTCGTCGTCGGGATGTGCGCCCGTGTGCAGTGCGCTCGCCGTCGTTTGCAGACGTTCGAGTTGCTGCGCGAGTCCGATTGCGCCCATATCGTATTTCGCGCGAACCTGCGCGGAAAAGGATAAAGGATAAAGGATAAAGGATAAAGTTAGAAAAAAAGCTATAAGAATTTTATATTTTGAATTTTTCATTTTGAATCTTCTACAACCGTTAGACTTATTAAATAACCCGCGGTTACCGTCGCCAAACAGCCGATGACGTTAAACCACAAAAATTCGATGTCGGTATAAAAACTGGCAATCCAAACCGACGCGATACCGAACAATAACCCGAAAAACGCCCCACGCGCTCTTGCTCGTTTGACAACGAATGCCAAAACGAAAACGCCGAGCAGCGAACCGTAAAAAAATGAGCCGAATTTGTTGACGACCTCGATTAGCGAACCCAAATTTGTGGCGTAAATCGCCACAATGCAAGCGAACAAACCCCAAAATGCGGTCGCAATTCGCCCGAATTTGACATATTCCGCGTCCGTGCCTTCCTTTTTAAAATGTCTTCGATAAAAATCAATCGTCGTCGCTGTCGCCAGCGCGTTTAATTCTGCGGCGACGCTCGACATTGATGCCGCGAAAATCGCCGCGATAATTAAACCGACTACGCCCATCGGCATATTTTCGATGACAAAAGTCGGGAATACGTAGTTCACATCGTTAAAATTTTTGTCGTCGTTGGTTTCTTTGATAAATTCGGAGGCTTTTTTGCGCGAAGCGGCAAATTGATTATTTGCTTCCAGATAATTTTGTTTTGCCGTCGCCGTTAATGTTTCATCCGCCTGTTTTTCAGCGGCGACAAATTCGAGCGCGGCTTTTTGCCGATTTTGATTGATCGTTTCGTATTCCGACTGCAAAGCGTTATATTCAGCCGGTTTAGAGATTTGCGCTTTATCTGCCTGCACGGAGTTGAAAATCATCGGCGGTTGATTAAACTGGTAAAAAACAAAAACCATCACGCCGATCAGCAGAATCAAAAACTGCATCGGGATTTTCAAAAACGCGCTCATCAAAAGCGAAGTTCTGCCTTGACCAACCGATTTTGCCGTTAAAAAACGCTGCACCTGACTTTGATCGCAGCCGAAATATGACAAAAACAAAAATAAGCCGCCGATCATTCCCGACCAAATCGTGTATTTTTCCTTTAAATCAAAATGAGTGTCAATCGTCGTTAATTTGCCGGTTGCGCCCGCCAGATGCAGACCGTCCGTGATTGAAACGCTGTTCGGAAGACTCGAAAAAATGATGAACAAAACAACGCTCATTCCAACAAAAATGATGACCATTTGTTTAACGTCCGTCCACGTTACTGCTTGCACGCCGCCGATCATCGTGTACAGCGTCGTCGTTAAACCGATGACAAAAATCGTCGTGATTTCGTTCCAGCCGAGAATGATTGACAAAATAACCGCAGGCGCGGCGATGATTACGCCGACACCAAGACCGCGCGACATCAAAAAGAAAAAACTCGTTAGTGTGCGCGTTTTCGCGTCAAATCTGTTTTCAAGATATTCATACGCCGTATAAACCTTCGCGCGATAAAAAAACGGCACCGCCGTCACGCACAAAATTATCATCGCCAGCGGCAAACCGTAATAGAACTGGATAAAGCGCATTCCGTCCGAGTATGCCTGTCCGGTTGTCCCGACCAGCGTAATCGCTGAAAGCTGCGTCGCCATCACCGACAATCCGACCGCCCACCACGGCAAACTTCGATTGGCGAGAAAATAGCCTTCGACATTGCCGCTGTTTTTGGTCATACGGATTCCGTCCCAAATCACATAAACCAAATAAACCGCGACAATCGCCCAATCCAGAAATTTCATATAAAAATGTTTGGAGAGAAGTTACGTCAACCAAAAACTAGTTTGAAAAATAATAAGCAAAAGTTCCTAACGCCAAAATCACCAGAATATTCGAGATTATCACGCCTAAATAAACGCGATACCACCAACTATCCGGTAATTCCGTAACTTCGGGGATTTCTTTTAAGTGTTCTTCCTTCATAAACAGATAAATGCGGCTTTGGTAATTTTTTAATCTATCAAAGCCGCCGAGATTAAAAGATAAACTTGAAGCCGAGCTGTATCTGTCGGCTGTCAAGCGAAGTTACGCCTCTTGAACGATAATCAGGCAGTGCGCCCGTTAAATTTCCGGTCGTGATATCAAAATTGGTTGTTATCGTCGTGTTATTGTATTGGTAAATACTGTTGATATTGAAAATATTTACCGCTTCGGCAAAGAATTCCAATCTGAATCTTTCCGTGAACGGGATAAATCTCGAATATCGCAAATCAACATTAAACTGTTTCGGAGTTCTGCCGAAATTTCTTTCGATACCAACCGGGCGGTCAACAAAAACTCCGTCGCCGTTTAAATCCTGATTGGTAATACTGTTAAATACTTCGCCGTTATTTGCCGTGGCGATAATTCCGAATTGATTGTTGTTCAGAATATATTTCAACGCCTTATTCTCAAAATCGAACTGCGGTCGCCCGACAAAACTCATAATAAATGTATGCGTTTGGTCGGCTAACGATCTGCCTTTGTCAAAAGCCCTGTTTTCAGGAGCCTCAAGCGCGAGCGACGAAGCCGCCACCAAATTTTGTTCGGGAGCATCATCGGTCGAACGCGACAGAGTGTAGTTTATGTTGAATTGATAACCCTTTGAAAAGCGTTTGGCAAGCTGGAACGTCGCTGCATTGTAATTTGAATTGCCGACCGATTCGACCGACAAGATATTTAGGAATTGCGGGAAAATTCTACTTGTGCAAGGATCGAGAGTTCCATTGGGTCGTCGTGTTCCATAAATCAATCTGCCGTCCGCCAGAGTTCCGCCAGTGGGCAAACAATTGATATTGCGATAAACCGGAATGTGCCGCCCGCTCGAATGAATGTAGCCGACTGTAAATGACAAATCATTCGTAATTGCCTGCTCGACCTGAACATTGGTGTGAATCGCATACAAATTCACAAAATCCGGCGAAACGGCATCAATACTTTGACGCGGCAAAGTTGTTCCCGGCGGCAGCGAACCTAAATTATTTGGAAAAGCCGGCGCACCGGCGGAAGTCGGACCGAATGTAAAATTAAAGTATTTCGGACTTCCGTTGTTTTGAATCGCCCGCAAATACATATCCGAATACGGAATATCGTAATAAATTCCGGCACTTGCCCGAACAACCGTCGGACGATTACCGTCGCGCAAAGCATAGACAATGCCTAAACGCGGCGCGAAATTATTTTTATCAACCTTAAATTTCTGCGAAGCCGGAAACGGCGAAGTCGGGTCGGCTTTCGGAATATCGTAAAGATCGTAACGCAAGCCGTAATTAAGTTTCAGCTTTCGTGTTATTTTCCAGTCGTCCTGTGCGAAAAAGTTGTAAAAGGTCGAGTTAAACTTGACTTCAGGATCGCCAAATGATTCAACATACTGCGAATAAGTGCGTGGTGCTCCACTGACTGCTTGTTGATAAGCCGCGAGTGTCGGAAAAGTGTATTGATAGAAAATTCCCGAACGGCGTTCATCGTGGTATCTGGTGAAACCACCGCCGACTTTAACCGAATGTTCGCCGAACGTATAAGTCAAATTATCCTGAATTTGATTGGTTGTTTCGAGCGGCGAAATCGTATTGGCATTGGTCGGTGCGCCGAAATTTGCGACACCTGAAATAACAATCGTCGCGCCGGTGCCGGAGTTGGCGTTCGCCAGATTCTGTGAATTTCGCGTGGCATATTGATACCGAAACTCATTCAAAGTTTTTGTTGAAATAATCGAAGCCAACTGCAAGCCGAACGAATAAGAAACATCGTTAAAGTCAATACTTCGCTGCAAAGTTGTCAAACCGCCGCCGATATTGTCCGGCGATTTATTTTTGAAGTAATTGTAGCGTCCGGTCAGACGATTAGCATCATTTAACTGGGCATCGGAGCGCAAAATAAAGAAATTAACTTTCTGCGCGGCGGGAATCGCCGTCGGAAACGCCGTCGACGAAACTCCGGCGGCAATTAAAGCTGCTTGATTTGCCGCCGAAACCGTAACAATTCGTCCCGGCTCGCCGCCCAAATCACGACTGACATATTCGTAGCCGGTGTAAAACTGCCAGCGATCTTTGATAATCGGACCGCCGACTGCTCCGGCGACATCATCAACTTTTGTCGCAGGTTTTAAATCAGTAGGTTTAATGTTAAACGGGCGCGACGAAAACGGCGTGCGGCGAAAACGATAACTCGCCGTGCCGTGAAAACCGTTTGTGCCGGAAGGCGTAATCGCGTTCATAATCAAACCGGGCGTGTTGCCGAATTCGGCTGAAAAACCGTTGGTTACAAGTTGGACTTCACTGACGAAAATTTCCGAAATCGGCATTAGACGAATTCCGGCTCTGTCGCCCTGCGTATTATTATTCCCGTCAAGCTGATAATTTGTCCGCCGCGCGTAGCCGTTGGCATTAATGCGCGGAACGCCGAATTCCGAATTCGGTCTGCCGGTAACATTTGCCTGTAAAAGCGAATAATTATAAGGATTTCTCGACACGAGCGGCAGATTCTGAACTTCGCGCGTATTCATCACGCGCCCGACATCAATTTTTCCCGGATCGGCAATCGGAGCGTCCGAAGTAACCGTTACGGTTGCCGAAACGTCGCCCGTTTCCAAAGTCAGATTGACCGTCGCCGTTTGTCCCGTATTTACCGTGATGCCTTCACGAACCAGCCGTTTAAAATTGGCTAATTCGGCAGTTACACGATAAGTTCCGAGGGGCAGCAAAGGCGCACGATAAACGCCCGATGTGTCGCTCATAATCTGGCGTTCTGTGCCAGTTTCGATATTTCTGATAGTAATTGATGTGTTGGGCAAAGCTGCACCGTTGGCATCCGTTACAACACCTTCAATCTGACCGTTCAAGGCTTGCGATTGGGCATAATTTCGATTCACACCGACAATAAAAAACACACCGAATAACAAGCCGCACAAAACCACATGCAACAAACTTAATGGCTTCAACATTAACAATTTCTCCTTATGCTATTTAGAATATTAAATACGGGAAGTAATTGCTATAAAGTTACCATATAGTTACTAATTTGCAAGTGGGAAATTGCCTCTTTACATTTCTTTACAACATTTAAAGATGTTTTTCTTTAAGCAATGGAACAAAATCAGATAAAACTAAAATTCGGAATAAATGATAACTGATAGATGACAGGTGATAAATAAATCCATGATAAAATCTATCATTTATCATCTTTCATCTATTATCTATTCCGAAGTAAATACTTCCAGTTAATCTTGTCCGACTACTTACAAATAAATTATTCGATGTTCTTTATCATCGAGGTCAATCGCCTGATAAATCCAATCAATCAAATAAAGCCCGTGGCGATTTACAAAAGAATTTGCATTGATTGTGCGTTCCTGTAAATTTTTGTTTGGAACGAGCGAATTAATAGCGGCTTCAATTTGCCGGTGAATGACTTCGTCTTTCCGCATTTGTGCATTATGAAATTTCGTTCGGAGATTTGAAAGATGATAAACAATTTTCCGGCGGCGATTTGCTAAATTGTCCGCCAGAGTGGGTTCGATTTCTCTCAGGTTTTGGTCTAAACAATTGAGTTCGGCATTGATATTCATCTCAACTTCCGCGAAAATTTCTCCCATTTCCCGATTGAGATATTTTTCGACGATTTGCGGCATTATGTTCTCGATTCCGGCAAATAAATCTTTCAATTGCAAATTATATTTTTTGAGCGTTTTGGCGTGTTTCGATTCAATAATCGTAAAACTTTGACGATGAAAAATCGGTGTTACAGGTCGCTCTAAAATACGATAAACTTCCGCCGATTGAGCAAAATAAGCGATTTCCGCCGAGCCGCCGAAATAACAGATTGTCGGCAGCAAATAATCCTGCACGACGGAACGCAGAACAACGCTCGGCGAAAATCTCTGCGGCTCAACGGACGCGAGTTCGGCTAAATCTTCGAGCGTAAATTCCCGTTCAATATCTTTTGTTTTAAACGTGCCGCTTGCGCTTTTTTTCAAAGCGTGGCGCGTCCGGTCTTTTGACTGCCAGAAAAGCGGGAAATAATCTTCCGTTACTAAAACCTGCGCGTGATAACCTTCGCTTTCGAGTTCTTCGCTTCGGCGGCGCAATGCAGAAACTATTTCGTCGGATTTTTTAATCGCACTAACATAAACGGGTGTCGCTAATTTTTTTAATCTCGCGTCGAGCGGACACAGCATTATCAAACCGTATTTGCCCAGAAAATCCGTCAAAAGACGCGCAAACGCATCGCCGTAATCAACGCCCGACTGCCAAGTTTTTTCAACCAGATTTCGCAGTTCGTCGGTAAATTCAGTATGCGGCAATTCGTCGAAAAGTTCGTCAATTGTCGGTTTTATCGAATCATCGAGATTTACATAACCAACCGGCAGATTTTCATAACACCTTTTCGGTTCGTTTTTTATCTCGACCAACTCGCCATTTGAATTGATGATGCTGATTTTGGAAACTTCTTTAAAATCGTGATCTTCGGTGGCAATCCAGAAAACCGGAACGGCTTTAAAACCACGCGCCGTCAAACATTCCGTCATTTTTACGGCGGAAAGTGCTTTGTAAATCGTGTAAAGCGGTCCGGTGAAAAGTCCCGCCTGCTGACCTGAAACAACTGCAACGCAATCTTTATCGCGTAAAAGTTTGATATTTTCCAACGTCTTTTCGCTTGCCTTGCAGGATTTGTTCATTTCCTCCAAAACATCGCAAAGCGCATCTCGATCAGCTTTGTAATTTGCCAACACTTCAGGAATTCTCTGTGGAATCTGCGTGTGAGATTCGACGGCGAGCGGATAATATTTTTTCAGTTCAAGCGGATTATTCTGATAATCAATGAAAAGTTTCGATTGATGCGGGATTTCCGAAAAAGGCAGACTTTCCGTTTGTAGTACCACATTTCCGGTCGGACAGGGACAAATTATTTCTTGTTTCACTTATTTTACTCCTAGCCTTTAGATTATAGAGTTCCGGCGCGGAAGTTCCAAACTAGAAACAAAAAAAGGACGACGCATTTTAACGTCGTCCTTTTTTTAAGCTCATTTTGCTTTAGTTTCCGGATGCTGTAATTCTCGGGCGAGTAATCGTGTCGGCTGCCGTAGAATTGGCGGGAGCTTTGCGTTCTATTTTGTAAACACCCGACGAATGAGTTCCGGCAAAAATTCGATTTGAATCATTCGGATCGAAAACCATTGACCAAACGCGGTGGCTCGGCAGTTTCAAATCTTTTGAATCAATCCTTCTCCAGTTTAAACCGGCATCGTCCGAATAAAATATGCCGCCGTCGGCTTCCAACGCGCTTGAAGTGTAAATTTCATCGCTGTTATTCGGACTTACGAGTATGCTCGTGTAATTTCCTAGCGGAAGATTTCCGCCGCGCCGCATCCACGTTTTTCCGCCGTCACGACTCAGAAAAAATGTCTGCGATGTGCCGACATAAATATTTTCGGGATTTTTCGGATCAATCATTATCGAACTGACCGGCACTCCGTCCGGCACTCCAGTTGACGTTCCGCCGACTTTATTCCACGTTTCACCGTTATCGCGGGAAACCAAAACGCCGGAAACCGCCGTTCCAACCCAAATCGTTTGAGGCTGTTGCAGAGAAGTGTAAATTACAAAAATATTCGGATCAATATTTTCACCGAGCGAAATTTTTTTCCATCCTTTGGAAATATCGTAACTGCGATATAAACCGTTGTCCGTTCCGGCTAGAATACCGTTTTGACCATCCTGTGTATAGGACAAAACTTTTACTTTGTCTTCTAAAACCGGAATTAAATCCGGTGCTGCCGGAGGAGTTTCTTCTTTTACCACAACCGGAGCAGCTTTTGTTTTGGTTAATTTGCGACCCGAACTTCGCCGAGGTGTTCTTTTTGCCGGAGGCGGTTTGGGCGCGACGATTTGTGTCCACTCACTGCCCCGGTCGAGCGATTTGAACAATCCGACATTGGTTGCCAGATAAAGTATATTTGTGTCGGCGCGGTCTTGAATTACCGCAAAAGGTGAAATCCGGCTGATGTCGAGTGATTTTGCCTGTTCCCAACTGTTTCCGCCGTCATTGCTGA
>JBBSIE010000048.1:0-27856 GCA_038232235.1 Pyrinomonadales bacterium | reverse complement strand
AACTTGAAAAAATCCTCAGCGATAACTTGCTCGGCAAAACCTTTATTTCCAAAGAACAACTGGTTAATATTTTAGAACACATCCATAATCTTGTTTTATCAACCTAAAGGGAATAATTCTTTGCAAACGGAATTTTTCTCAATCAGCGAATCAATTAATTCAAACAATTTTTGCCGTTCCGCTTCATCTTTTGAAGCCGCGTCAATCACGACAAACTCTTGTCCGCCGACAATAAAACAATTCGTATGCGTCGCCGGCGGAAGCGTTTCGGTTTTCAGCGGGAAACAAATCAAACGTGAATTTAATTCAATATAATCAATTTGTCCGTCGCATTCCTGCGATTTTACGAGCAGTTTTTCGGCGCAAACTTTCAAAGTTTCAGAATTCATTTGACCGGAATTTTGCAAAGTTGCCGCTAATTCTTTCAGCACGAGCAAAACCGGCGGAGAAATTAAAACTTCGGACTTTTTCCAGCGACTCAACGCTTCGTCGGGGCGAACAAATTCGATGTTTTCCATTTCCGAAATCGCGGCGTAAGGTTCTTGTTTCGGTGGGCAATTTGCGAGAAAAAAACGTGTTTTATAACGCATCGGCGAAAACGGCGGAGTCGTCCAAAATCCCGTGCGAGTAAAATCGCCGCCGTCGAGCCACAAATTCCAATGCCTCAAAACTTCGCCGAAATTCATTCGCCCGGAAATCAAATCGTCGTGCAGGGACGCTCTTTGTCCTTTGGTCAGTTTTTCGCCGTTGCGAACGAGCAGAACGCCGACTTCTTCAAATAATTCACGCGCCGCGCACGCGATAAATTTCGCAGTTTCTGCATTTTCGCAATTTCTGACTTCGATTTCGGTGTCGCCCGCATCAAATTTTCCGCCCGCGAATGCGTGATAACCGCCTAAAAATTTCAAATTCAAATTTCGTTGCGCCCACAAAACTTCGTTCGTGTCAGATTTAATTAAAATTATCGCCGCCGCGTCTTTCGGTGTTGCCGGTTTTTGATTCACAAAAACATTTTAACGTAAAGATTCGGAACAATCGAAATTCGATTTATCTTTCAAACGCGCGTTGTAAAATTATTGTTCTGTGAATTAAGATGTATCGCAGGAGTTAATTAAAAATGAGTTTGAATGACAAAATTATCGGCGATCTGACAACTGCTATGAAAGCCAAAGACGCGGATCGGCTTTCCGTTTTGCGAATGGTCAAAGCCAATCTGATGAATCGCCAAATCGAAAAAGGCGAAAAATTGACCGACGAAGAAATCACTAAAGCGTTGCAAACATTGGTCAAACAAAGACGCGATTCGGTCGAGCAATACGAAAAAGCCGAACGCAGCGAACTCGCCGAAAAGGAAAAATCGGAAATCGCGGTGCTTGAAGAGTATCTGCCGCAAGCGGCTTCAAAAGAAGAAATCGAAAAAGCCGTAACGGAAGCAGTCAGCGAAACCAGCGCGTCTCCGATGAAGGAAATGGGTGCGGTGATGAAAGCGGCGCAGGCAAAACTCGCCGGAAAAAGTGCCGACGGCAGATTAATAAGCGAAATCATCAAAGCGAAATTGAGTTAAGTACAAAATTCTATTGTCAATTATTGCGCTCTAACAAATACGCGGCAATTGTTCGCCCAACTGCATATCAACGACGCGCGTCGCGCCGAAGGCGGTTTTTGAAACGACCATTCCTTTGTGTTCTGCGACGATTTCGCCGATGATCGCCGCTTTTTGTCCGAACTCGTTTTTTTGCATCGCTTCGAGCAGTTCGTCGGCTTTTTCTCTGGCGACAATCGCTAAAAGTTTGCCTTCGTTCGCCACATAAAACGGATCGAGTCCGAGCATTTCGCACGCCGAACGGACGATTCGCGGCACGGGAATTTTCGTATCGTGGAGAACAATTCCGACATCGGATGCCTTGGCGATTTCGTTCAAACTCGAAGCGATTCCGCCGCGCGTCGGATCACGCAAAACTCTAATTTCTTTGGTCACGGCGAGCATTTTTTCAACGAGAAAATTCAGATTCGCGCAGTCCGATTCAATCGGCGCATCAAAATCGAGACCTTCGCGCTCCGACATAATCGCAATTCCGTGGAGACCAATTTCGCCGGAAACAATGACGACATCGCCCGCCTGTGCAAGATTCGGCGCGATGTTGACATCTTTCGGCACAATTCCGATGCCCGAAGTGTTGATAAAAACGCCGTCGCCTTTTCCGCGGTCAACGACTTTCGTGTCGCCGGTGACGATGCGAACGTGCGCTTTTCGCGCCTGTTCGCCCATCGTCTGCGCGATCAGTCCGAGTTTTTCGACATCAAAACCTTCTTCGATAATAAAACCGCAGCTCAAAAAAAGCGGTTTCGCTCCCGACATCGCCACATCGTTGACCGTTCCGTTGACGGCGAGATTTCCGATATTTCCGCCGCGAAAAAAAAGCGGCTGGACGACAAAAGAATCCGTCGAAAACGCCAATCTTCCGCCGTCTTTCAGAAGTTCGGCAACATCCAACTGCGCCGAATCGCTCAATTTATCGAGCGTTTCATTTGAAAAAGCCGGAAGAAAAAGATTCTCGACGAGTTCATTTGAAAGTTTCCCGCCGCCGCCGTGCGCGAGAACAATCTTCGGATAATCACGAAGCGGTAGCGGACAATTCCAACTGCTGAAATCTAAATCGTTCATAAAATTTTCGCCTTTCAAGGCAAAACTAAATAAGATTTGCCGGCATCTGCTCCGAACAAATGAATAACTTCCGAATACCGCCGCAATAAGTCTTCAATCAATTGCGCTTTACAATTTCCGATTCAAAGGCGCACGACTTTCGGCGGATGACCGAACAATAAACCGCGTTGCTGAAAATCTATATCTTTCGTAACAATTACAAAATCGTTTGCCTTTGCAAATTCCCAAATGTCAACATCCTGAGATTCTTTCATCCCGGCATCGCGGACGTGAAGACTGTCGGGAAAAAGTTCAGCTAATTTTGCGGGAAGCCGCCACGATAAGTTTTGATCAAACAGTAATTTCATACTGCGGCAGAACGGCAAGCCGTCTTTCGCGGTCGGCGGCAAAGGCTAAACAAGCGCGAATATCTTCACGCGTTAAATCGGGGAAATCGTCTAAAATTTCATCTTCCGACATTCCGCCCGCCATATATTCAAGCACATCCTGAACGGTCATCCGCAAACCGCGAATACACGGCTGACCGCTTCTTTTTCCCGGTTCGATTGTGATAATTTCTCGATAATCCATAATTGAAATGATAATAATGAAAAGAAAATTTATAAACTTAATTATTGAAATCTAAGCGGGTGGCGTTTACTTAATGCTGTATCCGAAAAGAATCATTTTCCTCTCGTATTACATCGTCTTGAATATGGAATGGGACAGACGGAATAGCATTCTGCCAGTCAATTCCATTTTCTATTCTTGTAAAAATAACAAAACGTGCCATATCACCTTTACGAAAAGGAACTCTAGCTCCAGTAGCTTCTCCATCCATAATTCTCATACTCAACGTTGGTAAAAGCCAATTTGAGACAAGCTTTGTTTCTGTTGTGCTAAGTGGAACAGGGGTGCAAAATCCTTCTTTACTGATTGGAACTATTGTTTCCCAAGTTTTTGAGGAAGCGTTCCATCTTTGCACAGCATAAGGAATCTCACTCCCTGGCATCATAGCGTCTGTAATGTAATCGCATCCAGTAATTTTAACTGGCAAAAAAGAAAAATTAGTTACCCTTGCCCAATACATTTTTGTTTGTCCAGGAATACCGATATTAGCATCTTCATTTAGTGAATCAACATGTAATCCGTAGGAAGCAAAATGTCCAAAATTGTAATGGTGGATTAACTCAATACAAATTATTGATAAAGAAAATAGTATTACTAATGACACAGCAAGTTCCTTCAATAAATTTGTTTTATTAATCTTCATTTTGTGTCATAGTTTATCAAATTTATTTCGCTGTCGCCGCAAAACGCCCGTAATTATAATAAGCCGCACACGCGCCTTCCGATGAAACCATTGTCGCGCCGAGCGGTTTTCGCGGTGTGCATTCTTTGCCGAACGCGGGGCATTCGTGCGGTTTTATCATTCCCTGCAAAACTTCGCCGCTGTGACAGAGTTCCGATTCGTGCGTAACGATTCCGGTTACGTCGAATTTGTATTCCGCGTCGAAATCGCGGAAATTTTCGTTCAGACTCCAGCCGCTGTGCGGGATTACGCCGATGCCGCGCCACGCTCGGTCTTTTGTTTCAAAAACGTCGGCGAGCATTTTTTGCGCCGCGATATTTCCCTCGTAATTGACGACGCGCTCGTAAGCGTTTTCGACTTTCGCCTCGTTTGCTTCGAGTTGAATAACGGCGCGGCGGATTCCTTCTAAAACGTCGAGCGGCTCAAAGCCCGTGACGACAATCGGCATTTTATATTTCTCCGTCAAAGGCGGGTATTCGGAAAAACCCATTATCGAACAAACGTGACCGGCGGCGAGAAAAGCGTTGACGCGGTTGGTCGGCGATTCCATAATCGCAGCAATCGCGGGCGGCACGAGAACGTGCGACACGAGCATCGAAAAATTTGTTACATTTTGCTTTTTCGCCTGAAAAATTGTCATCGCATTCGCCGGCGCGGTGGTTTCAAAACCGACTCCGAAAAAGACGACTTCTTTGTCGGGATTTTCCTTCGCAATTTTCAGCGCATCAAGCGGCGAATAAACCGTGCGAATGTCGCCGCCTTCGCTCTTAATGCGGAACAAATCTTTCTCCGAACCCGGAACGCGCAACATATCGCCGAATGAGCAGAAAATCACATCCGGTTTTGCGGCAATCGCCAACGCTTTGTCAATCAATTCGAGCGGCGTAACGCAAACTGGACAGCCCGGACCGTGAATCAGTTCGATTTTTTCCGGCAAAAGCTGGTCAATACCGTTGCGAATAATCGAATGCGTCTGCCCGCCGCAAACTTCCATAATCGCCCATTTCTTCGTCGTAACCGATTCGATTTCGTCAAACAATTTCTTCGCCAAAACCGGATCGCGGAATTCTTGTAAATACTTCATAATTTCCCTCACTATTTGAAAAGATTTTTAACGCAAAGGCGCGAAGTCGCAAAGTTTTTTAATTTGTTTTCTTTGCGACTTCGCGCCTTTGCGTTAAAAAATTAACTCGCCACTGCATCACTGTAATCTTCGACGCCCAATTCTTCTTCTAAAATCCCTAAATCGCGGAACATCTGCAATTTTTCGCGGGCGGATTTTTCATCAAGTTTTTGAATCGCAAACCCGACGTGAATAATTGTATAATCACCAACGATGATTTCCGGCACATATTCCAAACAAACTTCTTTTGTGATGCCGTCAAAATCAACTATGCCCATTCGTACATCGTCTTTATTGTAAATTTCCGTAACTTTTCCGGGAACTGCTAAACACATATAATTTTCTCCGAAAATTCAAGGCAAAAGTAAAAAGGCAAAAGGCAAAACTTTTGACCTTGAATTTATATTTGATTTTTCAATTTAGTATTTCTTTACATTTGCCTTTTGCATTGTTCGGCTGAAAGCCAAAACCGCTTGTCCCAACGCCAAACCGCCGTCGTTTGGCGGCACTTTTTCGTGCGTGAAAACTTCAAAGTCGTTTTTGTCCAAAAGTGAAACCGTTCGCTGCAAAAGCGCGACGTTTTGAAAACAACCACCGCTTAGAGCAACTTTATTCAGAGAAAATTTTTCACGCATTTTCAAACTCAAATCCAAAATTAAATTTGCCGCCGCGTTATGAAATTTCGCCGAAATTACCGGAATCGGAACTTTTGCCGAAACGTCTTTGACGACTTCACAAATTAAATTTTTCCAATTAATTTTCAGTATATCACCATCTGTTACATTAAAGATATAAAAATCTTGAATTTTTTCATCAATTAATGCTTCAAATTCGATTGCCGCCTGCGCTTCGTAAGTAATTTTCTGCCGCACATCGGCGATTGACGCGACGGCATCGAAAAGTCTGCCGAAACTGCTTGTCGGAATAATATTCAAATTATTTTCCAGTTGCTTCGCCAAAATTTTGCGCTCGGTTTCAGTGCAAAACGAAACGCAATTTAGATTTTCACTCCATTCGATTCCCGCTTCCTTCATCAAACTCAAAGCCGCGCGATAAGGTTTTTTAATCGCCGCATCGCCGCCCGCCAGCGGAAAATATTCGAGATGCGCGACCCGTTCAAAATTCGCATAATTGCCGACAAAAACCTCGCCGCCCCAAATCGCACCGTCATCGCCGAAACCCGTTCCGTCAAATGCAAAACCGATAACCTTTTCGCCTTTCTCAAAACCGTTTTCCGCCATCACCGACGCAATATGCGCCCGATGATGCTGAACTTCGACGAGTTTCAAACCCGAATCTTCCACCATCTTCCGCGCCCAATTCGACGAAAGATAATTCGGATGCTTATCGCAAACAATAATTTCCGGCGCAATCTGAAACAGATTTTTCATCTGCCCGAACGATTTTTCAAACGCCCGCAAAGTTTCCAGATTTTCCATATCGCCGATGTGTTGCGACATAAAAGCGTAATCTTCGCGTGTTAGACAAAATGCCGCTTTCAATTCACCGCCGACAGCTAACATATTCGGCACGTCAAACGGTAATTTCACCGGAAACGGAGCGTATCCGCGTGAACGGCGGATTGGTAAAATTTGGTTTTTGGTTTTTGGTTTTTGGTTTTTGGTTTTTGGTCTTTGGTCTTCAAACTTTGGACTTTGGACTTTGGACTTTGGACTTTTTAAGACTCTTACCACCGAATCATCGCACGGCACATAAATTTTGCGGTCGTGCAGCAGAAAAGCATCTGCCAGATGTTTAAGTTTTTCCAACGCTTCATCGTTGTCTTTAACAATCGGCTCGTTTGAAAAATTGCCCGAAGTCATAACTAAAACGTCGGGAATTTTCTCGTTTTCATTTGATTCAAAAAGCAAATAATGAAGCGGCGTGTATGGAAGCATCACGCCGAGAAACTGATTTCCCGGCGCGATCAATTCGCTCAAATCACTTTCGCGTTTTCTCAACAGCACAATCGGACGCTCTTTTCCCGTTAAAATCTTTTCTTCCGCCTCCGAAATTTCCACCAGATTTTTCGCCGTTTCCAAATTCCTGCACATCACGGCAAACGGTTTATCAACACGCCCTTTTCGAGTTCGTAAAGTCTGCAAAGCCGCATCATTCCGCGCATCGCAAACCAGATGAAATCCGCCGATGCCTTTGACGGCGACGATTTTGCCATTTTGTAAAAGTAGTTGTGCTTGACTGATTCCTGTTAGTCCAAAGTCCAAAGTCCAAAGTCCAAAGTCAAGCGCGTCTTCAAACTTTGGACTTTGGACTTTGGACTTTGGACTCTGCAAAAAAACCTTCGGACCACATTTCGCACAACAGGTCGGTTCGGCGTGAAATCTTCTGTCAAGCGGATTTTCGTATTCCGCCAGACAGTTCGCGCACATCTCAAACTCGCGCATCGTCGTCTGTGCGCGGTCATACGGCACATTCTCGATAATTGTAAATCTCGGTCCGCAATTTGTGCAGTTGATAAACGGATAAAGAAAACGCCGATTTTCAGCGTCAAACATCTCGCGCAGACAATCCACGCAAGTCGCAATATCGGGAGAAATCGGCACGAATTTATTGCCGTTCGTTTCGCTTTTTAAAATTTGAAAGTCCCGAAAATTTACAATTTCCGAAATGTTTCGGCAAACAACCGATTCAATAACCGAAAGCGGCGGCGGATTTGTTTCGAGAGCGTTAATAAATTTTAGGACATTTCCGGCATCGCCTTCGACATCAACCAAAACGCCGATTTCATTATTCAAAACCTGCCCTTTGAGCGAGTTTTCCGCCGCCAACGCAAACACAAACGGGCGAAATCCGACACCTTGAACGATGCCTTTGATTTGTATTTGTGTGCGCGTTTTCATTTTGATAAATGATGGATTGAAACCGTCAATACGAAAAAAGACTTTAAGTTTAATACATTCGCCAAAAATAAACGCCTGCCAAAACCGCCAGCGACAGCCAGATCAAAATTATAAGACCGGCGGCGATCCAGTTTTGCGGTTTATCTTGTGATTGCGCCAAACGCGCTTTTTCGCGGCTTTCCGCCAAAACTTGCGGCGGGATTATTTTGACGACCAGCCAGATTCCGAGCGGCAGCAAAATCGCGTCGTCGAGAAAACCCAGAACGGGAATAAAATCCGGTATCAAATCAATCGGGCTGAACGCATAGCCGACGATGCAGATGGCGAAAATTCTCGCAATCAAAGGTGTGCGCGGGTCTTGATAGGCGATATAGAGCGCGTGAATTTCCGTCTTTAATTTTCGCGCCCAATTTTTTATACGCTCCAACATATTTTAATGATAAGCCGCCTCGCCGCAACAGGTTTTGCCTTGCAATGCTTCGATGCCTTCTTTGGCGATAATCGGGATCATTATCAAACCGGCGATTGGATCAGCCCACCACCAACCGAACAGCGCGTTTAAACCCAAACCGATGAGCAAAATCGTCGAAAGATACGCGCAGATGTCGGTTTGGCGCGAATCCGCCTGCATCGCGCGGCTGTTGATGTTTGCCGCGAACCCGTCTTTTCGCCCGCGCTAAAAGCGGCATAACGATGGTCGAAAGCGCGGCGATGGCGATTCCGACATAGCTTTCTTCGGGCAATTCAAGAAACCACAGAGATTTGACGACATCGAAACCGATATAAGCGGCGAGTGCGAGAAAGCTGATGCCGACGAGTTTTAAGGCGAGCTGTTCGCGGTGTTCGCCGGAGAAAAGCCGCCACAAAAGAATCGCGCCCGACGAAACTTCGATCACCGAATCAATGCCGAAACCGACGAGCGCGATGCTTCCCGCCATCAAACCCGCAGCGACGGCGGCGACGGCTTCGAGCGAATTCCAGCCGATTGTTAAGTATTCGAGCCTGCGTCCACGCTGGACATTGGCGGTATAAATCAAATTTTGTTGTAAAATTTCCGAGTTCATTTGTGTAGAGTTCAAAATTAAAGGTGATTTTCAGGCGTTTCTTTCACTTAATAAAATAATAAAAATTTCAGCCATTCGTCCATTCCCGCGCCGGTTTTCGATGAAATTTTAAATATTATATTAAAAGACGCAGGAACTTAACAATTTCCGCGCGTCTTTTATTTAATTCAGTTACGGTCTTGTCATCGTTTTATAAATCCAAGCCGCCGCCGCGCCGAAAACGATATGCGTGAAAATCGTAACCGGCGTTCGCGCCATCGCAAACCACGGGAAAATGGCGGTAAAGCCATAAAAGTTGACGAAATAAAGAACGAGTCCGAAGACCGCACCGATTAAAATCGCAATTCCCAAACCCAAACGCGATACGACAAAAGCGAGAATTACGGCAAAAATGATTGAAAGGATAAAGTGAATGATCATTGCGACCATTACCGGCACAAGGGCAAAATCGGCGGGCGGCGGCAAAACGTCTTTGCCCAAGGCGATAGCGGAAATCATTCGCGGCGGTCCCCACGGACTTCCGCCGCCGACGAGCGGCACGAGAATCATTTCCAATATCAAAAAAATCGCACCCGCGACGAGTCCGGCGATTATCGCCGCTTTCCAATTAATTGCTGTTGTAGTCACAGTAGTTGTGTCATCCATTAATTTTCTCCTTTTCTATTCAAGGCAAATTTTAGTTATTTGCTTTGCGCCATTACATTTTTTCAACTCCGTTACTGATATGTCATTTGTGCCTCCAAAAATTCCAACCATTCGTTCATTCCCGCGCCTGTTTTTGACGAAACTTCAAAAATCCGCATTCCCGGACGCACGGCTTGAATGCTTTGATACGCAGCTTTTTTGTCGAATTCGACAGCTTCCGCCAAATCCATTTTTGTAATGACGGCGACATCAGCCGTATTAAAAATCGTCGGATATTTGCGCGGCTTGTCTTCGCCTTCGGTTGTGGACATCAGCACGACGCGCAAGGCTTCGCCCAAATCATAGCTCGACGGGCAAACCAAATTCCCGACATTTTCGATGAACAGAAAATCCAGTTCGGTTAAATCCCAATCTTCCAGAGATTTTTCGATCATCGCGGCTTCAAGATGACAAATCGTTCCCGTAATAATTTGTTTGGCGGGAACTTCGGCACGCGCCAATCTCAGCGCGTCGTTTTCCGTTTCCAAATCGCCGACGAGCGCGGCAACTTTATATTTTTCTTTAAGTAAAGTGAGCGTTTTTTCCAAAAAAGCGGTTTTGCCCGAACCTGGACTTGAAACGAGGCTGACGACGAAAACATTCGCTGCTTTAAAACGCTCACGTAACTGCCGCGCCAAAACGTCATTGTGTTTCAGCACGTTTTGTCTGACTTCGACCAAGCGGGTTTGTATCATAAACTTTATATCGTAAAGGCGATTCCTTGTGGTCGCCCGTTTCTTTTTTGCTCTCGCGCTCGTCGGGCGAGGACAAGCCGTCGCCCTTACTCCGTAGTTATTTCTAACGCCGACACCTGCAATTCATGTCCGCTAATGATTTCCGAAGCCGGCGCATTGCAAGCCGGACAAACCAGATTATTTATTGCTTCAATCGTTTTTTTCGCCTGACAATTTTTGCAAAAAGCAACAACCGGAATTTCCTCGATTTCAAGCCGCGTATTTTCAAGCGTCGTTCCGTGACAGGCAATTTCCCACGAAAAAAGCAGCGCGTCTTTGACTACGCCTGAAAGTCTGCCGAGTTTCAAATGAACCGCTTCGACCTTCGCGCCTTCGTGTTTCCGCGCTTCTTCAGTCGCGCCTTCGATAATACTCAAAGCAATAGAAAGTTCGTGCATAGCTTCTTAAAGGGTAAAGGATAAAGGCGAAAGGCGAAAGTAAGAGTAAAAAAACGCTTAACATTTTTATTTATCTTTCATCATTTATCATTCTTAAACCTTTATCCTTTCGCCTTTATCCTTTACCCTTCAAGTAAGACTGCCGTGATGTCAAAAGATATTTTCACTTCGTCTTTGACTTTGAGTGTGCCGCCGAGTGCTTTGACCTTTTTGATATTGAAATCGCTTGTCTTCAAATTAAAATCGCCTTGTGCGCGAATGGTTTTGCCGACAATATCGGCTTCGGCTTTGATCGTCTGCTTTCGGTTTTGACCGTGAAGCGATAAAACGCCTCCGATTTCTACAGCATATTTTGTGTCGGCAATTTGCCGCATCGAAACGTCATTGCCGACGAGAGTAATTTCCGGGTAATTTGAAATTTCCAAAACTTCTTCGCGCATCGTATTTTCAATTTCCGCCGCGTCTTTGTCACTGACTTTATCAATCAGCGACAGCGTTTCCGCTTGAATCACTAACAGCATTGAATCAACCGCCGAATTATCGGCAGTAAGCTGTATTTCGCCGCCGTATCTGCGAACCGCAAAAGTCGGATTATGCCCCATAAACGAAAGCATTCCTTCGGCAAACGCCTGCGCGGTAAAACTGCCGCGACCGGCATCAATTTTGTAAATCATTCCTGAATTTTTTGCTTCCTCGGTCATAAAATTTTTCTCACCGCACGTCTGACAATTTCCGTCGTCAAACCATAGACGAGATGCGCCGAAAACGCTCCGGCGTGAACCGAGAGCGGATATTCGCCGGAATGCTTCGACAAACCGAGCAGCGGCACAACGCCTTCGTCCGCGCCGAGCCAAATCAGCAGACCGTAAGGCATTCCCTCGCCAATCGTAACTTTATCTGAAATTTCCGCCGCCGCGCCGTAGATTGCGCCCATCGAAACGCCGTAAGCGTAATGAAAAGCCGTGCCGCCGATTTCCTTTTCCCGTTCGGTTAATGCGTGGTCAAAAATTCCTACCGAAAGCGTGTTGACAAGCCGTTCAGCCGCGTCGTCGCCGGCACTTTCTTCGCCTTTTTTTTCGAGCATTTGCCCCGCGCCGCGATGCGGTGCGCCTTGTTGCAAAGACTGCGCTCCGTGCGATTTTTTATCGCCGGTAACATAGCCGCTGAACATTTTTTGAAACTGATTCATCACGACGGACGCAGCTAATCCGCCGATGATTCCCGCCGCCAAACCTTTTACCACGTCACCATTTCCTGATTTATGTTTCATAAATTCTTTGCAAATTCTTTATTCGGCTTCGTTGCCGCACACGCCAAATTTGTCGCGCAAATTAAAGTTAAACGGCGCGGATAATTTAATGCAGAATTAAACGGGTGCTTTTACATCGTGCTGATTTTAATATACCGCTTGAGGTCGGGCAGCGTTGCTATGAATGCCACCGCCGCCAGAGCGAGAACCGCTCCGCCGACGATTTTCCAGGCGGTTAATGCCGCCGAGCCTTCATCTTCTCTGTATCTTTCCATCCGCCGATTTTCGTTTCTTTTTTCCATTTTGTTATGTTCCATTTTTTGTTGCTCCTTGGTTAATTATTTTATTCAGGTGTAGACCTTTTCCTGATTTTCCGTCGTAATTTTAACGATCAGCGATTCGATTACTTCAACCGCTTTTCCAATCGCTGCTTCGACAGGCTCGCTCAAACCCATAAAGCCAATGTCTTCCTCGCCGGTAAAAAGCGGTTCGCAGCCGACGAGAAATATTTTTTTGAATTCGCCGTCCAACGCTTTGACCATTGCCAAAACCTTGAGCGGATTCATATTATGCGTGTCAATCGCCGCGTCCGGCGTATCGAGATTTTCGAGTGCGTTCAAATCCGGCTCGATTAAATAAACTGTTCCGGGCGCGTCGCCGCGCGGAGTCGCGTCAATAAAAATCGTAAAATCGTAACCTTCCATCAGCGCGTAAGCCAAATCGAAACCGCGAATTCCGTAATCAACCACACGCACATTTTCAGGCAATTTTCGTTCAAATAACCGTTTGGCGACTTCACAGCCGAAAGCGTCGTCGCCCAAGAAAATGTTGCCGATTCCGGCGACGAGAATGCGCGGCTTTTCCATTAATCCATTTCCTCAAACTCTTTCGGCAGCATCGGTTCGACCTCTTCCAACGCGAAAAAAAATCGGTGTCCGGGCTGGCGCATCATTCCCAAATCTCTGCCCGGATCGTCTTCCAAAACGACGGCGAGATGAATTTTGCTTTCGTAATCCTGCTCGATGGCTTCAATTATGGCGATTTGATTTGCCAGCGCAATGTCAAAAATATCGCCGCCCTTGCGCGGTTTTAACAAAACACGGTCGCCCGCTTTGAGTTCGATGCCGTCAATTGTCGCGCTTGCCAATTCGCTCGTTTCCTCTAATAATTGCCACTGTAATTCGTCCATTATTCGCTTTCTCCGACGGCTTTTTCCACGCCTTTCATCGCGCCGTGCATTTTTAAAAGATGTTCTTCGGGCATTGTTTCCGTGCGTTCTAGCATTTTCCGCACGCGATCATCAATGCCGCGCATTTCGCGCTTTTCGTCGTCGGTCAAAGTCATAATCCGCAGCGTTAAAATCTCGTCAATCTCCGCGCCGTCAAACAAATCGCCCGCGCTCTCGTCGGCAATCTGCGGGTAATCATACAAAATAATCGGCGACGACAGCATACAATCTCGTTCGCCTTCTGTTCCGGCTAAAACCGGATAAGTTTTAATGTTTTCGCAATTGGCGACGGCTTCTTTAAGTTCGTCCGGCGGTTCGAGCAGCGATACAAACTCGCCGTTTCTGATTGTCAAAATCGTGTGCGTCGAAACCGTCGAGTGCAGCAACGCATCTTCGCGCGTTTTCGTTTCGGCATTTTCAAACGGCGTAGTATTTGAAACGCGAACGGTAATTTTTCGGACGCGCTTGTCAGAACCATCTGCGTTAGCGGATGGCTCAACCTGGGCATTCAGCGCATTCGGATTGTTTTCGGCAGTCATATTTTCGGCGTTCCGGTCATCCTTGACAGTCGTATTCTCGTTCTCGGCGTTCGACCGCCCGTTTACGCAGGCGGTTCTGACTTGCACTTCGATTTTGCCCTTGATTTCTTCTTGTGTGCGAACGATTACGCCGACGATTTTACCGTTTTCGTCGCGCAGCGGCTCAATTTGGCGCGTTGCAGGAAATGTAAAATTTTGCGTTTTGGAAGTTTCGTTTAAGTTCAAATCCCGCAAATCAACTTCGCGTTCAACCGCTTCCTGCCAAGTTTGATAAAGCTGATCGCCGACATCGAGCGTCGGCACAAGCTGAAAATCCGGCTCAAAATCCGTCGGCATTTCGTCGAGCGGCGTTTCCAATTTGCCAATCTCGCGCAATGTTAAATGCAGAAATCGAATTTTTATGTCGAGCGTCGTATTTTCATCGCCCCGCGCCAAACATTCGGTCTGCATCTCGCACGCTTCCCTGCCTTTCTGCGCCCGGCTGTAAGATTC
This sequence comes from Pyrinomonadales bacterium, assembly GCA_038232235.1. Classification (GTDB taxonomy): domain Bacteria; phylum Acidobacteriota; class Blastocatellia; order Pyrinomonadales; family Pyrinomonadaceae. The sequence goes on along the minus strand of JBBSIE010000048.1, from coordinate 13,528 downwards.
CGGCGCAAGTGCGCCCCAATTAAATCTCTGCCGATTTTTCACCGACGAAGCGCGATACGGATAAAGCATATAACCTTCGTAAAGCACGGCATCGGCGATTTTTTTGACGAGTTCGAGATTCATAAATTTATTAACGCGGAAATTTTCTGCCGAATTTTCTCATTTTTTTACCACAGACGATTTATCCCATAATCATCAAAAATTTCATCCACGCTCACTAAGGTCATCTTTTCTTCAGTCGCCTGTGCGATTAATAATCTGTCAGCGGTTCATTAAAATCTTCCGCCATCATAAACAAGCCTTTCGCGCTGCCAAACTGCGGGTGCGGCTTTTCCTGCCGCACGGCGACGAGCCTGGCTATTGGCAAATTGTTTCGCGTAAAAACGACTTCTTCGCCTTCAATAACCGATTCGATTAAATCAGGTAATTGAATCGTTTCGGTTTTTTCGACACTCACTTCATACATAATATTTTACTGCTTAAATCTCAAGACGAAACGCTCTTTTTAATTTCCTCTTCTTCCTCAGTCTGTATCTTTTATTTTGAAAGCTGCAGTTTTTCAGCCAGCCACAAATTAATCAATGTTTCGGGAACAACGCCGCGGACACGCGCTTCGGCTTCAATTTGCTTGTAAATTTGAGGTTCGACGGTTATTCGCCTCCGACGCTCGGCTCTGACTTCAAATTCGGCTTCGCGCGTTTTATCCCAATAATCGTTTAAACTGTGCGTGTCCCAAAAATCACCGATTTCTTCTAAAGTCCGTGCGTTTGAAATCTCTGTTTTTTTATTTTCGCTCATAACGTCTGCGCTCTTTTTTGTCCATATCACGCGCACTCAAAATCAACGCAGTGTTAGCGCGTTTGTGAATAAAAAATATGATTAAATAACGACCGGCTTCGGTTTGTCCGCTTGCCGAATAAACATCTTCGCCTTTTTGATGCCCCGATTCGACAAAACGATAACGCGGACGATTAAAGAAAATTTCTTCCGCTTCGTCCTGCGAAACTTGATGTTTGACCTCGACTTTAACAAGGATACTCGGAAGCCATATAAAGTCGTCAATATACATCGAATAATTTAAATTACAAAAGACCGAGATTATAACGAAATGCTCTTTTTAATTTCCGCTTCTTGCGATAAAAGACTTTCCAACGCCTGTTCAAAAGTCGGCATTCCGCACTGCGTTTTATAATTCTGCAATTTTTCAAACGTATCGCGCCGCAAATTGAGCCATGCGCTGTTCGGATAATAATGTTCCATCATTTCCTGCCAGATTTTGATTGGCAGGCGAAACTGCGCTTCCTTTTCCCAAGAAATCTGCGAGATTTGCAAATCTCCGAACTCGTCGTGGTAAAAAATTGTGCCGCTAAAAAGTAATGCCAAAGGAGCTTCGCCGTCGTCTAAACCGCCGAAAAATTTGGTTGCCGCGACATTAAAATCGAATGTGCAAGGCACGGGCAAATCCACCAAAGCAGTTTCCGCAAACGGCGGAACGACGACGTTGGCGTGCGTCCAAAGCATCGTTTTCAAGGTTTGTCCCCAACGCTCCGGCTCGCCGAATAAATCGAACATTCGCCGTTTTTCTTCATCCGAATAACGGCGGCGCGTAACTTCGAGATGAATCTGACAGCGCAGCATTACGCTTTGAATCTGCTCGTCCGAATGTTTATTTGTCAGACGCAGCTTTAGATTCAAAAGCGGCGATGCCGCGTATTTTACGGCTTCCGCGCCCGTTACTTCAAAATCAATCTCAGGCATTCGCCACCTCGCTGAATGTCCGCGAACGATTTTTTAATTCGACGAAAAAATCGTTGATTTTCGCCCACGCTTCCGTGCCGCCTGACAGACCGCGCCAGTTTGCGCGAATGATGCCGACGAGTTTGTAGCATTCGTCAATCGGCGCGATAAAATACTCGCGCTTGTCGCCGACGCGGTTGACTAATAATGCTTCGACATCGGTTTCCATTTTACGCAAAATCGGATTTTCCGCCGCAATTTCCCGCCACGCTTCGAGCGTTAAAAGCGATTCCATAGCGCCCGCCGGACTCGGATAAAGCGCGACGATTTTTCCGTCCGGCGTAGAGTTAAAAAAGAACGCCAGTTGAATCGGCAAAAGCAGACTGTTCCATTGCTCGTCCGTCAGTCGAAAATCCGGCAAAAACAAACCGTTTCGCGGCACACGGCGATAACGCTTGGCGTTGTCGCTGAACAAAATCGAGCACGCATCGCAGGCGCAGCTAATTTGCCGTGCTTCCACCGAAAGCAAATGCTGATGCTCCGGCGCAAGTTCAAGGCTGCACAAATCACAGCGTTCGACAATCTTGCGCTGACGAACAAAATTTTTCAGTGCGGGAAAACTCATAATAAAGGCGAAAGGATAAGGGATAAAGGCTAAAAGCTAAGGAATTTTTATTTTATCCTTTCGCCTTTATCCTTCATCCTTTCCACTACGCCGGCGGCATTTTCGGCATTTTCGGGTCAATCGGTTGTTCGGCTTCCGAATTGACGCTGGTTGAATCCCGCGCCGTGCGTTCGTGTGTCGGTCTGCCCGAATCGTCTGTTCCGGTATCTTTGCGACCGGCTTCCTTGCCTTGTCTGCTCGCCGCCTCTTCGCCTTTGCCCGTTCCCCAAGAGTGCGATGCCGAATCGCTTCCCTTGTCTTCTTTTTCCGGTGCTTCTGTTGTTTTCTTTACTTCTTTTGTCATAATTTGCCTCTCTTTACATTCCTTTATTTGTCTATTTGTCATATTTTATCGAGTTTGCGAACACCTCAATTTCGATTCACTGCCGACTGCCACTGCTTACTGCAACTCCCGACTGTTTATAATTCAACCAATCTCGGCGGGAAATTCGCAATGCGTATAGCCGTTGCCGTTTGATTTTTCGATTTGCACAAAGCCGTTTTTCTGCGTTGACTGCGGAATTACGACACCTTCGACTTCGATTGCCGCGACATCCGGCGCGGCGGCGTAAATCGCTTCTTCAATCGTATGTTTGAGCGTTGCCGCCGATGACGCGCAACCGTCGCAATTCCCTTGCAAACTCAAATGCACCGTGCCGTCGTTGATGGAAACTAACTCCACGCCGCCTTCGTGCAGATTGAGCGACGGGCGCACTTTGTCTAATGCCTGACGGACGCGCGTTTCCAAATCGAGCGGATGCAAGCCGTAAAGCAGAAGCAAATTGGCGACCAAATCGTCTTTGGCGAAATCGTCGAAAATTTCATAACCGACCGCGCCCTTTTCAGCCGTAAACTCCATCATCCGATCAATCGCCGCGCCGTGAAAATCCATCAAAGCCTGCACGAGTTCGACAGCTTTCGCCCGCAAATTCGGATCAGCCCAAGTTTCAATCGCCGCGACCAATTCTTCGACGCGCTGCATTTGATTTTGAATGTTTGTGTTTTCAGCCATATTGAATCAGTTGGCAGTTGGCAGCAGCAGTTGGCAGTTTGTTTGAGTGAAATCACGTTTGTTTTCTAAATGCAAACGTAACAATGCTCAACCCACTGCTTACTGCTGCTGCCAACTGCCTACTCTTACTTGTGCGGCACACCAAACATATTCGAGTGGTGCGTTTCCAGCGTTTTGCCGTTTCCTAAATACATATGAACGCCGCACGGCAGACACGGATCGAAACTTCGCACAGCACGCATAATGTCTATGCCTTTGAAGTTGTCGGGTCCGTTTTCCTCGAAAATCGGCGTGTTCTGAATCGCATCTTCATACGGTCCGGGCGTTCCATAAACGTCGCGCGGACTGGCGTTCCACGGGGTCGGCGGATACGGATGATAGTTGGCGATTTTGCCTTCGCGGATGACGACGTGATGCGACAGAACGCCGCGCACGGCTTCGTGGAAACCGCAGCCGATGGCTTCGTCGGGAACTTTGAATTCCGTAAAAGTTTTACTGTTTCCGGCATACAGTTCTTCGAGTGCCTTTTCACAGAAATACAGAGCCGCCGCCGCCGCATACGCCTGAAAATAAGTTCGGGCGCGGTCGCGTTCGAGCGCGTTTGACCACTTTGGAATTTTCCACTCGAATTCGGCTTCCGGTTTGGTTACGGTTTTCGGCAGATAAATTTTAACGCTGTGTCCGGTCGCTTTGATATAGCCGATGTCAACCGTTCCGGCGAGTGCGGTTGACCAAAAACGCGCAATCGGACCGCCGCCGGTGTCGAGCGCGAGATATTTCGAGCCATCGCCCTGCTCACCTTCGTGATACCAGCGCGGCGACATCACCCACGTATAATTTTCGTCAAAATCGCGTTTCTGCGGTTTTGGAATCGTCGTTTGATTCCATGGATGCAGTTTATCAACCGGATTGCCGAGCGGGTCGTTTTTAACGAAGGTTTCCTGATTTTCCCAATTATCGTAATACGAACTTCCCAAAAGAATGCGGATGTTCAGATTGATGTCAACCAGATCGTGCGTCACGGCTTTTCCGTCAACGATAATGCCGGGCGTAACATACATTGCCTTGCCCCATTTGTCCATATTTTCATATTTGTAATCGCAAACGTCCGGGTCTTGGAACGAACCCCAGCAGCCGAGCAAGATTCGTCGCTGTCCGACTTTTTCGTAACCGGGCAGAGCTTCATAAAAGAAATCAAAAAGATCATCGTGCAGCGGCACGACCTTTTTCATAAATTCGATGTATTTCATCAGCCGCACCATATAATCGGTGAAAAGCTGAACAGTCGGAACAGTTCCCACGCCGCCCGGATAAAGCGTCGAAGGATGAACGTGGCGACCTTCCATCAAACAGAACATTTCGCGCGTCAGACGGCTCATCTGCAAAGTTTCACGGTAAAATTCACCCGTGAACGGATTAAGCGCGGTCATAATATCGGAAATCTTTTTAAAGCCGTGCGCTTCGGCGTGCGGAGAATCGGTATTTTTCGCTTTTTCCCAAACGCCCGGATTTGTTTCCTTGACCATATTTTCGCAAAAATCCACGCCGACTAAATTATCTTGATAAAGACAGTGGTCGAACATATATTCGGCGGCTTCGCCCAAATTGACGATCCATTCGGCAATCGCCGGCGGGCGCACGCCGAACGCCATATTTTGCGCGTAGCAAGCGCAGGTTGCGTGATTGTCGCCGCAAATTCCGCAAATTCTCGACGTTATAAAATGCGCGTCGCGCGGGTCTTTGCCCTTCATAAAAATCGAATAGCCGCGAAAGATTGAAGACGTACTCCAACACTCGGCGACTTCACGATTGTTAAAATCAATTTTCGTGAAAATTCCCAAAGAGCCGACGATGCGCGTAATCGGGTCCCAATTCATATCAACCAGAGTCCGTTTTTGGGTCGGCGTGTCTGTAACTGTTGCTGTCGGTGTCATAATTATTTGTTCCTCCCGTCTCCGTAATGTATCGGATCGTATCCTGTGGTTAATTCCGTTCCCGTGTGCCGCCATTTCGGTTCTTTGTTGACCGTCGAATTGGTGATGCCGCGCAGCGTGCGAATAACTCTGCCGTAAATTCCGACTGCCGCCGAAGAAATTGTCGCCCCGGGCGGTTCGTCCATAAACGGCATAAATTTATCGGGAAATCCCGGCATCGTGCAGCCGATACAAATTCCGCCGACGTTCGGACAACCGCCGATGCCCGCCATCCAGCCGCGTTTCGGGACGTTGCAGTTGACAACCGGACCCCAGCAGCCGAGTTTGACGATACATTTCGGCGAGCCGTATTCGGTGGCGAAATCGCCCTGCTCGTAATATCCGGCGCGGTCGCAGCCTTCGTGAACCGTTTTCCCGAACAGCCAAGTCGGACGCAGTTCTTTATCGAGCGGAATCATCGGCGCAAGTCCCGCCACTTGATAAAGCAGATAAAGCAGCGTTTCCATAAAATTATCCGGCTGAACGGGGCAGCCCGGCACATTGATAATCGGAAGTCCCGCCTTCGATTTCCAATCCCAGCCGAGATAATCGGCAAGTCCCATCGCGCCCGTCGGATTGCCTTCCATCGCGTGAATGCCGCCGTAAGTCGCGCACGTTCCCGCGCCGACCACCGCGAGTGCCTTCGGCGCGAGCCGGTCAATCCATTCGTTGGTCGTAATCGGCTGTCCGGTCATCGCGTCCGTGCCGAGTGCCGCCCAATAGCCTTCTTCCTTAATGCTCTCATTCGGAATCGAGCCTTCGACGACCAAAACAAACGGGTCGAGCAAGCCTTGTTCGGCTTGATACCAATACTTCATAAATTCATCGCCGACTTCATACGCAAGCACCGGATTGTGCAGATGCACTTTCGGCAAGCCCGGAATCGCGCCCAATAAAACGTCTTCGATGCTCGGCTGCATCGCCGCCGTTACTGCAATCGAATCGCCGTCACAGCTTAATCCGGCGGTAATCCACAAAATATGTACGTCCGTTACAGGCGACGGACGCTGCGTTTTTCTTCCATATGGAACTTCTTCTGCCATAATATTCCTCCTTTGTTTTTGATTATAAAAACACTTAAATTATTGATTTCAACTGAAATAAACTTTTGTCGGAAATTTTATTATTAGATATTTGATAACTCGTGTCTATTCGCACATCTACGTATTTTTCGTAAAATATCTACGTATTTTTCGTTTTTACGGCTGGAATAAATTTTGGGTCAAGGCTAGATAAGATCATTATCTAGCCTTAGAAATCTTGGCGCGAACAAATTGCTTGTATGTTACTGTCATAACTGGATTTAACTATTATACATAAATTCTTATCTAGTCTTGACCCTAAATTTTTAAACTGTTACATTGAAATAATGCCGCGCCGTAAAGCGTAACGAGTCAAGTCGGCTTGATTGTGGATGTCTAGTTTGTTCATCAATCTCGAACGATGAGTTTCCGCCGTGCGAACGCTGATTCCGAGTCGGGTAGCGATTTCGCTGTTAGTATGTCCTTCGGCGGACAGTTGAAAAACTTCGCGTTCGCGGTTGGTCAGCATTTCATATTTGTCCGTCGTATTGGCTTTCGTCATCTGCTCGTAAATATCAATGGCGCGGTCGGAAAGCGGCGGGCTGAGATACCGATGTCCGCTCTGCACTTCGCGGACGGCTTGAATCAAATCGGTCGAACCGGCATCTTTTAAAACATAAGCCGATACTCCGTTTGAGAGTGCTTCCAATACGAAACCTTCGTCGTCATACATCGAAAGTATGATAATTTTCGTATTCGGAGTTTGTTTGCCGAGCTGCCGCGCAACCTCCAAACCGTTTAATCCGGGCATCATTAAATCCAAAACCACCACGTCCGGGTTGAGTTTTCTGACTAAATCCATCGCTTGAATGCCGTCGCCGGCTTCGCCGATAACGTCGAAATCGGTTTCGGCTTTTAACAGCGCGTGCAAACCCTGGCGCACAATGAGATGGTCGTCAGCCAATACGATGGTTATTCTTTTCGGATTATTCATCTGACTAATTATCTAAAGTTTATTTGTGCCTGAACGAATGAAAGACAACCGTTTGCGCTTTCAACGAACGCGGAAAAATGCAAATATTCCTTATCATTCTTTTACGCGCTTTAATTTTTATCACTGTTTGAATCCGTATCATCGCTTAAATCCCAGTGCGCCGTCAAACGAGTTCCGCTGCCGATGTTGGATTCGATACAGAAATCGCCGCTCAGAAGCGAAGCACGCTCGCGCATTCCCGTTAATCCGCTCGATTGACCTGCGGCTAACGCGGCTTTTGCGTCAAAACCTTTGCCTTTGTCCTCGATTTCAACCGTCAATCTGTTTCGGTTAACCCAAATGTGAACCGCCGCCTCATTCGCGCCGGAATGCCGCGCGATATTGGTCAAGGCTTCCTGCACGATGCGAAAAGCCGCTGTTTCGAGTTCGGGCGAAAAGCGTTTCCATTCCAAACCTTCGTGCCGAAAATCAACGCGCACATTTGTCTGCGAAGTATAATGCCGCAGATGCCGCAGCATCGCGGACAATAGTCCCAGATGATCGAGCGTCGCCGGTCGCAGATCGAGCGACAATTCGCGTGTGCGAGTCAGCAACTCATTAACGAGCGTTTGCGCTTCGTCAAGACTGTCGTGCATTTCGTCGGCAGGCAGCCGCGCTGTCATTTCCAGTTTTAATTTAAGTCCGGTCAAAATTTGTCCGATCTGATCGTGCAGTTCCAGAGCGATAATGCGGCGTTCCGCCTCCTGCACATCAATCAGACGGCGCGAGAGGTCTTTCATCCGTTTGGCATATTCGCGCAGCACTTCTTCGTCGTTCTGACGGCTGGTAATGTCAAAACCGATGCCGTGAACAAACCACGGACAACCATCGTCGCGCCGCACCATTTTTACTTCACATTGAAACCAAACGACGCGCCCGTCCCGCGCCAACACGCGATAAACCGAATGAAGCGGCTCGCCCGTCAAAAACATCTGCGCCGCCTCGATGCTCCAACGGTCTTTGTCTTCCGGGTGAATTTGCTCGAACCAGCGCACCGGCTCGTTAAGCCATTCTTCCTGCGTGTAGCCTAGCGTCGCCTCGATCTGCGGGCTAACGTAGGCTTCACCGAAACCTTTGTCGAAAAATGCGATAAAGACGACCGCCGGAATTTGTTCGACGAGAATGCGGTAAATATCTGTAACGCTCGGAAAATCTTCGTCTTTATCAGGAAAATCAGTCCTTTTCGACTTGTTCGTGGCAGACGAAAAAAAGACGCTCGCCAACTGCGCTAAAATATTTTCTGCTTCAAGCAAATCGTTTGGCAAAATGTCGCCGTTGAGTGAAAATTTTTGCCTGCCGTTTGAAGAATTCTGTTTCTTAGAGTTTTGCGCTTTCACGATATATTCTTTCTGATGTTTTTGCCCGAATAATCCGATTCTAATTTACGCCTGCGCTTTCGCCAAACCGGTTCTTTGTTGAGCGAAGCCTGCGTATATCGGCGCAAAGCGTGAATCGCTCTGCCGTAGGTCATCACGGCTTGCGACGACAACAGCGACCCCGGCGGCTGATTCATAAACGGCATAAATTTGTCGGGAAATCCGGGCATCGTGCAGCCGATACAAATGCCGCCGACATTCGGACAGCCGCCGACACCGTTGATCCAGCCGCGCTTTCCGACATTGCAGTTGACGACCGGACCCCAGCAACCCAATTTTACGATACAAAGCCGCGAACCGTATTCTTCGGCAAACTGTCCCTGCTCATAATAACCGCCGCGATCACAGCCTTCGTGAATGGTTTCACTAAAAAGCCATGTCGGACGCAACTGCTCATCAAGCGGAATCATCGGCGCACGTTCCACCGATTGATAAAGTAGATAAAGCAGCGTTTCCGTCAAATTATCCGGCTGCGTTGGACAGCCCGGAATGCAGACTATCGGAATTTCCGCCTTCGATTTCCAATCCCAGCCCAAATAATCGGGCAAACCCATCGCGCCCGTCGGATTTCCCGCCATCGCGTGAATTCCGCCATACGCCGCGCACGTTCCGACCGCCATTACCGCCCACGCTTTCGGCGCAAGCCGGTCAATCCATTCGCAAGTCGTAATCGGCTGTCCGGTTTTTTTATTCGTGCCTAAACCCGCCCAATAACCTTCGTCTATAATTTCTTCATTCGGAACCGAACCTTCGATGACGAGAATAAATGGATTTAATTTATCTTTCTCAGCCAATTCAAGATAAGCGATGTATTCGTCGGCATTTTCATAGGAATAAAACGGATTGAGAAACCGCACTTTCGGCACATTCGGCAAACCGCCCATTACAATATCTTCAATGCTCGGCTGTGTCGCGGCGGTAATCGAAACAGATTCGCCGTCGCAGCCCAAACCGGCGGTAATCCACAAAATAAATACTTCTTTAACATACAACGAACTTTTCTTGCTGCTTTTACCTAAAGTTTTTGCCCCCATTTTTTCTCCTGTTTTCGTCATTAAAACAAATTTCAATCCGGCATCTTTAACTGCGGAATCAAATTGTGTTTGAAAGCCAGCTCAAAATAAAGCGATAAACCTTTTCGCATATTTTCGTCAATCGAATATATTATATTACCGAACAAATATTTTTTAAATTCCTCACGAACGAGCGGAATTTCCGTTTCATAATTGGCAATAATTTCGTCCAAATGTTCCAAACCTTCATCGCGCGCGCTTGCAAAATCAATTGTTCGGATAATTTCAAGAGAATTTTTTTGCGCCATCCACATTGCAAAAACAAAACCGAAACCAGTAAAATGTCGCCACGTTTCCGCCAGATCAAATTTACGATATTCGCTTTCATCAATCGTCAGCGCGGGATCGCCGATCAGCAAAGCGCAGTCGTTTTCCTTCAGCATTTCCGCCAAATTGGGTTTCGCATTTTGATAAATCGGCTCGGAATTTAAAAATTCACGAAAAATAATTTTCGTCAGCGCGACCGAAGTTCTCGAAGAAATATCGAGCGCAACGGTTTTCACATCTTTCAAATCTTTGCCTTTCGTCACCAAACAAACGCTCCGCACACGCTCTTTCGCGCCGACGCAGACATCCGGCACGAGCAGAATATCATCAATCCGCTGATATTCGATAACGGGAACTAACGCACAATCAACCCGTTTTTGCGCCAAAAGTTCAGCCGAACGCGCCGGCGCATTGTCCAAAATCAATTCGTATTTCCCGCGCCGCGAGCCGTAGAGAAACGACCAGATCAACGGCGCGGTGTTTGAGTAACTGGATGCGGAAATTCTTGGAACGCTCATTTAATTTATATTTTATAAGGAAATTCGAGATTGTGCGAATTATGCCGGTAAAATCAATCTTCGTATTCTGCACTTCACTATAAAACTAGACAAGACGCGCTAAGAAAGTTATAAAGTAAAGCTGCATATTTTATAAAAATTCCTATCGATTCAAACTTTACACTTGTAAAAAAGCAGAAAAATATTATGACAAAACCTTTAGTACTTGATTTGAGCGAAGTAAGCGCGGACGATGTGGCGATTGTCGGCGGCAAATGCGCGAGCTTGGGCGAGCTTTTCCGCGAATTTACGGCGCAGGGCGTAAAAGCCGTTGACGGTTTTTCGACGACGAGCGAGGCTTACCACTCGCTGCTTGCAACCGATAATTTGAAAAAGAAACTGCAAAAACTTTTAAAAGATTTGGATGTCGAAGATTTACAGGAACTCGCCAGAGTCGGCGCGGAAGCCAGACGTTTGATGCTCGAAACTGCGTTTCCGAAAAATATTGAAGCTGCGATTCTGGAATCTTATAAAAGATTGTGCGAAAGAATCGGCAAAAAGACTTGCGAAGTCGCCGTGCGTTCGAGCGCAACCGCCGAAGATTTGCCCGACGCTTCATTTGCCGGTCAGCAGGATACGATTTTGAACGTGCTGGGCGAGAAAAGATTGATCGAAGCGTGTCACGAATGTTACGCCTCGCTGTGGACGGATCGCGCGATTTCTTATCGTAAGGCACGTGGCTTCGACCATTTCGACGTTGCGCTCTCAATCGGCGTGCAGCCGATGGTGCGCTCCGATATTGCGTGTTCGGGCGTGATGTTCACGCTCGACACCGAAAGCGGTTTTCGTGAAGCCGTCGTCATCAACGGCGCGTGGGGTTTGGGCGAAGCGGTCGTGCAGGGAATGGCAACGCCGGACGAATGGGTTGTTTTCAAACCGACTCTTAAACTCGGATTTCGTCCGATTATCACGCGCAAACTTGGCGTTAAAGAAGTAAAAATGGTTTTCGCCGACGGCGGCACGGGAACTCAAGTCAGAGATGTCGTCGCGTCGCAGAGAAATCGTTTCTGCCTCGCTGGTTTTGAAGTTTTGCAGCTCGCGCAATGGGCTTGCGCGATTGAAGATCATTACTCGAAACGCGCTGGAAAACATCAGCCGATGGACATCGAATGGGCGAAGGACGGCGTAACGGGCGAGCTTTTTATTTTGCAGGCGCGACCCGAAACCGTTCACACGCAAAAACAGCAAAACTATATCGAAACCTATAATTTATCCGACAATCACGGCGCACCGCTGGTGACGGGCGTGGCGGTCGGCGAGAAAATCGCGCACGGCAAAGTTCACGTTTTGCTTGACCCGGATAGATTGCTCGAATTTAAAGCGGGCGACATTCTCGTCACTTCGATGACCGATCCGGCATGGGAGCCGATTATGAAACGCGCGTCGGCAATCGTTACCGAACGCGGCGGCAGAACCTGCCACAGCGCGATTATCAGCCGTGAATTAGGTTTGCCGTGCATCGTCGGCACGGGCAACGCGACGGAAGTCTTAAAATCCGGCACGCCCGTTACGGTTTCCTGCGCGGAAGGCGAACGCGGCAATATTTATTACGGGGAAATTGATTTTAAAGTTGACAGGCGAATTATTACCGACGAAGAACGTCCCGATACAAAGGTGATGATGAACGTCGGCGATCCCGATCAAGCCTTTGCCGCTTCAATTTATCCGAACGACGGAGTTGGCTTGGCGCGGCTCGAATTTATCATCAACAATCACATCGGCATTCATCCGATGGCACTCGTTAATTATCCGAATCTAAAAGACCGTAAAGATGTCGAAACTATCGCCAAACGCATCGGCGAAGAAGACCCGAAGGAATTTTTCGTCAGAAATCTGGCGGAAGGAATCGCCAAAATCGCGGCGGCGTTTTACCCGAAACCCGTCATCGTCAGAATGTCGGATTTCAAATCGAACGAATATGCGCGGCTGATCGGCGGAATGGAATACGAACCCGTCGAAGAAAATCCGATGCTTGGTTTTCGCGGCGCATCGCGCTATTACGACGACCGCTACAAAGCCGGATTCCGACTCGAATGTCTGGCAATGCAAAGAGTCCGCGAAGATATGGGTTTAATCAATGTCAAAGCGATGATTCCGTTTTGCCGCACGGTTGAAGAAGGCGAAAAAGTCATCGCTTTGATGGCGGAACACGGCGTTCGGCAGGGCGAAAACGATCTGGAAATTTACGCGATGTGCGAACTTCCCGCCAACGTCGTTTTTGCCGATGAATTTTTGCAGGTTTTTGATGGTTATTCTATCGGCTCGAACGATTTGACGCAATTAGCTTTAGGTTTAGACCGCGATTCGGAAATGGTCGCGCATCTGTTTGACGAGCGCAACGGCGCAGTCGAAAAAATGGTCGCAATGGCGATTGAAGCGGCACAGCGTAACGGCAAAAAAATCGGCATCTGCGGACAAGCTCCGTCGGATTATCCCGAATTTGCGAAGTTTTTAGTCGAAAAAGGCATCAATTCGATCTCGCTCAATCCCGATACGGTTATTCAAACGACGCACACGATTTTGGAAACTGAAAAGGAATTGAAAAAACAGATTTCGTCGGCAAAAACTTAAAAGTTTTCGGGCTAAATTTTACAAATATGCGAGGAATCATTTTTCGGCTTGACGAACGACCGCACAAGTTTATACATTTAGCTTGTAAGATATGAACGCAACTAATCAAAACCTTAAACGATCAGCCGACTCGAAAGAGTCTTCAGCTATGTATTACTGCTGTTGCTGTTGTATTTTCGGGTTTCTGAGGGCGCGTGGTCAGTCTTATTCAGAATAAAAAGCTCTGTACAAAATTATATTTTT
>JBBSIE010000047.1:0-27935 GCA_038232235.1 Pyrinomonadales bacterium | reverse complement strand
GGCTGAGTCCGTCAGATTATATTGATAAAGCACAATTGCACTACTCGGTCAGACAGATTCTCGGAGCAGTGGGAAGTATTTTAAGAATCAATTTTTCGGACTTCAACTATTCTATAAGATAATTGTGTCCGACTACTTAATTGTGAAATCTACTACTAATTTTTGAGAAAACTGAATTTTTATCATCGTAATAATTTCGATAAACTACTAATCACAAGTTTTTCATTGCGGCAAGACAAAAAATCGCCGACACTTTGATTGCAGCGAATAAATACGTTTTCTAAAATTTGGATTTTTAGATTTTAATTGTCTGAAAGTCCGAAGTCCAAAGGCTTCGGACTTTTCATTATATTTAACTGAGAAGGACTATAAAATTTTTGATTAAGTATTGCTGATTCTTGGTCATTTTAACTTGCTCAATTCCAACTTGCAATTCTACACTTTTAGCATCTGCAATTCGTTCTAAATCAGTTTTTGATATTTCATAATATAAATGTTCTAATACAGTTCCACTATCTAAAATTGAGGTGTGTCTTTCACCATCACCTACTTCAAATCTATTACCATCAATAAGAAAAATGAGTTTAGTTGATCTAAGAAATTTCCATTCATCGGCAGCAGAATTAATAGAAAATGAATATTTATCAGCAGGATATTTCAGTTCGTTACCTGAGAAATAAAAATTTACATCGAAACTTAAATTTGCCCGTGTACGACCTTTGAGTATAAAGAGATCACTAACAAAGTGGTTGAATCCAACTGATGTGAGATCATTAAATTTATTATACGAAACTTCAAAAATTAATTCCTTGTTAAATTCTCCACCTAATTGACGAGCTTCTTTCTGAAGTTGAGCAAGATTTTTCTTGTTGAAATTCTTAGTTGTTTTACCACTTTGATTATTTGTATTTAGTGTATTTTCAGAGTTCATTGATTCATTATTCTTACAGGAAATTGAAACCATCAAGAACAAAAGAATAATAAGGAAAAAATTTATCGAATGAGCAAATGTTAAGTTTTTCATAAACGTAAATGTTTTTTAAATTTTTTGAAGTGTATTACAATAAATTTCGGATTACAATTTTTGAATCTTTGATTTAATGAGTTTTTTGATTTTAACTGTAAATCAAAGCTACGAATTACACGAATAACACAAATAAAAACAAAAAAATCGTGTTATTCGCGGCTAATTTTATGCCGAATTTCTTCCCGCATTTATAATTCCGAACGAGCAGCGAATGACGAGTTTTCCATAGACGTTTTTCAAATCTTCGTCGTCCGATTCTCTGATTTTTGTCAGAGCGAATTGCTGAATCGTCGTCAGCGGCAAAACGATATGTTCGCGTGTTTGGACGGATTGCAGTTCGGTTGGATAATCGGTCATCAAATTTTCATCGCCTGTAATAACGGCTAAAAATTTTCGGCAGAGATTGTATTCGTCGTGGATTTTTCGCCAGATTTTGCCGAAGGTTTCGTCGGTTTTTAAATTTTCGGTCAATGGAAAAAACGATTTTTGCATTGCCATTTCGCAGTTGTCTATCAAGGTTTTGAAAAAGGCATTTGATTCGTATAAATCTTTCACGGCTTCCAGATTTCCCGCTTCGTTCATCGCTTGCAGAGCCGAGCCGACACCGTAAAAACCCGGCACGTTTTGTTTCATCTGACTCCACGCGCCGACAAACGGAATCGCTCTCAAAGAATCGAGCGTCAATTTTCCCGCGCCGCGTTTTGCCGGACGTGAGCCGATGTTTGTTTCGGCGTAAAATTTCAAAGGGCTGACTTCGGAAAGATATTCGAGAAATGCCGCGTCGTTTTTGAGTTCCGAATAAGCCGCGAAACTTTTTTCGGCGAGCGTCTGCATTAAATTTTCTTCGGTTTCGGTAAAAGTTTCAGCTTTCGCGTTGAAAATATGCGTGTAAATTCCGGCGTGAATTAGTTGTTCGATATTAAACTTTGCCGCGTCTATCGTGCCGAAATTTGACGAAACCGTTTGACCTTGAACGGTCAGTTCAATGGCGCGGTCTGAAATATTTTCGCCCATCGAAGCGTAAAATTTATGCGTTTTTCCGCCGCCACGCGCGGGCGGTCCGCCGCGTCCGTCGAAGAAAATTACTTCGATGCCGTATTGTTTCGAGATTTTTGTCAGTTCGTCTTTCGCTTTGTAAATGCTCCAATTCGCCATCAAATAACCGCCGTCTTTTGTGCCGTCGGAAAAACCCAGCATAATCGTCTGCACATTTTTTCGTTTTGATAAATGTGCACGATACGCTGGAATTTCGTAGAGTTCTTGCATAATGCGCGAAGCGTTTTTCAAATCTTCAACCGTTTCAAAAAGCGGCACGATGTCAATTGTCAAATCTTCGCTTTGCCAGCCGCCGAGCAGAAAAAGCGCGAAAACTTCGACGACATCAAGCGCACTTTCGCAATGGCTGATGATGTATCTTTCGCAAGCCTGTGTGCCGTTTTGTTTTTGAATCTTTTTTATAGCGGCGATATTTTGCAGAGTGTCTTTGTATAAATCGTCGCTCAAAATTTTCGCGTCAATCGCTTCTTTAATATTCAAAAGTTTTTCGATTTTTTCTTTGCCGGAAAGTTCATCGTAATTTTTTGGTAAAACGTCGCTTATTGCCGCGACATTTTCCAAAATATTTTCGTGAATTCCGCTGTCTTGCCGAATATCCAAAGACGCGAAATACGTTCCGAAAATCTCGACTTTTTGAATCAGATTTTCAACGAGATGCGCGAATAATCCGTTATGATTTGTCCGAATAGTTTCAAGAATGTTTCCAAGATATTTTAAAATTTCTTCTTTCGTCAAATCATTTGTTTCGTTGGAAAAAGCGTCGGCATAAAGTTTTTCTTCGAGTTTGGCTAGAACTGTTTCGACACCTTCAAATGTCAGTCGGCGTTTTAATTTTCGGACATCGACATAATATTGCCGCAAAATCGCGCGGCGCAAAGCGTTGGCGGTTTTGACGGTTGTTTTGACGGTTACAAACGGATTTCCGTCACGGTCGCCGCCTGACCAAAAACCCATTTTGACGAGTTCGCTTAAATTTATTTTTTCGTTCGGAAACGCGGCTTTTATTTCCGCAGCGATTCCGCCGACGGCTTCGTAAAAGACGTTTTCGAGATACCAAATCAAACTTATTGCTTCGTCAAACGGTGTCGGCTTTTGCTTTTTGAAAAACGGCGTGCGTCCGAGTTGCTGTAAATATGTGTTGATGAGCGCAATATCGTTTGTTTCAATCGCTTCGACTAAATCGTTAATAATCGCCAAAACCGCGCCCGGATAAAACTGTGTCGGATGCGCGGTTAAAACAAGCCTGACGGAAAAATTTTCTAGTTTTTTGATGAATTCCGAAGTTTTATTATTCTGTAAAACGCTTGAATCCAATTGCTTTAAAGTTCCCGTGCCGCGCGTGTCGTGCAGTTCGTCAAACGCCGCATCTTCGAGCGCGTCAAACAAAACAACCTGTCTTTCGGCATATTGCACGAAGCGAAAAAGCAGACTGATTTTATCTTTTTCATCAATCGTCAAAGCGTGATTTTTGAAAAATTCTTCAATAATCTGCTGCGGACTTTTGCCTTCCGCATAACCTTCTTCGCAACCGCTGTTGAAAAGCGACAGCAAAATGCCCGTTTTATCAATGCCGCGAAACGGCAGCGATAAAAAAAGACTGTTGTAAAGCTGAAATTTCAGCCCGACGGTGTTTTGAAATTTTTGCAGAACTTCGGTGTTGGTTTGGCTCATATAAAAATTGTATTACACGCGTAGACGGAAACAAATTCTTAAACGAATAAAGCACTAATTTCATAGGTCTATTGCAAAGTCGGAGTTTGGGAGAATTTATCTATCAGTTATCATCTATTATCTATCAGCTATTCCGAAATTATCGGGTATTTTACTTCGGAATAAATAATAGATGATAGATGAAAGATTCAGCCTGAGAACACGCCTTTTTCGTTATTTTTGTGACTTTGCAAGAGCCGTAACTGATTTCAATACAATTTCGGCATTCGATTGCAGAAAATCATCTACCGAAGTATAATCTAAAATAGAAAAACACTTCTACAATTAACTTTTCAATTTTGTTAAACGAACGCAGTTTAGTTCAAAAAACTACGACACGGATAATATTTTCCGTGAATCGTTTGGAGAATCCTACAATGTTAAAAAAAACAATTTTACTGCTTATTTTCTGTTTCGGCGTTTTTTCAATATCGGCGCAAACGGCAAAAACCACGTCTGCGGACGATTATAAAAGTTTTTTTAAGCCGATGAAATGGCGGTTGATCGGACCGTTTCGCGGCGGGCGTTCGGTGGCGGCGGTTGGCGTTGTCGGCGATCCGAAAACTTATTATATGGGAACGACGGGCGGCGGACTTTGGAAAACCGACGATATGGGACTCAGTTGGCGGAATGTTTCGGACGGGTTTTTTAAGACGGGTTCAGTCGGCGCGATTGCGGTTGCCAAAAGCGATGCAAATGTCGTGTATGTCGGGATGGGCGAACACGCGGTGCGCGGCGTGATGACTTCTTCGGGCGACGGTGTTTATAAATCAACCGACGCGGGAAAGACTTGGAAACATCTCGGTTTGGAGGCGACGCGGCACGTTTCGCGGATTATTGTTGATCCGAAAAACGCGGATATTGTTTATGTCGCGGCGCAAGGTGCTTTGTATGGAAATTCAAAAGAGCGCGGAATTTACAAATCAACCGACGGCGGCGCGACTTGGAAAAATGTTTTGTTTGTAGACGAAAAAACGGGTGCTTCGGAACTTTCGATGGACGCGAATAATCCGCGAATTCTTTATGCGGCGATGTGGGAACACGGGCGGCTTCCGTGGAAAGTTATCAGCGGCGGCGCGGGAAGCGGTTTGTATAAATCAACTGATCGCGGCGAAACTTGGGAGAAAATGACCGAAGGCTTGCCGACGGAAATGGGCAAAATGGCGATTGCGGTCAGCCCTTCAAATTCCGAAAAAGTTTATGCGCTGATTGAAAGCGATTCGGAAAAGGATTTGGGCGGTTTGTTTTTATCAAACGACGGCGGGAAAAAATGGAATCGAATTTCGGATGATAATCGTCTTACACAGAGAGCCTGGTATTACACCGAATTATTTATTGATCCGAAAGACGACAATACGATTTATGTTCTGAGCGCATCGGCACTTCGTTCAAATGACGGCGGGAAAACCTGGGAAACTTTAAGCGGCACACACGGCGATTATCACGATTTATGGATAAATCCCGACAACCCGAATAATTTTGTCATCGCCAACGACGGCGGCGCGGCGATAACTTTTAACAAAGGAAAAAGCTGGAGTTCGCAAAGCAATATGCCGACGGCGCAGTTTTACCGCATCAATGTTGACAACCAGTTTCCATATCGAATCTATGGCGGACAGCAGGATAATTCGTCGGTTTCGATTGCCAGCCGCGATTTGAGCGGCGGCGGAATAACAAATGATGATTGGAGAGCTTCGGCGGGCGGCGAAAGCGCGTTTTTGGCGTTTGATCCGAACGATCCGAAATATGTTTTGGGCGGAAGTTATCAGGGAACAATCGAAGTTTTGGATGTCAAAGCCGGCGCAAGCACGAATATTATGGCTGCGCCGATTCAATATCTCGGCAGAGATGCCAAAGATATAAAATACCGCTTTAACTGGAACGCGCCGATTATTTGGAGCAAATGGGAACCGAATACTTTTTATCACGGTTCGCAGTATTTATTGAAAACGAGCGATTTCGGCAAGACTTGGAAGGAAGTTTCGCCCGATTTGACGCGCAACGACAAGGAAAAACAGGGCAAAGGCGGCGGACCTTACACGAATGAAGCGGTCGGCGCGGAAAATTACGGAACGCTCGCTTACGTCGCGGAATCGCCGCTCGAAAAAGGCGTGATTTGGACGGGAAGCGACGACGGACTCGTGCAATTAACCCGCGACGGCGGCGCGACTTGGAAAAATGTTACGCCGAAAAATCTGAAGGAATGTTTGATAAACGCGATTGAAATTTCGCCGTTTGACAAAGCGACGGCGTATATCGCCACGACTCGTTACAAATTTAACGATTTTACGCCGGGTTTGTACAAAACCACCGATTACGGAAATTCTTGGACGAAAATTGATAACGGAATTCCCGCCGGTGCGTTCACGCGCGTCGTGCGCGAAGACGACGTGCGAAAGGATTTGCTTTTTGCCGGAACTGAACTCGGTTTGTATATTTCGTGGAACGGCGGAAAAGATTGGTCGCCGTTTCAACTTAATTTGCCGATCACGCCGATTACCGATTTGCGAATCCACAATGGAGATTTGATTGCGGCAACTTCGGGAAGAGCGTTTTGGATTTTGGATGATTTGAATTTGGTGCGCCAATATAAAAAGGATGTCAATTCTTTTTCGATTTATCAGCCCGCAAATGCTTATCTCGTCAACGGTTCGAGCGAGTTGGACAAATCCGACGAAGATTTTGACGGAACAAACAAATTCAGAGGCGTAAATCCGGCAACCGGAATCGTCGTTTATTACAATCTGCCCGAACTGAAAAAAACCGACGAAATCACAATGGAAATCAGAGATACAGAAGGAAATATCGTGCGGACATTTTCTTCAAAAGACGACAAAGATTTCAAAAAATATGACGGCGGACCGCAGAAAGAACCATCCTTATCAAAAGAAAAAGGTTTGAATAGATTCGTCTGGAATCTTCGTTATCCGACGATGCCGGGCGTGCAAAATGTTTATATCGAAAGCAGTTACGCCGGACACAAAGCACCGCCGGGCAAGTATTTTATCACCGTAAAAATGGGCGAACAAAAAGTTTCCACCGAAGCCGAAGTTCTCGCCAATCCGCTTTACCCGACGAATTCCGAAACGTATAAAGCCTATAATCAGTTAATGTTAAAGATGGAAGCCGAAGTGATTTCGATGCACCGAACGGTGAACAGCCTTTATGAAAAACAAAAACAGTTGGAAACGCTCTTGAAAACTTTACCGGAAGATGCAAAATACAACGCCGTCAAAAAAGAAGGCGAAGCGTTGGTGAAAAAAATGAAGGCGTGGGATGAAGATATGATTCAGCGCAAATCAAAGGCGTATGATGACGTAGAAAATTTCCCGAACAAGTTTACCGCCAATTATATGTTTTTGATAAACCAAACCGAAAGCGATATTCCGCGCGTCAATCAGCCTTCGCTGGATTTGCTGAAAGAGTTGAATGCCGAATGGTCAGTTTTGAAAGCGCGGTCTGACGAAATTCTCAATAAAGATATTCCGACCCTTAATAAAATGTTGTGGGATGCCGGAATCGGTGCAGTTTGGGAAAATGAATAGCAGAATTGTTTTTGCCGCGGCTTGGCATTACTTTTATTATCAATCAACATTGACGGCAGATTCGAGTTTTTTCAGCGGTTCGTCGCCTTTGTATAAAATCTTCTCCAAAAAAAGTCCCGAAGGCGGCGCGGTGAATTTTGACGCGGCGTTTGATTGAAATTTTAAAAGTCTTTGAAAAGCGTCGTAAGACATATTGCCGCGCCCGACTTCCGCCAGAACGCCGACGATTCTTCCGACCATTTTCCACAAATAACGATTTGCGCCGATGCGAAAACAGATCAAATCGCCGTCGGTAAAAACTTCGGCGCGTTCAACGAAAACGAGCGTCGAAGCGCGTTTGTCTTCGACTTCGCCGAACGATGCGAAATTGTGTTTGCCGACGAGCATTTCCGCCGCTGACTGCATCGGTTTTACTTCCAAATCATCCTTCATCCACCAGACGAAATTTTTGGCGAAAGCCGTGCGGCGCGTCGAGATTTGGTAAAGATAATAAGTTGCCGCAATATCGCGCCGTGCGTTGAAATCTTCAGGCGCGTTCAAGACTTTTTTGATGTTGATGTCGTGCGGAAGAAGTTCGTTAAACGCTTGCAAAATCTGACGCGGCGTAATGTTGGTGGTCAGTTCGTCAACCGTTAAATGCGCGATTTGCGAGAGCGCGTGAACGCCGACATCAGTTCTGCCCGCGCCGCCGATTTCGACTTTACCGGAAAAAAGCTGACGCGCCGCGTTGACCAATTCCCCCTGCACGGTTTTCATATTGTGCTGAATTTGCCAGCCGCGATAGCGTGTGCCTTCGTATTCGATTTCAAGTTTCCAAGTGTGCATTTTGATTTTCGGAACGATTAAATTTGTTCTAGTATTAGTTGCAATATTAACTCAAGTCTAGACTTTTTGCCTGTGAAAAAGTTACAATTATGTTAACCGACTTGCCTGAAATCAGCCGTCCGACGAAAATGCCGAATAAAATGAAACTTACTGCAACAGGAAAAAGAAAGCTGTCAAAGAAATTTTCTTCCGCCGTCGGTTCGGAAACGCCGCTGCGCGATTTGGCGGGAAATTTATCGCAGACGGCGCGTTATGCTTTGAATGAAGCTAACACTTTGGAAGTTGAAAAAGTTGAAATCCGGCTTAAACGTCTGCCGAAAAATCTCGAAGGTTTTCGCATTCTTCA
This sequence comes from Pyrinomonadales bacterium, assembly GCA_038232235.1. Lineage (GTDB taxonomy): Bacteria > Acidobacteriota > Blastocatellia > Pyrinomonadales > Pyrinomonadaceae. The sequence goes on along the minus strand of JBBSIE010000047.1, from coordinate 19,426 downwards.
TCTGTCCGACATTCATCACAGTCCTTTTACAAGCCTCGAACATATTACACGCGCCATTGAAATCGGCAATAGTTTGAAGCCTGATATGTGTATATTAACAGGTGATTATGTTTCACACGAAAGCGAATATATCGAGCCGGTGGCGGAAGTTATGGGATGGCTCGAATCCGAATTCGGAACTTTTGCGTGTTTGGGAAATCACGATCACTGGACTGACGGCGAAATGATGACAAATTCGATGCGCGAAGCGAATATCAATGTTTTAATCAATGAAGGTTTTCGTTTTACGGCAAAAGACGCATCATTTTGGCTTTCCGGCGTTGACGATTATATGGTCGGCAAAACCGATTTGCGCTCGGCTTTGCGCGGTTCGTTTCCCGACGAGATGAAACTGCTTCTCGCGCACAATCCGAAAATTCTCAATCGCGCCGCCCGCGCCGATGTTGATTTGATATTCAGCGGACACACGCACGGCGGACAAATCAAAATCCGCGATGATGAAAAAAGAATTTTACCGCGCCGGAAATTGAGAAACGGCTTATATCGCCGCAAAGACACGCAAATTTATATCACACGCGGCATTGGCACAGTCGTTTTGCCCGTGCGTTATCAATGCCCGCCGGAGATTTCGCTGATCGAGTTGCGAGTCACAGATTAACAATTACGAATTACGCATTACGAATTTTTATTCGTGATTGATTAAATATGCCGTCAAGTGTTCTGACAATTCCAAACCTGCTCACCCTTCTGCGAATGGCTTTGATTCCCGTTTTCGCCACGCTTTTGTTTTACGGTTTAATCGGCTGGGCTTTGCTCGTCTTTTTTATCGCCGGTCTTTCCGATGGAATTGACGGTTTTGTCGCGCGGCGGTTTAATCAGGAATCGGAACTCGGCACAATTCTTGACCCGATTGCCGATAAACTTTTGATGACGACGGCGTTTATTATCTTAACTCTGCCGAATATTTTTCCGCCTGAGCCGCACTTGCGACATCTTCCGGTGCCATTTTGGGTAACAGCAGCCGTCATCGGGCGCGATGTTTTGATTATCGCGGCGGCGGGCGCGATAAATGTGATGACCGGATTTCGCGGTTTTAAACCTTCGTGGCTCGGCAAAGTAAGCACGTTTGTTCAGGTTTTAGCAATTGGTTTAATTTTAATCGCCGCCGTTTTTCCAAGTCTGCGAAGTTTTTATCTGCCGACGGTTTACACGACCGTTTTCGCGCTCGCTTTATTTTCGGGCGTTCATTATATTTTTCACGTTGCAAAATTGATGAACAGTCAGGAAAGCGCACCTGTTGAATAAAAACGTATGAGTTTGATTTTAATGCAGATTCGGTATTTTTTAGGCGGAATTGCCATTTTGCCAGCTGTGCCGTTTCTATACTTACAAGGGAAATACGTCCGCCGAAAAGTCGGCAGATTGCCCGACGCACAAGGCGAAACAATCGGCAAACACGGCGAACACGAAGAAACGATCAATCTTCTGGCAATCGGCGAATCAACCGTCGCCGGAGTCGGCGCGAAAAATCACAACGAAGCGTTGACCGGACAATTTGCCAAACATCTCAGCCGAAAGACGGGAAAATCAGTCAACTGGCACGCGCTCGGCACGAGCGGCATCACGATTAAAAGAACTTTGCGCGAACTCATCCCGAACGTGCCGAAAGAAGAAATGGATGTGATTCTCGTCGCGCTCGGAGCAAACGATGTTTTCGGACTTTCGAGTCCGCGAAAATTTCGGTGGTATTTAGAGGAATTACTCAAAATTTTGCGCGAGAAAAATCCCGATGCAAAAATTTTCGTGGCAAATGTGCCGATGGTCAGAGATTTTATCGCTTTGCCGAATCCGCTGCGCTACGTTTTATCAAGACTTGCCAAACTGCATCACTTCAACGCGATAGATTTGATTTCGACGATGGAAAACGTCGTCTATTTTGACGATGTAAAAAAGGTTGACGATGATTTTTTCAGCGACGGGATTCATCCGTCGGTCAAAGGTTATGATTTATGGTCGGAAGCGATGGCTGATTTTTTTTGCGAAACGTGAAACAAATGCAGAAGCCCGCACGAAGTAAGTGTGTTTTCGCCCTTACTTCGTGCGGGCTTCTGCATCAAGGAAATGAAGACGACTCGAAGTTTTAAAATAATCACTGGCTTACTTCTGTTGTTTCTCGCGTGGATGTTGCTTGCGTGGTTTGCGGCAAACCGTTTGATTGTCGAACAGCCGCTTGAACACAGCGAAGCAATTTTAATTTTGGGCGGTTCGGCGGCGTATATCGAAAGAACACAGAAAGCCGCACAGCTTTTCAAAAATAATGTTGCGCTGAAAATCTTTTTGATAAATGACGGCACAAAATCGGGTTGGTCGAAAAAAGAACAAAGAAATCCGCCGTATGTCGAACTCGCCGAACAATCTTTAGTCGGGCAAGGTATCCAAAAAAAGTAAAGCACCATGGAGCGTGGTCGAAGACGTTTTGATGCAAAACAACTGGATCAGAAACAGCGGCGGCATCCACATTTTAGGACAGGACGACACCAACGAAAGCGAGAAAATGAAGCGCGTTCAGATTACCAACAACCTTTTCACCGAAATTGATTCGGCAAAATGGGGCGCGGACGGACGCTTTTTATTAATTGCCGATGGCGAAGATATAATCTTTGAAAATAACACCGTTTTCAACAGCGGCAACCCGATAACCGCGCATCGTGCGCCGAGTCAGCATTTTACATTTCGCAATAACATCATTTCTTACGGCAATTACGGCTTTGTCAGCGACGACGCGGGAAGTTCGCAGGGAGTTTTCGCCAAGTATTTCGCCGACGGAATTTTTACGGGAAATGTGATTGTAAATGCCAATAAAGCGTAAAAACAATATATGTATATTCCGCCGCAAAACGCTTTGATTGACAACTACAATGCCGTCGGTTTTGTTGATCTGCCGAATGAAAATTACCGGATTACGGTCAAGTCACGTTATCGAAACAAAGGGGCGGATTTTAATTCGATCAAAGCGGAAACCGATAAGGCTCGATAAAATTTCAAAATTTTGCAGGCGAAGTAAATTACCTCGAATTTACTTCGCCTGATGAATTGGCTGCCGCGGCAGCTCGTTTATTTGCAGATAAAAATCTGCATTTTGAAATGATGATGAACAATTATCGGTATTATCAATCTTACTTAAAGCAGGATTCGCTTGTTTTGAACAGTCTTTTAACCGTTTTTCAAAATCAAAATTCATAACTAAAAATCGTCGTAATATCTTGGCGAAAGGTCCGGGCAACCGTCTGTGTACAGATTCTCGACGTTTTGCGCCATTTTGTTTCGCGCCGTCCAGCGCGACCAATTCCACGAACGAAAATCGTTTTCCGTTTGCTGTGCTTCATCCAGACGATTAAAAAGTTTCTTTTTAACTTCGCACTTCTGAGTCAAATCCATTTTCGATAAATTTTCCATCAACGCGGGAACAGCGTCATCGCTTAGATGCGAAACATATTCCATATCGAAACCGCGACCTTCGCGCATCAAACCGACATTGGTGCGAACGATAAAATCGTCGGGATTCAAAACGTGCAGAGTGCCGAGCGTAAACAACGTCAGCCACAACGCGCCCCACGCGAAATTTTGCCGTGCGCCGCGCAAAACCGTCAGCGTAAACCAGACAAAAATCAACGCCAGCAAAACCATCACCGCCATCGGATAAAATCTGACGGTCGTTAATCCGTAACCCAAATTTCCGGTTAAAAGCAACAATCGCTGCGTCGCGGAAACCATAATGACAAATAATAAACCGATATTTATTCCCGCCAGAACGCGGTAAATCTTCTCGTTAATCGGTTTATCCTTCCGCAAAAGCCAGTGTGAAACGAGCAGAATCGGCAGCACGAGCGCGGAAACTGTAACGAGTTCGCCAAAACCGCGCCGCGCATAATCGGCGAGCTTAAAATCGGGCGTGTTCTGCACTAAATCCATTCCGCCGAACAGATACGGAATTTGCACGATGACAAAACTTAGAAATAAAAGATTTATCAAACCCAAAACAATAACGGTTTCGATTGCGCCGAGCGTGAAATAATTAGGCAAAAGGGCATTGTCCAGATTTTGCCATTCCCACTTTTTATTTTCTTCCGTTTTTGGCTTGTCTTCCGTCTTCGGCGCGTCTTCTTCTTTGATGTCGGTAATGCTCAGATTTTGCGGCTTCGGTTTTTCTTCGGCGGTGAGAAAGGTTTTCGCCACATCATCCGAAAAATTTTCAATCAGCGAACCGCGCAAATATCCGGCGATAGTCCACGAGAAAAAGCCGATAAAAAAGATATGTGCGACTAAATTTTCCGGTTGAATATTAAAAGTTTTTTCGATAATGCCTTGAAAAACCGCGTCCGCCGCGACAAACAACGCGCCGAAAACGAGCAGAATCGGCGCGGCGATCAACAATCCGCGCAAAACAGAAATAAGATGTTTCGACCAACCCGTTTGCGGAATCGTTTTCCATTTTATATCATTAAAAACCAGAAAAAACGGCGCGACCGTCGCACTGATTCCCGACCAAATAAAACCGATTCCGTAATGAAAAACACCGGCAATCTGCGTCTTGATTTTCAAAGCGGGCAAAGTCAAAACCGCCAAAATTGTCAAAATCGCCAGCGTGTCAAAAGTCTTCAACTCCATCGAATCGCGCCAGACGAACATCGCCGCAAAGAAAACCAATGCGGCATTTAAGGTGATCGTCTGCGCGTTCCAAAAATCCTGTTTACGCCGCAAAATCAGCATCATAAACGCCGTGACCAACGCGCCGATGAACAGAAAAACATTCAAACCCCAAGGCGTTACGCGCAAAAGCACATCGCCCAAAACGCCGAGCAAAACCGCCGCCTGCAAAATTTCCAATCCTGTTTTCGTTCTTTCATTCATATTTTTTTCTCCAAATTTCAAATGCCGGATTTTTGATAACTGATAACTGTTGACTGCTGCCTGTCAATGTCGGGAAACGAACCGCGTCCGAAAAAGACGTGCTTGGCAAATTTTTGTCCGATTCTGTTGCGTAAAAAGCTAAAGCCGAGTTCCAAGAGTCTTTGATTCGTAAATGTTTTGATAATTCGCCGCATCCAAAGCCGCGAAACAAATCTGGCGCGAAACAATTCGCCCGAAAATTGCAGTAAAACTTGCGGATTATCGCTTTCTAATCTTTCGTGAACAATTTCCGCCGCAAATTTTGAAAGCCGCATCGCCGGATCGAGTCCGCCCGCCGTCAGCGGCGAAACCGCGCCCGCCGCGTCGCCGATTAAAAGTCCGTTTTCATTGGCGATTCTTTGCAAAACGCCGCCGACCGGAATTCGTCCGCCGCGCGTCTCGGATGGAATATCAAAACTTTGTCCGCCAAAATCAGTTAAATTTTCAAAGTTTAATTTCTCTTTGAACAGTTTTAACGCTTCACGCGGATTGAAACCAGCGGCGTAGCCACCAACGCCGATGTGGATTTCCTCAGTATCGTCGGCAATCCACGCCAAATATCCCGGCGCAAGGCAAGCATCGAGAAAACAATGCAGACGCGGTTCGCGGTTTGAATTTTCGCAATGAAAAACTTCTTCGTAACCGACAATCCATTCTTTGTTTTCGTCTAATTTCAAATCCTTTGCGACACGCGAATTTGCGCCGTCCGCGCCGATTAAAACCTTTGTTTTCACCGAATACGCTTCGCCGCGTTTTTCGAGTTTGATGATGGTTTCGCCGTCCAATATTTCCGCGCCTTTGTAAGAAGTTGCCCGCGCGAATCGAACGCCGTCCGAAACTGCATCCTGCAAATAGTCGTCGTAAATCAAATCCATTTTGCCGACGCGAAATTCTTCTTTGTCGCTTTCGAGATTTAATTTTTTCAATTTCGGCGAATAAAGTGTTACATTCTTTATCGGTTTGCCGAGCGATTCGGCGGGAAATTCAAAATCTTCGAGAGTTTTCCGCACAAAAATTCCCGTCGTGTGAATGCCTTTCGACAAATCTGTTTTCCGGTCAACAAGCAAAATTTTTGCGCCGCGCCGCGAAAGCAGTTTGGCGCATTGCAGTCCGGCTAAACCGGCTCCGATAATTACGACATCAAAGGTTTTCATAATTTTTACTAATCCTGACCACAAATAATATTTTCGCCGGTAAACTGCTCATAAACCTCAGCTAAAGTTTCGTGTCTTTCGTCGTTTGGCGACTGACAATATTTCCGTCTAAGTTTGTTAGCATCAACTAACGGCGATACAATTTCAAAATCTGTGCATTTTCACGAATCGTTTGAACATCGCTTTCTACCATTTCATTTAACTTTTTGTTGATTTCACTATTGATTACTGATGGGATAACAATGCTGAAAAGCGCGGATAATATCAGCGAATAAATGAGGACAGTTTTTTTTAGAAATGGCTTTGCCGAGATATAAGCGCGTAAAGCGTTTCGGGAATACGCTATTGAGGAAAACAAAGGCGTAAAGCCTAAAACTCCGATAATTACAACCAAACCGAGCAAACTAAGAGGCAACAAAATTATACCGATTGCTAATGAAATTAAAGCGCAGACAGAGAAAAGACCTGATAATAAAGCGTTAAACCATTTGAGTTTTTTGCCCCAAAGCAACCACGCCGACATTGCCATTACTGAAACAAAACTCAAAATATAAGCAAACGGTTTATAGTTTCCCAACTCCGCGCCTTTTCCTGATCCGTAACTATTGAAAACTATCGGGTCAAACACGAAACAAATCACCGGATAATCACGCCGAACAACCAGTCGAATTTGATCTGCGATACGGTCGCATCTTTTTGAAACTGCCGCCGCCAAAATCCTTTTTTCGGCTTGATAATAATTTCTTCATTTAATTGTAATTGCTGCATAAGTTTATAAACTCCTTTTTGCTGCTTCACGTCGGCAGTTTGAGATTGTTCCTCAAGTTTGAAATAAGTTTGTTTGTGCAAAATGCTGTCTTCGTCGTTGATCAAAAATGCTTCGACAAGTTTGTCAACGCCGTAACCTTCCGTTATCAAAAGTTTTAGTCTGTCGCTCGGTTCGGTCAGGTCGAAAACGATTTCCTTTTCAATTGTTTCGTTTCCTTTAATTTCTTGATCTAATCGAATCTGCGCCGTCGGAAGTTGGTTTTCGGCTTCCGCAATTCGCGTGTAAAGTCGTCCGCCTACGTCTTCCGCTTCGGCTTTCGGTTCAATCAGACGAAACGCAATATTCGGATTTTTCGCGTCGCTCCAAACTTTTACATTGACAATGTAAAAAATTCCCTGCGCCGTCTGATCGCCGATTTGTTTGGCTGTTCGCACATCGGTAACGGTTGTGTGCAGATGACAATCAAGATAAAATCCGCAATATTCTTTCGATTCATTCAATGCAAGTAATTTTTCATTGCTGGAAAGCGAATATCCAAAAAGCATCGCCGAATAAAATACAAACCAAATCGCCACACCGCCGATAACAAAATTCATCAGCCAATTCTTTTTTGTCCAAAGCGCAATTATCAGCAAAACTGCTGCGACAAATAGTCCGCCGATTGTCATTAACATTAAAAGAACGCCCATAATTTTTAATGGTTGGCAGCGGCAGTTGCAGTCAGTAGAGATTCAGATTTTAACTGCCACTGCTGTTGCCGCTGCCTACTTTCCACCTTTCATCGCGTTTATCAACGCTTCCATGTGATTCAAATAACGATTCAATGCTTTGCGTCCGTTGTCTGTGATTTTGTATTCGGTTAACGGAATGCGCCCGTTAAATGATTTCAAACATTCGAGATAACCGGCATCTTCCAATTTTCGGGCGTGGACGCTAATGTTGCCGTCCGTCGTGTTCAAAAGGTTTTTCAAATCCGTAAAAGACAAAGTTTCATTCGCCGCGAGTGCGCTGATAATTCCCAGACGCATTCGCTCGTGAATAATTTTGTCGAGTTCGCCCGAAACCGTTTCCGCCGCTTTTTCGATTTTTAAAGCCTGCGGTTTTGTGATTTCGTTATCTGAACTTGTTCGTTTTAATGCTGAATTTTTACTTGCCATATTTTTTAACCGCCGTATTTCCAAGCGACAATCGCTCCGAAAACAATATGCAAAACGCCGAAACTCAAACCCATCATCGCGTTCCCAAAACCGGCGGGCAGAAAAAACGCGACTGCGCCGAGCGCGATAAAACACCAGCCGGCAATCGGCACGACGCGCACCGAATATGCTCCGCCGCAGACGATTGCCGCGCCGTAAAGCAAAATCCAGACGGGAATCATCACTTCAAAATGTCCGAACTTCCAAAGTCCGAGCGTGATAAAAACCGCGCACAAAATCGGCGGCAGAAAACCACGCGCAAACTTTTTCGCCGGAACGCTTGAAAGCGAAGTTTTCGTAATTTTCGCTTTTTGCCACATCGCAAAAAATCCGATTCCCGCCGCCAAAAACGCTTCGACGAGCCAAACAATCAGCCAATCACGAAGCAGCGGCTGAAAATTTGCGATAACCGCCGCCGCAATCGCCGTCGCGCCCATAAAAATTCCGCCGTAGCCGGGAACACTCGTAAAAACCGTCGAGCGTTCCATCGTTTCGCGGATGAATTTCAAATTGTCAACGGCACGATCTCCAATGTTTATCGGCTGTTTTGCTTCCGTGTCAACTTTTCTTAATGTTTGACCGTTCATCATATTCGTAAAATTTACAGCAAGTTGTTATTCTTGTCAAGAACTTTATATTATAAAGTAAAAGAATAATGATTTACTAAAATATAAATACTTCAAAAAATCAGGGATAATTTTTTTAGATTAAGTGCAGGAATGAAACAGTTGAAAAAAAGCTGAAAATGTCTGATTATTCCACATCTTCGGCATCCTGATCGTCGGCAACCCACGCGACGAAAAGCCGCAGCCATTGATCTTTTGGTTCGGAAATATTCACGCCGACGCGGATTGTGCCGTGACTCGCGGGCGCAACTCTGACGACCTGCGCTTTTACTTCGACCGGAACGCCGTCGGGACGATGTGAACGCAGATACAGATTTTCTTCGGGCGCGACGGTTTGATTCAGGTAAAAAAGTGCGCCGGTGGTTGAAATATCGTCGGTTTCAGTCGGTTCCGACCACGCTGCGCCGTCGTCCGCGCGTCCCGAAACGACTATCGGCAGACGCAGCGACATCCGAAGCGCAAATCGCTTTTCATCAAATTGCGATTGCATATTGGTTGACATACCAAATTGAGCGGCAGTGGTTAAAATCAATAAAACGAAATACAGTTTAACACGAAAACTTAAAAGAAATACAATTAACCGGCTTTTTTTGTAAAACGAGAATAAAACATTGAAAATTCGGAATTACATTTATGACGTAGTTTATTACTATTCGACTAACGGAGTCCGACATAGTTATACTATAAACATAAACAAAATTGCTATATTCATTGGCAAAAAATAAGCAGGGAGAAGACGAAAATCATTATGGCGCAAACAGAAATTGATCGAAAGGTTGTTATTTTAGGTTCGGGTCCGGCGGGTTTAACCGCAGCGATTTACGCTTCACGGGCGCAGCTCGAACCAATTGTAATAGATGGACCTCAGCCGGGCGGACAACTGACGATTACAACCGATGTCGAAAATTATCCGGGTTTTTCAAATGGAATTATGGGACCGGAAATGATGAACGAATTTCGCGCTCAGGCGGAAAGATTCGGCACGGAAATTATTAACGTCTGGATTGATAAGGTTGATTTATCGGAACAACCTTTCACGCTCTACGGTAAGGAAAGTGAAGACAGCGACGAAATTACGACGATTATCAAGGCGGAAACTTTGATCATTTCAACGGGCGCGTCGGCAAAATGGCTCGGCATTCCGGGCGAAGAACCTGTTCCCGAAGGTTTGGGCGGCAACGGCGTTTCGGCTTGCGCGACGTGCGACGGCTTTTTCTTTCGCGGCAAACCCGTCGTCATCGTCGGCGGCGGCGATACGGCGATGGAAGAAGCGATGTTTTTAACTCGTTTCGCTTCAAAAGTTACGCTGATGCACCGGCGCGAAGAATTTCGCGCCTCAAAAATTATGCAGGAGAGAGTTCTCGACAACGAGAAAATCGAAATAATGTGGCACACGGAGGTCAAAGAAATTCTCGGCACAAAAGAAGAAGGCGTAACGGGCGTGAAAATATACAACAACGAAACCAAGAAAGACAGTGAATTTCCGACGCAGGGCGTTTTTATCGCCATCGGACACAAACCGAATACCGAACTTTTCAAAGGCGTTCTCGATATGGATGATGTCGGTTATTTGATAACCGAAGGTCGTTCGATGAAAACAAACATTCCGGGCGTTTTCGCCTGCGGCGACGCGCAGGATTCCTATTATCGCCAAGCTGTGACGGCAGCCGGAACAGGTTGTATGGCGGCGATTGATGCTGAAAGATTTCTCGTCGAACACGGCGAAGCAGTGAAAAATACCGAAACGAATTGGTAAACTTCAATAATCCATAAAAATGAACGCAACTAAAGAAATAACGCAATTACAATTACCGAAACGTCTGCAAGGCGTTCAGCCGACTTTAATTCGGCAAATTTTCAATCGCGCTTTGCCGGATTCGATAAATTTCGGTTTGGGCGAACCGGATTTGCCGACACCGCAGTTTATCCGCGAAGAAGCGGCGCGTGTAACTTTAGAAGAACAAAACGGTTACACGAATCACGCCGGACTTCCCGCTTTGCGCGAAAAGATCGCGGCGAGTTACGCGCATCTCGATTTACAGATTGATCAGGTTTGCGTAACCGTCGGTTCACAGGAAGCGATGACCGCTGTGTTTTTGGCGATGATTGACGAAGGCGACGAGGTTTTGATTCCGAATCCGTCGTTTCCGGCGTATGAAAACTGCGTCAAAATTTCCGAAGGCACTCCGGTTTTTTATCGTCTTCCGGCTGAAAAAGATTTCGGCTTCGACATCGAAGAATTTAAATCGAAAATCACACCGAAAACAAAAGCGGCGGTTATCATTTCGCCTTCCAATCCAACGGGGAAAATTTTCACCGAAAATGATTTGAAACAAATCGCCGAAGCGTTAAAAAATACCGGAATCTATTTAATTTCCGACGAGATTTACAGCGATTTATATTTCACGGACGAGAAACCACGTTCGGCTTCGGAATTTTACGATAAAACGGTTATTGTTTCCGGTCTGTCGAAATCTTTAAGTATGACCGGCTGGCGCGTCGGCTGGCTGGCGAGTTCGCAAACCGATGTCGTCAAAGCCGCTTTGACATTACACGGATTTTTAGCTGTCTGCACTTCAACGATTTCACAAAAAGCATCGCTTCTCGGATGGACGAAAGAAGCTGAAAAAGCCAAAGCCGAAGCGCGGGAAATTTACCGGCGGCGCGGCGAATTTTTGATAAATCTCGTTCAGGACGAACTCGGTCTGCGCGGAACTTCTCCCGAAGGCGCGTTCTATACGATGGTTGACGTACGCGAGATTGGCGACGATTTGGAAATTGCGGAAAGATTTCTGCAAAACCGTGTCATAACAGTTCCCGGATTTGCTTTCGGCGACGAAGCAAAAGGCTTTTTGCGCATTTCATTCTGTAATGACGAAAAAAAAATTGCCGAAGGTGTCAGAAGAATGAAAAAGGTATTGTCTTAACTTTATCAAATTTTAAAACTCTGATTGACAGTAATATACGATTTTTTACCAGCTTTTTAAGCAAACAGGCAAAAATTATTTTTTTTACAAGATATTAGTGATATAATTCTTAATCCATAGTTAAAACGAGTCGCAACATAAGGAGGTTATTATGTTTTTGGTAAAAGGACTGAAGGTAGGAACTTTACTTTTTGGAATCTTGTTTGCTGCCGGAATACTTTTGTTTTCACAAAATGTATCAGCAAGCACTATTACAGGCATTGTGTATGATAATCACAGAAATCCTTTGGCAGAAGTAGATGTCGAATTACTCGATGATAATTATCAACAAAAAGATCGTACTCAAACCGACGGGTCAGGAAGGTACCAATTTTCCGGTTTGTCCGACGGCAGATACACAGTTACGGTTTTGCCGTTTCGATATGATTTTACGGATCAATCTCATCCTATTGAAATCAATACGGTGAATGTCAGAGGCGGACAAGGTAATACTTATTTGACTGAAGATTTTTATTTGACACCGAAAAGGGGAAGTTTGGCAGCCGCAGAATTGGGAGTAATTTTTGCACAAGAAATTCCCGCAGAGGCAAAAAAAAAATATGAACAGGCTGTCAAAGATTTTTCTAAGTCCCGTAACGATGAAGGTATTCTTGGTTTAAGAGAAGCTATCAAGATTTTCCCCACTTATTATCTGGCTTTAAATGAACTCGGAAAAAAACTCACTGTAAAAGGTGAATATGGAGAAGCTGCACCAATTCTTTTAAAGGCAGTTGAAGTTAATCCACAAAGTCCGACAACTCTTTATTATCTGGGACTTTCTTTACATAAACTCAATTATAATAAGCCAGCTATCACTGCCTTAACACAAGCTTATATTCTTGCTCCAGCTTCGGTACAGGTTCTTTATGTTCTCGGAAAAGCCGAACGGTTAGAAGGAAAATACGGTAGTGCGGAAAAGCATCTTCTTCAAGCCAAAAAATTGTCCAAAGTCAGCGTCCCTGAGATTCACAAAGAATTGGTTCAACTTTACGCTAATGATATGAAAAAATATAATGAAGCGGCAGACGAACTGGAACTATATATGAAATCAGGTAAGCTGAGTGCTGAAGAAGAGAAAAAAACAAAAAAAATAGCTACTGATTTAAGAGAAAAAGCAAAAACTCAGCCGAACAACAATTGAGTCTCAAATTTGAAATAGAAAAAAGTTTTGTAAAGTATTTCAATTATATTTATGTGGTTTAGATCGAACTATCAAATCTGATTTTAATAATTTATTACCACGGAAAAGGAAATGCTTCTCTCGTAAGAACAACTAAATTTGATGCTTAATAATCAGCACAACAAGCGGGAAATCCACGATTAAATCAGCCGTCATTGGCTTGAATGATTCCCCGTCCTGCCCACTTATCAAGACTTTAGAAATCGTGGATCGAAACGCAAAACTGTAAATTTTACACATTGAACCATTCACTTTTTGCAAAAATATTGTAAAGGGTAAAGTTTGAAATTAACGATTTTAGACTTTTCGGTGACACAAGTCGAAGTTTTCAAACAGCTTCTAAATAATTTCTGTTTGTCAGAAATTAACTTTTGTAATTAACGTAAATTGAATAGAAGAAAAAACTTTCGTAAAGTTAAGCCGACAAATTTAATCCTCCATTTTAATTTTCATGACTTATCCTTTTTATCGCATTACTTTGTTTTCACATTAAACCAAAATAAAAAAGCCTATCTAAAAAATAGATAGGCTTTTGAGTTCTTCTAACAAGTAAAATTAGAAGAAGAAACGCGCACCAAAACGCACTTCACGCGGGGCTTGGTAGCTATTTACAAAATTGTAATCATTTCTAAGACCGGCACTGGAAGGTCCACGCGTGTTAATGTAATTATTAACAAATGTAGTAATTCCACCACTGTTAAAAATGGTATCAATCACAGCACCTTCACTTCCGCAGGTAGTACATCCGGCACTGGTCAATTGACCGGCTCTGAAGTTTGTGTTGCTGATAGTTGTTTGTCGGGTCAATCCACTTTTCTGGTCGAAAAGATTTCGGATATTGACATAAGGCTCAAACGAGAACTTAGCATCTCTGCCGAATCTGTAACGATGACTGATATTAAAGTCAGTTTCCGTAAAGGTTTTGGTTCTACCTAAATCTCCGCGTCCGTTAAGAATAGCTGAACTTACGGAATACAAACTGTAAATTGTAGTCAAAGGCGTTCCTGACTCTGCCGTTGTAAATGCCGATACAGATGTTTGGTTGGTTTTGCTTCCGAACCAATTAAAATTATATCCGCCAAAGGCTTTGAAAACGTGCGGACGGTCGGTTGCCAAAAGTCCGTTTTCCGCTACACCGCCTGCCGTATAACCCAAGAACGGTAAATCGAAAAAGCGGTTGACGTTCGGGCTGGAACGACCAAATTCGTCCGAGCTGGCTAAACCTGAATAGTTACCGAACAGGCGACTATAGGTATAGCTGGCGTTAAAGAAGTATTTGCTGGCACGTTTGTCAACACGAACTTCAAATGCGTCATAATTGCGCTGCGCTTTCGTGCAGGGACGATTTGCATCTGTTGAAATATCGCAGGTCAAACCTTCACCGGGATTTCCGATGATATAGGCTTCACTGCCTTGCGCGTTGAAAACACCCACGTCTTCAATTACGTGGTCAAGCTGTTTATGCGTGTAACGCGCAGCCAAAAGAGTGTTTCTGAAAAGTTCGCGTTCAAGACCGATTGTGTATTCACTCTGCCGAGCCGGTTTCAAATTCGGGTCAACGCCGCCGGAATCAAAAATACTGCCCCCAATCTTGTTGGACGGAATACGGAAGTCAAATTGACAAACCGAGAATCCGTTTCCAAGTGTCGGATTAGGAGCATTCGGATTAGCCGCGTCAGGGCAGTTACCGCCGGCAATATCTGCTACTGAACCGAGAATCCGTCCCGGAGTATAGTTGGTAAAATTCACACCGCGCGATGGTAAAATCTCGAAATAATCACGACGATAGAAATCGCCGCCGAATGAACCGCGCGGCAGTTCGTATTTGAAGCGGTCATAAAACCAACCATAGCTGGCAAACAGTTTTGTTTTGCCGTCGCCGAACACATCAAATGCGATACCGAAACGCGGAGCAATTTTGTCGCCAAAGTTAAAGTTAATGTCTTTTCCTTGAGGACTAAAACTCGGAACCTTTTCTTTCTCAATGCGGACACCTGCATTAAAGGTCAAGCGTTTCGCAATTTGATATGAATCCTGAGCAAAGAGAGCTTGGTTGGAACTGCTGGCTTGACCAATTGTTCCGAATCTTTGTAAGATTCCCGAACCAAGCGCACCCGGAGTCGCCGGAGTTCCAAGCAGGTTATCAATAGTTAAGCCATAATAAAGAATAACCAAACCTTGATTTTTATAACCTTGATCTACCGTATTAAAGAGTCGGTTGAGTTGATACCCGAATTTGAAGTTATGACGACCCAGTAAATTAACACCGACTAAACTGGCATCGGCATCAAACGTGGTGCGGGTCGAAACGTCAAAATTTGTTTGGAAGTTAGTCGGAAAATTTGTAAATCCGCGTGAACAACCTGCCGCCGCCGCGCCGCCTGGAATAGATGCCGGATTACCGCCAGTTGAGCAGAGGAATCTGGGTTCATTCGGAACGCCGTATGAGCCGAGTTTTTCGTTTAGGAAATTGCGACCGCCGCGTAAGTTGACAACAAGGTTATTTGTCGGAGTATAAGTTATTTGTCCGTTCACACTGTTGCTGTTTTGTCTTCCGCCTTGAGAATTCAAGAACTGGTCTTGGCTAAGAAGATTTCCGCCATTAAAATTCAAAAACGGTCCGGCTGAGGTTGGATTGAAAAATCCGAACGTGCTGCCCGGAGCATTTCCTTGATCAATAATCGGGTTATAAAGAAATGTTCCATACGCCCGAAGTTTTGAAAACGGCTGAGCATCTACACGAACAAATGCTTCTTCAATTCTGCGGTGAAACTGAAAATCTTGATTTCCTGCAAGTTGACGAAGGTTCGGATTACTCGTCGGAACAGGCAATTTGGTAACCGCATCTACTGCGCCGCTGGAATAAAACGGAACGTTGCGGGTTACATTAAAAATCTGCGGAGCATAAATGGCTGAAAACCAAAGTTTATTTTTGATAATCGGTCCGGTCAAGCTGCCAACCGGAAAAAAGTCCGTGCCGCCGCTCTTCGGCGGTTGAAAGTATTCAGTCTGTCCGTCAGCCGCACCAAACTGATTTAAGATTGGACGCGCCGCGCCTTGTAGTTGCGCCGCACTGAAAGAAGTACCGAAGTTTCCGTGAAACTCGTTGTTACCGCCGGTCGTAACGACGTTAATAACGCCGCCCGTCGCGCCGCCGTATTCGGCTTCAAAGCCGGTTGATTTGATTTGCACTTCTTGGAGCAGTTCAAACGGCAGGTTGTTGTTAGTGTTTAACTGACCGGTGCGGAAGTTGGTAACTTCCTGACCGTCAACGACGAAAACATTTTCCGCGCCGCTTGCGCCGTCAATTTGAAAACCGGCACCGAGCGGTTCGGGACGAACATTCGGAGCAATTTTCAACAGCGAACTGAACTGTGTTCCCTTCGGCAATTCGTTGATAAGCTGTTTGGTAATATTGGTGTCAATCTTGGTGTTGGTCGGGTCAATACTTACTGAGTTATCAGCCGTAACATTAACTGTTCCGGTTACGCCGGCAACATCAAGAATGGTGTTAAAAGTTGTAATTTTATCGAGAACAACCGTTACATCTTGAGTTTTATCTGCAAAGTTAGCGGCTGTTATGTTAACCCGATAAGTTCCGGGTGGAATTCTCGGAATAGTAATAAAACCTTCCGCATCAGCGGTAACGGTTTTACTAAAACCTGCCGTTGAACCGATACTTTCTATCGCTACGGTAGCGTTTGGAACAACCGCACCATTAGCGTCTTTGACGTATCCTTGAATATTTCCGGTGGTTTCCTGTCCAAAAGCAATTGCTGAAAAGCAAAAGACAATGGATAAAACCATCGAAATAAATTTGAAATGTCTATTCATTTTAATCTCCTAGTATTAATTTTTGGAATTTTCTATTAATTCAGTGCGACTTTGTAAATTTTACAAAAATAATCACACCATTTGTTTAATATAAAGTAGCAAATACAGAGCCACAAATATAAAAATTATTTTTTTATATTCTAAACTATTGTTGAATAACGCCTTACGTGGCAATTCAGGATAATGTTAAATTATATGGTTAAAAATATTTGTTCATTTTAATGTAAAAAATTCACAATTTTGGATATTTTATCTGAAATTTCAGATTAAATATGTTTTTTATTACCTGACTTCTATATTTTGCCCGCGCAGAAAATTTTTAAGTTGCGGAATTTCGATTTCTCGAAAGTGAAAAATGCTTGCGGCAAGCGCGGCATCGGCTTTTCCGGCATCAAAAACTTCCGTAAAATGCTCTAGCTTCCCTGCGCCGCCCGAAGCGATGACGGGAACATTGACCGTTTCGGAAACGAGCCGCGTCAGTTCGATTTCAAAACCTTCCTTCGTGCCGTCGGCGTTCATCGAAGTCAAAAGAATCTCGCCCGCGCCGAGTTCGACACCTTTTCGCGCCCATTCGACGGCGTTCAAATCCGTTTCAATTCGTCCGCCGTTCAAGAAAACCTTCCAATTTTCGCCGACTTTTTTCGCGTCAATCGCCAAAACGACACACTGTGAACCGAAATTTTTCGCCGCGTCAGCCAAAATCTGCGGATTTTTGACCGCCGAAGTGTTGATCGAAACTTTGTCCGCGCCGGAATTTAATAAAATTTCGATGTCTTCAATCGTGTTGATTCCGCCGCCGACGGTGAACGGAATATTTATTTCCGCCGCCACTTTGCGGACGAGTTCCGACAAAGTTTTACGTTTCTCAACAGTTGCCGTAATGTCGAGAAAAACGAGTTCGTCCGCGCCGTTTGCCGAATAAATTTCCGCCAATTCGACAGCATCGCCCGCGTCGCGCAGATTTACAAAATTCGTTCCCTTGACCGTGCGCCCGTCTTTTACGTCCAAACACGGAATTATTCTCTTAGCTAACATTTTCTTCAAAAAAGCGCGGGCTTCTGCCTAATTCCTCAATTCAGTCATTTCAATTCTTCCTTCATAAATCGCTTTGCCGATAATTACGCCCGCGCAGCCGATTTTTTCGAGTTCGGAAATATCTTCCAAAGAGCTTACGCCGCCGCTTGCAATCAGATGCAGACGCGGAAGATGTTCTAAAATTTCCGTGTATAATGTAATTCCCGTTCCTTGCAAAAGTCCGTCTTTGCTAATGTCCGTTACAAAAACAGTGGTTACGCCGCCTGCATAATAATTTTTCAAAAACGGCAGAATTTCCAATTCCGTCGTCGTTCGCCAACCGTTTATCGCAACTTTTCCGTCTTTGACATCCGCGCCAAGCAGAAGTTTTTCGCTGCCGAATTTTTCAAGCCAACCGAAAAACTTTTCCGGTTCTTTGACCGCGACGCTTCCGATGCCCGCAATGCTCGCGCCCGCGTCGAAAACCGAATTTATATCCTCGTCCGTTTTGATTCCGCCGCCAAAATCAATTATCAAATTCGTGTTCACGGCAATCGTTTCCAAAACTTTCAAATTTGTAACTTTGCCGATTTTCGCGCCGTCCAAATCAACAATATGCAAACGCCGCAAACCGTTCGCTTCAAATTCTTTGGCGACTTCAAGCGGATTCGGGCTGTAAATTTTTTTCTGCGCGAAATCACCCTGCGACAAACGCACGCATTTGCCGTCAATCAAATCTATCGCCGGAATTATTTCAATCATAATTATTCTTAAATATTCAAAAAATTTTCCAAGATTCTTTCGCCGACCGCGCCGGATTTTTCGGCGTGAAACTGCACGGCATAAAAGTTTTTGCGCTGAATTGCCGCGCTGAAATTTACTTCATAATCACAGGTCGCAACAGTTTCCGCGCCCGATTCGACGTAGAAACTATGCACAAAATAAACGTAGGAATTTTCCGCCACATTTTTGAACAAATGGCTTTTCAAATCAAAAATATTATTCCAGCCCATTTGCGGAATTTTCAGCGTGTCGGATTCAAATTTGCGAACTTTATAAGGCAAAATCCCCAAACATTTTGTAGCATTTTCTTCGGAAAATTCACACAAAAGCTGCATTCCCAAACAAATTCCAAAAACCGGCTGAGTCAAATTTTTAATCGCCGCGTCCAAATTCCGCGTCCGCAAATAATTCATCGCCGTTGATGCTTCGCCGACACCGGGGAAAATTACTTTATCCGCAGATTTCAATTCGTTCGCATCGTCGGTCAAAATCGGCTCAATATTCAAACGATTGAGCGCGTTTTTCACCGATTCGACGTTTCCGGCGTTGTATTTAACGATGGCAATTTTCATAAAACAGATGTCGGATGTCGGATGTTAGATTCTTTTCACTGAAATCTAACATCCGACATCTACAAACTTCCTTTGGTTGAAGGCAAACTGTCGCTTGAAATGTCGCGTTTGACCGCCATTTTGATCGCTTTGGCGAAGGCTTTGAAAATCGCTTCGATTTTGTGATGTTCGTTTTCGCCTGTCGCGTGAATGTTCAAATTACAGTTTGCTTTATCGGAAAATGATTTGAAGAAATGAAAAAACATTTCAGTCGGCATTTTCCCGACATTTTCGCGTTTGAATTCGACTTCCCAAACGCACCAATTGCGCCCGCCGAAATCAATGGCGACCTGAGCAAGGCAATCGTCCATCGGAAGTGTAAAGCCGTAGCGTTCGATTCCGC
>JBBSIE010000046.1:0-28020 GCA_038232235.1 Pyrinomonadales bacterium | reverse complement strand
GTCGACAAACAGATGCAGCAGAAAAATGTTCACGATAATAGGAGCAATTAAAACTGAAGCGAGAGCCACAAAACGATTTGTGACAAAAGCGATTCCGCAAAGGAGTTCGGTAATTTTTACCAAAGTCATCACATAACCCGAAGCATATAACCCATCCATAAAAATTTTGACGTTTCCTGTTAATTCGGCTTGCGGATAGAGATTTAAGAAATAAGTTATTGACCCGAAAATGAACAGAAGCCCCAACAAAATGCGAACGACGATTACTGCGATTTTCATAATTTTATTAATTTGGGAGTAAGTTTTTAATCTGTAAATAATGTATAAAAACATGAATAATTGCGGCAAATCATGTTTTTATACAGCTCGATTTAGAAGAATCTTCTTATTTCGCTTTTTGTTTTTCGCTCAGAGAAAACCAGTTGCCTGAATCGTCCTGAAAGACGGCGGAAAGCCCGTAGAATTCCTTGGCGGGTTCTTTTTTGAAATACACGCCTTTTGCCTTTAGCTCTTCATATGTAGCGAGCATATCGTCGCATTCAAATGCTGCAAAACCGAATGTTCCGGCGGCGACAAGTTTACGCATCGTTTCAGCAGATTCTTTATCGAACATCATCTTTTCGTCTATCGCTATCAGGGTAAGTTCAACCTCGGGCTGTTCGGGCGGATTGACCGTCAGCCATCTTCCTTTTTCTCCCATTTCCGCATCGGTATTGACCCGAAATCCGAGCTTGTTGACGTAAAAATCGTAAGCGCGTTCCTGGTCAAGCACAAAAAGGCTGACGTGATTTAATTTAGTTATCATATTTTCCTCCAGTAGATTTAATCTGGAATCGAATATATCAAGAAGGCAGGCTACATTACTTCTCGAAAATTGCTATTTTTACGACGGATTATTTGTTCGGCAAAACAGTCAGGAACGAAACTGAGCGGTTTTTCACGAATCTGTCGTTTTCGTTCGAGTTTTCTCCGCCGGTATTCTGAAGGCGTGATTCCGGCGGGAAACAAAATTGTAAGGCGGCTATGTCTGCTATTTGCTAACTATGACTGAGCCGCCTTAATTATTACTGCCCTTTGTTCGATTTACGTAGTTAAACCCGTGAGTTGTAAAGATAATGGTTTAATTAAGAAGAGGGAAGAGCCAATTTTAATAACAATGAACAGTCCATTTGTCGAACTAAAACCAATTTATCAGCTCTTCGCTCGTCAGTAGCGCATTTCTTCGCTAAAGAGAGCCGGGAACAATTATAATGCCCAAATCTACCCAATCCGAAAGCCTTTTTATTTTTTCTATAAAAGGGGCGAACAATTTCTTTCGTGCGAAATAATTTTAAAATCCAAAATGCGTTTTATCTTAAATCGCTTTTGTGCGCTCCGCTAAACGCCGTCAGCGCTCCTAAGCCGATATAAACGGTGCCGGCAAAATACTTTTGCGCGCGCAGCAGTTTTAGATTTTCGCGCAGCCGATTTCCTATGCTTCCCGCCGCGAGCGCGTAAGTTAAATCGCTGAATGTGCCGAGAAAGATTAAAATAAAACTTAAGAAAACGATTTGCGCCGCGATTGCGCCGCGATTTGCGTCAACAAATTGCGGCAAAAACGCGAAAAAGAAAAGCGCGGTTTTAGGATTAAGTATGTTGACGACAGCGCCTTGCAGAAATACGCGCTTGAGGCTGGTCTTTTCGGCTGTCTGCGCCCGCTCAGGTTTTTCTTTGGTTAATAAAGTCTTCGCACCGAGATAGATTAAGTAAAATGCGCCCGCGTATTTGACAGCGTTGAAAACCGTCGCCGACGACAAAATCAGTGCCGATAAACCGAAAGCCGCCGCCGCAACATGAAAAAGTGTTCCGGTTTGCACGCCCAAACTTGAAACAATGCCAGCCGCGCGACCTTGCTCGATGCTGCGCGCGACGATGAAAAGCGTATTGGGTCCGGGTATAAAAACCAAAATCAAAGCAGTGGTAACAAACAAAGTTAGAGCCGACCAATCGGGCATAATTTTTCTCCTTTAAGAGTTTGCTCCGATTGCAAAATCGTTTTTGACACGCGTTTTACTCGCAACTTCAACCAGCGATGCCGCCAAATTTTCAAGCGTCGTTTTCGCTTTTTCATCCGTCATTTCTTCACCCTCGCCAGCGAATTTACCGGCGACAAATGGAACAGCGATTTCCGCCGGCAAAACGTAAACGCCGACGCTCGTCAGCACGGCGCGCAAGTGCGACAAAGAACGCACACCGCCGAATGAACCGGGCGAAGCCGTCATTATCGCCGCGAATTTTCCTTGAAAAACTTTGCTTCGCGGGTATTTCTCGCTCGGACGCGAAGCCCAGTCAATCGCATTTTTCAATATCCCCGTAATCGAACCGTTGTATTCGGGCGAAGCAATCAAAAAGCCGTCGTGTTCGCTCAAAAGTCTTTGCAACTCCAAAGCATTTCCGTCTAATCCGCCGCGCTCTTCGTCGTCCGGGCTGTAAATCGGCATCGGTAACGCGCGCAAATCAACCAATGTTACTTTCGCGCCCACTTTTTCCGCGCCGCGCACAGCCGTCTGCAAAATCAAACGATTAAACGACTGCTGGCGGGGACTTCCTGACAAAGCTAAGATTTTCAGTTTTTCTCGCATTTACTCGTCCTCCGAAAATTAACAAATTTCCAGATTACTTTATATGTTAATAGTTGATATGTCAAGTATTTTTCGAGTGTTTGATTTGCCGTCATCGAATGCTTTAGTTTTGAAGTGTTTTAATAGCTTAAAGAAGGAAAATCTTTAATTAAATTATCTGTCAAGCGAATGATATTGCAGTTAAGAGGCACGATTTTTTTGCATTTTTTCAAGCAGCGTTACTAATTGTTCTATTTCCGGCGCGGTTAAGGGGCGCAAATTATCGCGGTTCAGTTCTTCAACCGACTCATCGAGCGACGCGAGAACATTCAAGCCCTTTTTCGTGATACGGCAGTGAACGCGGCGGCGGTCTTCAGGCGGGATTTCTCTGGTGAGCAAGCCGTTTGCTTCGAGCCGATCAACCAGTCTGGTGATTCCGGGCGCGCGTTCGATCATCCTTTCGGCAATCGTCAAAGTCGGCAAACCATCCGGTTCAGCCCCGCGCAAAATACGCAGAACATTATACTGCTGGGACGTTACTTCAAAGGGCGCGTATAATTTTTCAAAAGAGCAGCGCAAACGGTCTGCCGTTCGCAGCAATGTTACATAAGCAATCTGGGCGCGGGACATCTCCGTAGGATTTTTGTTCTTTTTCTTGTTATTCGCCATCATTATTACGTTACGGTTAGATTATTGAACTGCATAAAATGTTTTTGACAAAAGCAGGGTTAAAAATTCAAATTACTTATTAAGAGTTAATCACAATTGTTTTGATTAATCGGGCTGGATGAAAAATTGAATTTTATTCCGATTCTCTTTATTCTCTCGTCATTTTAATGGAAGCCGCTGAATTTGGCTATGTTCGATATTGCTGTGAAGGACAAAATCGTCGGATTCTTAAGCTGGTAGAATACAGTTTTCCAAACGCCTAGCCCTTTATTTGCGGAAATTTTAGACGAAGTAAAAGTAGGCAACTCCTGTCCAGGAGTTCGAGAAATCGTCGAGTGGAGCATTGAAGAGAACCGCCGGATAATTGCAGAGAAGAAAAAGCGACAAAAAGATGGAAAAGAATCTGGGCAGTTCGGCTTTGATAAAAACTTAGCCGCTGACGGATACTCGGTTCGTCAGCTGAGCAGCAAGTCGCAACTCGGCTTGCGAGCGATGCCGCGTCTCGCCCCGATTAGCGAGCGCGGCTGCGGTTACCCACTTCGGTAACAAATTGGGCGAAGCATTTCACGGACTGCCAGTCCACGACGCTCCGCCTATTAATCTTTTATTCGGGTGTCTGTCGCAATCCAGTTCACTTCCCACGTTTTGCCGCCGTCGTCTGAGAATGCCTGTTCAAAATGGCAGGAATTCGGCGTAATGTCCGAAATGACAAATCGAACGAGAATGGCTCGACCGTTTAATGTTTCCTGATCGAAAAACTCGCCGCGCCCGTTTTTGAACTCGCCGATTGTCGGCACGCTCATCACGCCGCCGCCCGCATTGGCAAAATTAAGACTCCACTGGCGAGATTCGGGATTGTATAAACGAAGGCTCAACGCTTCGATGCGACCGTTTGAGCCGGAAACATCGAGTTCGACGAGATTTGCGCGCCCATTCCAAACCTTTTTAACAACCGTCGTTCCTTCGTATTCGACCCATTTAGTCGAGCCGGTTAGAGGATTCAGCAGACGCTTTAAACTGGTTTTCCAAGTTCCGATTTCAAAGTCGAAATCAAGTTGTCCGTTTCGCGGCGCGTTTGAAATTTGCGGCGTGTTTTTTGATGCGTCTGTTTTTTGCTGGGCAATTGCGTTATACGGCAATAAAACAACTGCCAGAATACCAGCCAGTAGCGAAAACGAAATCTTTACTAAAATTGTTTTTGCCATAATTATTTGTTTTGAATTGTTTTGACAATATTCTTATTTTTTCTTGAGTGAAAAGGATTTTTCGGTCGGATAAATAATTAGCGTGTTTTTTATCGTCACTAAATCTGCCATTTCGCTTTTTAATTCATCATTCATTTTAGATTCGGCGTCTTTCATTTTCGATTGGTATTCCGATTCATTTTTATAAAAAGTTATCTGAACCAGAAGGTTTTTGTCCTGAAAAACGGGCAGTCCCGTAAAATCATTCGGAGTCGTTTCGCTTGTCCAAAAGGATGTATTTTCTATTTTTGAAGCATCCAAAATTGCGGCGTATTTCTTTTTAACAAACTCGATTAACTTTTCCTGCTTGGTATTGGAAATATAAAAATCAACTACGGCGATGCCTTTCTCCTGCCCGAACCAATCAGTATTGAAACTTGATTCAGCGTCGCTTGAATTGTCTTTTAGATTTAACGGCTGCAAAAGATAAACATTGTCATTATTCAGAAGCATCGAATTGGCTTCGCTTTTATGCTGTTTCCAGGAAGGAGAGCCGAAATAAAAATCGTTCAAGAATTTGTATCTAGCAGGCATATCCTTAAAACCGCGAATCCAGAAGAAATTATCGTCCACGCCTTTAATGCGGTATTGACCTAAAATATACCCGCCTAATATATTTTGCGATTGAACAAAATTTTCTTCAAACAAATTTGTAAATTCGTCGCGCCGCCCGTGCCTGACCAGGTAATTGCGCAATTCCAGGACTTTAATGTTTTGATTGGCGTTTAGATTTTGCACTGTATCTTTTCCTTGAGAAAATGATGTAGTCGGAATAACGTTAATTATCAGAAATAACAAAACGTATGGAAGATTTTTCATTATGTTTGGCAAATTTGGAACTACAAATACAATTAATGTCGCTTTGCTCTACCTAAAGCGTGAACTAATTTTATAGTCAATCGGACTTCTTACAAGTGCCAATTTTAAACGAAACTAGCAGACCGCTTTATCCTGTCAGATTACAGCGGAAGCTAAAAAGTCAATTTTTTGGTAAGTTTTGTTTTACATTGGATAATGTGAATTTGCTCATTATCCGTCATTAACTTTTCGTCTGTAATCAACAACCTGCAATTTAGATTTACTCATAAACTATTCCCATTAGGTTGATAAAACAAGATTATTGATGTGTTCTAAAATATTGACCAGTTGCTCTTTGGAAATAAAAGTTTTGCCAAGCAAATTATCCGTTAATATCTTTTCCAGTTCTTGTAAATTCAATTTGTAATCGTGATCATGCAGATATTTTTGGCGAATTAAATGAATCAAGTATTCAGTTGGATTACAAAGTGGCGAATATCTAGGAAAATGATGAAATCGAACCGTCAAGGGAGCGTCCGATTTTTGGTAGAAATCCGTTTTCATTTTATTTTTGTGAGTTGGATTATTGTCTAAAAAGATGTCTGCCGAAGTGTAGCCTTGAGCGACGAGGCTTTCAGCTAAACAGACGAAAAAGTCGGCAATCTCGAAACTTTTAGCTTTAGGTTTGGTTTGGAAATAGCATTCGGCACTAAAGAGTTCGACGGCTAATATGGCGTTGGTTCGCATCCGTTTTTTTCATTGGTTTTAACGCGTGGTCGAATGTTCTTTTCTGCCCAACCATAGTAATTACTCGGCTTGGAACTGATAGAAAACTCATCGAAAGTAATGACCGCATTATTTTCATCGGAATTGAGCAAAACTTGTTTGAAATCTTCGATAAATTGGAGTTGCTCATTTTTATCGGCATTTTGATAATCCGAGTGAGCCTTTTGATGCGAGAGGTTGAGACGCTCAAGCAGATCATAAATGCCGCTTTTGTAGTCAACCTTAAATTCGCGTTTGATAAATTCGCGCATTAATTGCCCATTCCAAATGTTGCCTTCGAAACCGCATTCAAACGGTGTTTTGGAAATAATTGTTTGTTTGAAAGAAAGTTCTTGGGCAGGCGACAGCAAAGTCGGTTTGGGGCGCACCGCCAAACGGCACAGTCCCTCGAAACCTTCTTTCAAATAGAGATTAATGAACAGGTAAAAGGTGTTTTTGTTAAGCGAAAGGCTTTGACAAATAGTTGAAACATCATTGTTTTCAGCAAAGAGTTTAATCGCTCGCAGGCGTTTACGGATATATTCCTGTTGGTAACGCTGAAAATACTTTGTCCATTTAATTTTATCAAAGCCCGCTTTATCGAATTCATTTTTTTTAGATTTAGGCATTAGACCATCTTACAGATTTAATGTCCTAAAGGGAATAGGTTGCTTGCAGTTGACCTGCAAAAATACCAATACCATATTGCCGTATATTGATTTGGTGAATGAAGTGATGGAAAATTACATCGTCTTTCATCACACCAAACCCTTCAATGTCGAGGAAGACGAAACCAGCGGAGAATTGCTCGCACAGCCGCAGCATACGGAGTATGAAGCGTATTGTATTCTGCAAAAAGCGGTCTATCCGTTCACGCTGCCTTATCATCAGCCGATAGACGCCGCCCGCATTTTCCTCGATTATCTGGGAACAAGCCGTTATGAATTGATAGACATCTTTCGTTCACCGAGAAAGGCGAAGACGGAGCTTATCGGCGAAAGCGAGGCAAAGTTGGGCGGCGCAGCCGCTGCAACGACCGATGCCGAAAAATCGGAATTGGACGAATTGCATAATAAATATCTCGACCGCGCGGTAGATGCCGAGTTTTTGGGCTTAACGCAGGAAGAATATATTATTTTGACCAAAGAGGCTTTTGTCTCCAAAGAATACTGGGACAAGCAATGCAAAAAAGACCACGCGCCGGAAGAATATCTTATAAAAATCGGACTCAAGCCCGTTCACGAATATTATGGTTACGCTGCCGAAGCAGAGATGTTAAGCGCGGACGAAGGCAAAAAAGACGAGGCAAGAGTTCAGACATATAAAAAAACTTTGGCAGTTTAAGACAATCTTACAGGGATGAAGACATTGAGTTTGAAGATGAAATGAGAATCGGGACGCGCACGGCTTTAGGCAGAAAATGGACTCCGATTGGAGTGCGTCCCGTCGGAAGACAACAGATTGGTTATGAATATCTGTACTTGTATGTTTCGCTCAAGCCTTTTACGGGCGAGGTGTTCGCGCTCTTTTTGCCGCGTCTGGACAAAGAATGTTTTAGTATTTTTATCAATGAAAGAAGTTTGCGCTTGAAGCGGCGGACGCTGCTTGTTGCCGATGGCGCGAGGGCGCATCGCCTTGAAGAAAATGATTTGGTTGAGTTAGTCAAATTGCCGCCCTACTCACCGGAACTCAATCCGGTCGAGAGATTCTTTGAAGAGTTACGACGCAAATTAGAGTTTCGCGTGTTTGAAACCTTAGAGCAAGCCGAAGATTTTGTCGGCGCGGTAATTCAAGAGTTTATGCAAGATAAAGAGCGAGTCAAAAGTTTGACACTGTTTCCATACATTAAACACGCACGCTCTATCTTGAATTAGTATTATTATAAAACTTATGTCCAAGAACCAAGTCAAATAAGGTTTGATCAAAATTTCAAGAAACCGCTTATCATCCTTTAAAATGAACATCAGCTCGAAGGACACATTTTTGAATTCAGAACCTATAATAAATTGCAACAATCGCTCCTTTGTTTATTCGCAACAAAAAGGCTGGAATTTGCCGATAAATACAGTCTTTGAATAAAATTTTTATAATAACGCCGCGATGACGATGTTTGTTAGCAGACAGCTATGTTTGTATGCAGTCAGGAAACCCGGCTAATTAGTTTCTACAAGAAATTCCAAATTATATAAACGCCTTTGTTTTCAGCATAAAGTGAATTTTAACGATATTTTAGTGCGGCACAAACCTTGCTTAATAGTAAAAGAGTGAAAACTTTTACGGTTTATCCGGTAAAGTTGAAATGTTAAGCTGTAATAAGAAGTCGAATTATATAAAATCAACAAATATCAATTCTAATTGGCGAGGTTTTGCAATGGCAATTCTGATTTCGCACCGTCTTTCAACCGTCCGAATGGCTGACCGCATCGCCGTTACGCAAAACGGCAGCGTCGCCGAAGAGGGAACTCACGATGAACTCGTTCGGCGCGACGGAATTTATGCCGAATTGTTCGGAATGCAAGCCGCTGGTTATCAGTAAATCATTTTCAAAATAATTTATGTCAAATATCAGATTAAAATTTTAAGTCTGACGATTTTTTTAAATTTCCGCTTATGCAAACAGAACTTTGGCGCAACCGAAATTACGTTCTTTTATTTTCCGCGCAAATCATTTCACTTTTGGGAAGCGGCGTAACGACCGTCGGACTGGCTCTGTTCGCCTATCAACTGACGGGCGGCGCGTCGGCAACCGCCGTCATCGGCAACGCGCTTTTTTTGCGGATTCTGGCGTTTTTACTGTTTTCCCAGCCCGCCGGAGTTCTCGCCGACCGCTTTAATCGCAAAAACATTCTCATCGCGGCGGACGTTTTGCGTTTCGCTCTGCTCGCGCTTTTTCCGTTTATTACCGAAGTCTGGCAGGTTTATTTGCTGATATTTTTGATTAACGCCGTAACCGCCTTCTTCACGCCGACGTTTGAGGCGAGTATCCCGGAAGTGGTCGGAAACGAACAATACGTCAAAGCACTTTCATATTCGCGTGTCGCCGTTGACATCGAAGCCGTCGCCGCGCCCGCGATTGCCGGAATTTTGGTTGTGTGGCTCGGAGTGCGCTGGGTTTTCTGGTTTGACGCGGTTACTTATCTTGTTTCAGGCGGATTTGTATTATTCGCCGTCGTGCCGTTTGTCGCCAAACAAGTCGTTCCGCTTTCAGCCAAGGTTTTTCTGTCGGAAATTCAAACCGGAACGCGGATTCTGCTTCGTGAACCTTCCTTGAGGCAGGCATTGATTTTAAGTTTTGCCGAAGCGACGGCGGGCGCGGCGGCGATTGTGGCAACCGTGGCGTATGTGCGCGATGTTTTAGAACGCGGCGACACGGCTTTCGCCTTTGTAATGGCGGCTCTCGGACTCGGCTCGACCGCGGCGGCGATTCTTCTCGGACGCGCCACCGGACGCTACGAAAAATCCGTTACCGATAAAATCGAACTGCACACGCGCCGACATATCGGGGCGCACCGTGCCTTAATTTTCGGCGGTGTCCTGTTGGGCTTGATTCTTTTGCCCGGTTTTCTGCTTCCGCCGCTTTTTCTTTTCGCAATCTTGTGGTTTTTAAACGGCGCGGGACAAGCCTTGATCGCTATTCCTTCTTCGACGCTTTTAGCCGAGCATTCGGACGAAGCCGAACGCGGAAAAGCCTACGCCGCGCATTTCGCCTTGACTCACGCCTGCTGGCTGATTACTTACCCGGCAATCGGCTACGCGGCGGCGAATTTCGGAACGCCGGTTACCTTTTCAGCCGCCGGAGCAGCGTGTTTGCTAATCACGCTTGCTGCAATTTTTACCGGAAAAGGCGCAAATGAAATTCACGCGCATTGAAACTGATGTCTGAGATTTAAAAATAAGCGGCTTAAAAACGCATCGTGTAAATAAACCGCACACCGCGCCCGATTTCCGGCGCGATTTGTTTAAGATACGACAGATGATTGCGATACAACTTATCGGTCAAGTTATACGCGCTGACCGAAAATATGTGTGCCGTGCTTTTTCTGACAAAAGTATAAGAAGCGTTCAGATTAAAAACGGCATAACCGGCGGTCGGCGTTTCAAAATCAAAAACTCTGTCTTGTCTGCCCGCCAAAATCAGTTCGGGACGCACGCTGAAATTCTTATAACGATAATCGAGTCCGAGTGTGCCGCGCAAAGGCGGAATTCGCGGAAGCGGTTTGTTTAAATCCGTTAATTCGGCGCGAACGTAATCAATTTTACCGTTAAACCATAAATCACCAAAAATTTTGGCTTCGAGTTGCGCTTCCATTCCAAAATAACGGCTATTGCCTTGAGTATAATTGACTATCGGAAGATTCGAGTCTTCGTCAATTACGCCGGTAAAAGCCGGAAACACGAAGTTGCGGAGATTGTAATAATAAAAGCCGCTCGTCAGCCGGACGCGCTCCGTATTGTGCCGCAAGGACAAGTCAATGCCGTCGCTCTGTTCGGCTTCCAAGTTCGGACTGCCGATGTCAAAAAGGAGAATTCCGGGATGCGGTCCGTTGTTGTAAAGTTCTTCGAGAGCCGGAGCGCGGAAACTGTGCTGGTAATTGGCGACAAACGAGCCGCCTTCCCAGAGCGGAATGCGAACGCCCGCACTGCCGGAAAATCCGACGAAATTGCGATTCGGCAACCCGCCTTCGGGTTTGTAGCCGTTTTGTTCAATACGTCCGCCGAACTGAAAACCGATTCGCTCAAAATCAATTCTCTCCAGAGCAAAGACGGCAAATGAATTTTGCTTGGTGCGCGGCGCGGGTGCTTCCGCTCCGGTTGATTCGTAAACGCGCGTAAAACCCGAAAAACCGAATGTGCCGGAATATTTGCCAAAGCGTTTTTGATTAAAACCGACGCGGTAATTGAAATTTTTGTTGGTGGCAAGTCCTTCAAATTCGGTGACGTTTTCGTCCGACTCAAACTCGAATTCGCGGGCGACGTAATCATTGTATCGAACGGCAAAATCGCCGCTTTCGATAATTGTGCCGAAGCCGCGCAAACCGCCTTTAATCTCGTAACTGCAGCGACGCTCCCGATAAAATTCCCAATCAATCTCATCCGGCTCAACCGGAATGCCGTGCCGCCTGAAGTCGTCGCCGTAAGTGAACGAAAGCCAGCCGCGATCTGCAAAATATCCCGCGCCGCCGCTGAAATTGCCCGTCCGCGCGTAAGAATTGAAAACCGTGCCGACAGGCGTTTGATAATCATTTGCTTTCTGCCCGCCGCCGTTGGCGAAAAACAGGAAATTTTTATAGCCGAACTTTACACCGCCGCTCGCACCCGCCTGATAGTTGTTTGTTCCGCCGAAAGCGGTCAAATAACCCGACAAACCTTTTTGATAAACGTCATTCGTTGAAATTCCGTTGATCACGCCGCCGATGGCGTTCGAGCCGTAAAGTAAAGTCGCCGGACCTTTGACGATCTCGATTCGCTCAAGCGAGAGAACGTCAATCGGTTCGACTTCATCAGCCGACTGCGACGCGATTCCGCCGACACGCAAACCGTCCTGTAAGACAAGCACGCGGTCGCCGTCAAAGCCGCGAATGATGGGACGACCCGAACCCGGACCGAAACTGCGGTTGGCAACGCCTAATTGATTGCCGAGTGCTTCGCCGATGGAAATCGGATTGTTTTCCGCGAGTTCCAATGCACTCACCGAAGTAACCGATTGATATGAATTTTCGATTGCTTCCGCCGAGCCGGTCGCCGTTACCGTTACTTGTTCACGAATCGAATCAAGTTCTAACTTAAAATCAACCGTCGTTACACCGCTTGATATTTCAACGGTTTTTACCACGTCCGGCACGCGGTCAAGATGTGCGATGACATCATATCTGCCGAAGGGAATTCCGGTAAATTCGTATGCACCTTTTTCATCAGTCTGTGCCGTTCGCTTTAATTGAGCGATGGTTATAACGGCATTACGTGCCGGCGTAGTTGAACTTTCGAGCATAACCGTGCCGTGCAGAATATTTTTAGTTTGATCGGTTTGTGCGTAAGTACCGCTGATTAAAACTAAAGACAGAAAAAGCAGGTTTGTTGCGTTTACTAATTTTCTCATAAAATAAAAGTTGAATTAATTGAAATTGAAAATCATTTTCAATTATTCATAAGATAATTGTATTTTGTCAAAACTCGAAGTTTAAATTTCTTCTATAGCCGAATGGTTAAACTTTTAAATTTGGAACCGGACTACTCTGTTTGTTATCAGGCAGCTATGTTTGTATGCAGTCAGGAAATCCGGCTAATTTCTTTCCAGCCGAAATTCTAAATTATATAAACGCCTTTGTTTTTCAGCACAAAATGAATTTTTCACGATAATCCGAGTGAGGCACAAATCTTGCTTAATAGTAAAAGAGTGAAAACTTTTACGGTTTATCCGAACAGTTGAGATGTTTAGCGGTAACAAAAAGTCGAAATATATGAAATCAACAAATATCAGTTCTAATTGGCGAGGTTGTTTATTGGCACTTTTGCTTTCGCTGACGCTTGGTTTTTGGGGAAACGCCTCTTCGGTTTCAGCACACGGAGGCGAAGATCACGGGGACGAGAAACCGAAAGTTCCGACAACTGCGGCAGGGACGGTTTCCCGCACTTCGCGGCTCGGCGATTTCGAAGTTATGCTCAAACATCCTTTGCTTGAACCGGACACAGCAGCGGCGGGACAATTGTTTATTACTAAATTTGCGACAAATGAACCGTTCAGCGACGCAAATCCGGCGATTGAAATTGAACCTGCAAACGGCGGTTCGGTAACGGAGATTGCGGTTGAAAGAACCGACGCGGGCGGAAGCTACGTTCTTAAAATTCCGGCTTTTACCGAGGGCGCATATACGATCAGAGTTAAAGCAAACGTCGGCGGCAAAATAGATACGACGACGTTTTCCGGTGTAGAAATCGCGCATCAGGAAGTGGCGGCAGCAAGCGGCGGCGGTTCTTGGCTGCAAACTTTATTGACTGGTTTTCTGTTGATTATTGGGCTGACATTGTTCGGCGGTTTGATTTATTTCGCCGTGAAAATTATTAGAAACACTCCCGTTATTGAAGAGACCGTTTCGGCGTGAAGATTTTGAAAAATAGAATGTTTTTGACAAAAATTTTATCGAGCCGAAACAGTTTCAGGAGGTTATTTATTAATTTCCTGTCGGGGGCGGCGTTTTTTTCTGTCTTTGCCCCCTCCGTTTTTTCTCAGGATCAGCCCATTCTCGCGCCGACACAGCCGTCGGTGCAGCTAAGTTCCGCGCAATTTGTCGGGCAGGACGGATTGACCGTCGAACGTCTGATCGAACTTGGCGGAAGTCGTCGCACTGATTTATTAGCGGCGCGTCAGCGTTTGGCGATTGCTCAGGGAAAACTCGTGCAAGCCGGATTCAGACCGAATCCGACGCTCGACACGGAATACGGCTCACCGAAGTTTTTGGGCGGCGAATCGGAATCGGATTTTAGCGTCGGCGTTACGCAGGTTTTTGAACTCGGCGGGAAACGCTCGAAACGAGTGGCGGTTGCCGAACTCGAATTACAGCAAATTCGCGCCGAAGTTACAGCCCTCGAAAGACGTTTGGCGGTTGAAATTCGTTCGGCTTATGGCAATGCGATTGCCGCCGCCAGACAACTCGATATTTTAGAAAAGCTGATTGCGGCGGACGAGGAAATTGTCCGCATAACGGAAGCGCGTTTGAAAGAAGGCGATGTCGCGCCGCTCGATGTCAATTTGGTGAAAGTTGAAGCCGACCGACTTCGGGTGCAGGCGATTCAGGCAAAAAGCGAACTCGAAACGCAGCTTTTACAATTGCGGACTTTGATCGGTGAGGATGTCGCCGAATCAATCAGACTCGCGCCGCAAGCCGAACGCCCGCCGCGCCTCGATCTCGGTTTGAGCGAATTGACCGAACTTGCTTTGACGGGACGCGCCGATTTGCAAGCCGCAAAACTTGCCGAACAACTCGGCACGGCGCGAATTGATTTGGCAAACGCGAACGCCGTTCCCAATATTGCAGGCGCGGTTAGATATTCACGGAGTAACTCGATTATTGATTTTCCGGCGCGGCTCGGCGGCGGCAGTTTTCCGAACAAGGACAACTCATTAGTTTTCGGCGTGTCAATTGACATTCCCGTTTTCAATCGCAATCAGGGCGAAATCGCTTCGGCGGCGGGCGAAAAATTGCAGGCGCAGCGCACGAGAGAATTTTTGGAAAGTGCGATTCGGCGTGATGTCGCCGTCGCATTTGGCAAATATCGCGCTGCAAGTGAAGCGTTGGTTATTTACACGACACAGATTCTGCCGCGGGCGCAAGAAAATTTGCAGTCAATTCGGGCGGCTTACGGTTTCGGCGAGTTTTCAATCTTTGAAGTCGTTAACGAACAACGGCGTTTGACGGAAAATATCACCGGCTACAATCAGGCTTTGCGCGATTATTACGCGGCTTTAGCTGAATTAGAAGTTGCACTCGGCGCGACGATTCCGCCGGACGGATTTTCTTCCGTCAACGATTCGGTTTTGCCCGATAAAAATTTAGTTCCGACGCAGATTGACCGCGAGAAATTTTTGAATTCGATTCAGAAGGTTTCGATGCCGAAAAAAGCGGTTCATCGAGCGCGGAAATTTTGAAAGAGCAGTAAAACAAATAAACAAATAAACAGAGGAAAAAAGAAAATGAAAAAATCAACAATTTTAACAATCGGAATTTTGAGTTTGGCAATCGGTTTGGCGGCGGCTTGCTCGTCCGGTGCAAACACGACGACAACGACGACGGCAAATGCCAATACGACAAAAATGAATGCGAGTGCGGAGAACACTGCGCCGCCCGCTAAAAAGGATGAAGACGCTCCGGCATCGGTTAAAGCAGCGTTTCCTGACGCGCAATCTTTTACCAAACAGCACAAGGACATTCCGGCGGACGCGATTGCCGACATCGAAAAAGATACGGGGGGGAAACTTCCCGACACCGATCATCATTCATATCTGGCGTTTTCGACCGACGGCGGTTCGCGCAAACAGATCGGCGCGGCAACGGTTGTCGAAGCTGGCGGCAAGGAAATGGTCATCGTTTATGAAAACAAAGAAGGCTCGCCGATTATCAAGGAAATTCGCGCCGACGGCGTTTCATCTGATTTCTTAAAACAGTTTACCGGAAAAACGCACGACGATAAATTCACGGTCGGCGGCGATATAAAAGCCGACGGCGTTGATGAAGCAACCGCCAAAACGATTGCCAAAGCCGTGCAGATAGATTTTCTGACGATGCAGACGCTTTACGGTGCGGCGCACAGTCATTAAGCCGAAAGGCGGTTTTTGGGATATGGGGATGTCGTGCTTTTTCCGCGATGCGTTTGAAAGCAAAAGCATTTCCATAGTTCAAATACTTTTTTAGTATTTTACGAGAAATGAAATCTTTTAAGTTTCAAACACGGAAATTTTTAGCCGCGCAGCTTTTGCTGATTTTGTCGTTTTTATCCCTCGGGCAAATTTTCGCGCACGAAGGCGAAGATCACAGCGAAGCGAAGCCGAAAGCCCCGACAAACACAACGGCGGCGGCTTCAATCGCCCGCGCCGAGCGCAATATCGAGACGGAAGCCGGAAATTTCAATTTCAAACTCGAACGCTTTCCGGCTGATCCGCGCACGGGCGAACTCGTGCAGATCGCGCTTCGTCTGGCGGAAAAAGTCGAAGGCGGTTTCGGCGCAAACGAACCCGTCAATATTGAAGATGCCGCCGTTTCGCTGAATGTAACGAACGCCGACGGCGCAATTGTTGCCGAAAATATTCCCGCCACTTTTGAGCAGGGATTTTACAAAGCGGATTACGAATTTTCCGGCGCGGGAAATTATAAATTCGTCTTTAACGTCGCAACGAAAGATAATCGCCAAGTTTCCGCCGATTTTCCCGTCAGCGTAACGAACGCGCCGATCAGATGGACGTTTTGGGTTGGATTATTACTTTTGAGCATTTTGAGTTTCGGCACGGTTGGACTGGTTTTTTATAAGACGAGAAATGATGAAAACCGCCAGCGAAAAATAAAAAGAGTCGCGCCGCTTGCTGCTCTTGCCGTGATTTTCTTCGCCTTCGGAACTTTCGCGGTGGCTTACCTTGCGCCGCCGCGTCAGACGAGAGTTTTGGGCGCGTTTATTCCGACGGGCGAATCGGGAAACATCGAAACGGCAAATCCGAACTTGCTCGCAAGTTTGACGATTCCGAAAGAGTCGCAAATTCTCTTTGGCATCAAAACCAAACCCGTCGAAACGCGCAATATTACCGCCGGTTTGAAAACGACCGGAACTGTTAAAGCCAAGCCGGACGCGCAGGCGATTGTAACGCCGCCGGTTTCGGGCAGAATCGTTTTAAATGCGGGTTTGACAATCGGTTCGGTGGTCGGACGTGGTGAACGAATCGGTTATGTCGAGCAGGTTTTGGACGTTTCCGGTCAAGTCGGACTCGAATCACAGCGTTTGGAAGTCGAAGCGCAGCAGCGCGAAGTCGAGGCGAGACGTTTGGAAATAAAAAACTCGGTTTTGCAATTACAGGCACAGCAAGCCGAACAACGCGCCAATGCAAATCAGGCGCGGACGCAGTTGGCGCAAGCCGAGCGAGAACAGCGGCGGGCGGAAAATCTGGTTGAAGTCAATGCCGTGCCGCGTAAGCGTCTGGAAGAAGCACAAACGGCGGTCAAAGTCGCCGAACAGGAAGTCGCTTCCGCCGAAAAACAAGTTGTATTGCTCGATAATCAAATCAAACAGACGAACGCCGGACAAAATATTTTTCGCGCCCCGAAAGTTAATCAGCCGAACAAAATTTTTCCGCTAACCGCGCCCGTTACCGGAATTATCAGCGACATAAAAGCGACGAGCGGACAGCAAACCGAAGCGGGAACTGAAATCGCTTCAATCGTCAATTTAAATAGTGTTTTAATCGAAGCGCAGGTTTTCGAGCGCGATTTGCCCGCCGTGCGCGATTCGACAAAAGCGAGTTTTACAAACGCGGCGTTGAGCGGCGAAATTTACACGGCTGGAACGCCCGACGGCGACGGCAGACTCGTTTCAGTGGGTCAGACGGTTGATCCGAACACGCGCACCGTGTCCGTCATTTACGAAGTTAAAAATCCGCTCAACCGCTTGCGCGACGGAATGTTTGTCGAAATTACGATTGACACGACCGGGAAGCGTGAGGTTTTAGCCGTGCCGAAAGAAGCCGTGATCACCGAACAGGGACAAACCTTCGTGTTCGTCTTTGACGGCGGCGAAACGTTTGAAAAACGCGCCGTCGCGCTCGGCACGGTAGGCGCAGATTATTACGAAGTCAAAACGGGTTTGAAGTCGGGCGAAAGAGTTGTAACCGAAGGCATTTATCAACTTCGTTCGACACAGCCGACGGCTTAGGAAAGATTTTAATAAATACAGAAAGCATAAAAATATATGAAATCAACATTTTTAATCGCAATTTTATCAATTATGACAATCGCGCTCGTTTTTTCGGGCTGTAATCAAACGACGGCGGAAAAATCGAACGTCGCAGCGAATACGGAAACTTCCAATACAGTAAAAGCGGGCGAAATCAAGCGCACGGAATTGACGGAAAACCCCGAATACGCGATGGAATTAAACGCCGCGCCGAAGGAAATTAATGCAAATCAGGATGTTTCGCTGAGTTTTTCGGTCAAAGATAAAGACGGCAAACCATTTGATAAATTAAAAATTGTTCACGAAAAGCTGATTCATCTGCTGGTCGTGTCGGACGATTTGGCGTTTTTCGACCACGTTCACCCGGAAAAGCTGACGGACGGCGGTTTCAAGTTAAATTACAAATTTCCGACGGGCGGAGATTATAAACTTTATGCCGATTTTACGCCGGAAAATTCGCCGCA
The DNA here is from genome assembly GCA_038232235.1 of Pyrinomonadales bacterium. Lineage (GTDB taxonomy): Bacteria > Acidobacteriota > Blastocatellia > Pyrinomonadales > Pyrinomonadaceae. Next base: position 10,050 of record JBBSIE010000046.1, on the reverse strand, counting down.
GCTTGTCAATGTTTTTGATATTTCGGTTGGCGGCGAAAAACGCGCGAAAACACCGCTTGTCGCCGATAAGGAATTTACGAAAACCATTGACGGGCTGACTTTTACGATAAAAGCGGGCGAAGAATTAAAAGCAGCGAAAGGTTTAACGCTGAATTTTTTTGTCAAAGACGCGAACGGAAAAGCCGTAACCGATTTAGAACCTTATTTGGGCGCGATGGCGCATTTTGTCATTATCAGCGAAGATACGACGAAATTTCTGCACGCTCACGCGATGGAAGGCAAAATGACCGAAACAAAAGGCACGGGCGGACATTCCGATCACAACGACAAACACGGCGATATGGAAATGGATATGAAAACCGACACCGACAACGCGGAAACGCCGGCGGTTGCGGCACACACCGAATTTCCGACTGCCGGTTTGTATAAACTTTGGGGACAGTTTCAGCGAAATGGAAAAGTTATTACCGTTCCGTTTGTTCTGAATATCGCGGCGGCGGATGCGTCGGAAACGGCAAATAATGTCGAAATTCCGATGGACGCTTACAAAATCACGGTCAGCAAAACGGGTTTTACACCTTCAGAGATAAATCTCGACAGTAGCAAATATTCAAAACTCGCGTTTTTGCGAACCAATTCGGAAAATTGCGGTAATGAAATTGTTTTTAAGGATTTAAACATCAAGAAAAAACTGCCCGTCGGCGAATTGGTTTTAGTTGATTTACCTAACAGTTTAAAAGGCAACACGATAAATTTCGCCTGCGGAATGGATATGTTGAAAGGAAAAATTTTGGTGCAGTAATACCGAATGTTGAGAAACAGAAATAAACAAGGAGGAAGCAAAAGTGAACAATGAAACAAAAGTGAAAGATAATTTGAAAATCAATAATGAAATCGGAACGAAAGACGAAATAAAGGTGAAAGACGAAACGGAAAATAAAATGGAGAAGAACAAAAATCAGATGATGTCGGGCGGTTACGGAAGATTCGGCGCGATGATTGCGACTTCGACGGCTGTAATGTTCGGTTTGATGTATCTGAATACTTATGCTCTTGACCACGTTTTTTTCAGCGAAACGCGCTTTTATATGGCGTTCGTGATGGGCGCGACGATGGCGGTGATTATGCTGCTTTTTATGCTCGGTATGTATAAAAATTGGAAGATCAACGCCGCCATTTTAGTCGCCAGCGTCATCATTTTCGCGGGCGCGTTATGGCTCGTGCGAAGTCAGGCGACGGTCGAAGATGTTTCGTATATGAAAGCGATGATTCCGCATCACTCGATTGCGATTTTAACCAGTGAACGCGCCAACATCACCGATCCGCGCGTGCGGAAACTCGCCGACGGAATTATCGAAGCGCAGCGTAAAGAGATTGCCGAGATGAAGTTTTTAATACAAGACCTTGAGAGCAAGAAATAATTATTTTTAGCCACAGATTTACACGGATGAATACGAGATTAAGAAAAGATGAAAATAGAGATTTCTTTATCAAAAAATATCCGTGTCTATCTGTGAAAATCTGTGGCTAAAAATCTTGAAAATTGTTCCGTAAGTTCGCTTTATAAAGTATAAATGCTCAATGCGATAATAAAATTTTCTCTGCAAAACCGTCTGATCGTCGTCGCGGCGGCATCGCTTCTGCTTATTTGGGGAAGTTATGTGGCGATAAATCTGCCGGTGGATGTTTTGCCGGATTTGAATAAACCGACGGTAACGATTTTGACCGAAGCGAACGGACTCGCGCCGGAAGAAGTCGAAACACTCGTTTCCTTTCCGATTGAAACGGCGATGAACGGCGTGCCGGGCGTGTCGCGCGTGCGTTCGCAAAGCGGCATCGGTTTATCGGTGATCTATGTCGAGTTCGATTGGGGAACGGACGTTTACCGCAACCGCCAACTCGTCGCCGAAAAACTTTCGCAAGCCAAAGAACAGCTTCCGGCGGACGTTCTGCCGAGTCTTGCACCGATTTCTTCGATTATGGGCGAGATTATGCTCGTTTCCGTCAAATCGAAATTGGGCAAAACCGATCCGCTCGATGTCCGAACGCTCGCCGATTGGACGATTCGCCCGCGTCTTTTGACGATTGGCGGCGTGGCGCAAATCATCAATATCGGCGGCGGTGTCAAGCAGTATCAGGTTCTTGTAACTCCCGAAAAACTCAAACAGTTCGGCGTAACGCTCGAAGAAGTTTCCGCCGCGCTGGAGAAATCGAATTCAAACTCGACGGGCGGTTTTGTTGACGCGCAATCGCAGGAATACCTGGTCAGAAATCTCGGCAGATTCTATTCGGTTGACGAACTGAAAAACACGGTCGTCGCTTACCGCAACAACACGGCGATCAAAGTCGGCGATGTGGCAAACATCGAATTCGGCGCGAAGATCAAACGCGGCGATGCCGGTTCAAACGGAACGCCTGCCGTGATTATGTCAATTCAGAAACAGCCCGGCACTTCGACGCTGGAATTGACCGAAAAAATTGACACCGCGCTCAACGAATTACAGGCAAATTTGCCGGACGACATCGAAATTAACGCCAATCTTTTCCGGCAGGCGAATTTTATTGACACCTCGATTTCAAATGTCATCGAAGCCTTGCGCGACGGCGCGATTCTCGTCGTTATCGTCTTGTTTTTATTTCTGCTGAATTTCCGCACGACATTTATCACTTTGACGGCGATTCCGCTGTCGTTTGTCGTGACATTTCTGATTTTCAAAGCATTTGATATTTCGATCAACACGATGACTCTAGGCGGAATGGCGGTCGCCATCGGCGAACTCGTGGACGACGCGATTGTTGACATCGAGAATATTTTCCGCAGATTACGCGAAAACCGCAACGTAGAATTTCCGCGCCCGCCGCTCGAAGTCATCTATCACGCTTCCCTCGAAATCCGTTCGTCAATCGTCTATGCGACGATCATCGTCGCGCTCGTTTTTATTCCGCTTTTCGCGCTTTCGGGTGTCGAAGGTAGATTGCTCGCGCCTTTGGGTTTGGCATATATTACCGCGCTCGTCGCGTCGCTGTTCGTTTCTCTGACCGTAACGCCCGTGCTTGCGTCGTATCTTTTGCCGAAAATGAAGGCGATGCACGAGGAAAAAGACGGCTTTTTGGTGCGTTTTTTGAAAAAATGGGACGAGAAAATTTTGCGCCGGACGATCCGGCATCCGTGGCTCGTCATCGGCGGCGCGACCGCTCTGTTTTTGATCGCAATTTCGACTTTGCCGTTTGTCGGCACGGCGTTTTTGCCCGAATTTAACGAAGGAACGCTGACGATCAACATTCAGGCACAGCCCGGAACATCGCTTGCCGAAAGCGACCGCATCGGGCAAATCGCCGAAAAACTTCTTTTGGAAGTGCCGGAAGTAATTTCGACGGGGCGCAGAACCGGACGCGCCGAGATGGATGAACATGCCGAAGGCGTTCATTACACGGAAATTGACGTTGATCTGAAAAAAGACGAAGCGCGAAGTCGTGAAGCGATTTTGGGGGACATCCGCGAACAAATGGCGAAAATTCCCGGCGTTTCGGTCAACATCGGACAGCCGATTTCGCACCGCATAGACCATCTGCAATCGGGCGTTCGCGCTCAAATCGCCGTCAAACTTTTCGGCGACGATCTGGGAGTTTTGCGCTCGAAAGCCGAAGAAATCCGCAACGTCATCGCCGCCGTTCCGGGCGCGACCGACGTTTTAATCGAAAAACAGGTTTTGATTCCGCAAATCCGCTTTAATGTTGACCGCGCCCGCGCCGCGCAATACGGCTTAAATGCCGGAGAAATCACGGAAACGCTCGAAACCGCTCTGAACGGCAAAAAAGTTTCCGAAGCCGTCGAAGGTCAGCGGCGTTTTGATGTCGTCGTGCGTTTTGCAGACGAAGCGAGAAACAATCTCGACGCTTTGAAAAACGTCACGATTGACACGCCGCAGGGAACACAGATTCCCGTTTCGGCAGTCGCTTCGATTGAGAATCTGCCCGGACCGAATCAAGTTTTACGGGAAAACACGCAGCGCAGAATCGTCATTCAGGCAAACACGGCGGGACGCGATCTCGGTTCGGTCGTCGGCGATATGCGCTCGCGCGTCGCCGCGCAGGTTGATTTGCCGCAAGGCTATTTTCTCGAATACGGCGGACAATTTGAAGCGCAGCAAGCCGCGACGCGAACGCTTTCGCTTTTGACCGTTTTTTCGCTGGTTGCCATCTTTTTTATCTTGCTCAAAGCACTCGGCGATTGGCATTCCGCGCTTCAGGTAATGATAAATATCCCGCTCGCTCTGATCGGCGCGATTGCCGCTCTGCTGTTGACCGGCGGCGTTTTTTCGATTGCGACCTTGGTCGGTTTTATTTCGCTCGTCGGCATCACGTCGAGAAACGGAATTATGATGCTGTCGCATTATCTGCATTTGATCCGTGAAGAAGGCGAAGATTTTACCGAAGAAATGGTCATTCGCGGTTCGCTCGAAAGATTAGTTCCGGTTTTGATGACCGCGCTGACTGCCGGATTGTCGCTCGTGCCATTGGCAATCGCCGCCGGTGCGCCGGGACAAGAGATTTTGCATCCATTAGCGGTTGTTGTCTTGGGCGGAATTTTAACGTCAACTTTGCTCGACCAGATCGTCACGCCCGCCGTGTTTTATAAATTCGGCAGACACGCGGCAGAGAAAATTATCAGGGAACGCGATGCGGAAGAATCCGGTGCTACAAATATGTTCGGTGAAGAAACGATGGTTAAAACCGATGTGCCGCCGTTTTCGGAAAATTTGACGTAAGTTTTTTGAATCAAGCTAAAAATGCTGAACAAGAAATCAAAAATCTCATTTACTTTTTTCGGCGTTTTGTTCGCCGTTGCCTTCGTGCTGAACTGGATTTGGGAAATTTCTCAAACCTTTGCCTTTGATATGAGCGGCGTAAGCGGCGGCAAAATGCTCTTTTTCTGCACTTTTGCTTCGATTATTGATGGTATTGCAACAGTTGCGGTTTTTTGGATTTTACAAAAAATTTTAGAACTTGCAAATTTGAAGTTTTATATTGCCGCCGCAGTTTTGGGCGCATTTAGCGCGATGTTATTCGAGCAGTTGGCTTTTACTTTTAATCTCTGGTCGTATAACGAAGGAATGCCGATTTTGCCGTTTCTCGAAACGGGACTTTTGCCGTTTCTGCAACTGACAATTCTTGTTCCGACGGCGATTTGGCTGACTTTAAAACTGAAAAGAAACTGAATTTTTATAACTTTTGAGGAGATTTTTGATGATAAAAACAATAAATTTTAGAAGACTTACGGCTGCCGCATCTGTTTTAGCCGCGGCACTGATGATTATCGGTTTTAATTTTTACGCCGATGTTTCCTCCGCACAAACCGATGTTGAAAAAGCGGTTGCGGATGTTTTGAAGAGGGAAGCGGCGGCGATTGAAAAAGGTGATTTACAGGCACTCGATAAAATTTGGTCAAATGACGCATCGGTTTTGGTGTTTGAAAACGGCGGCGTGAACGAAGGATGGGAGAATTATCGCAATAAACATCTCGCGCCCGAACTCAAATCGTTTAAAGATTTGAAGTTTGTGGTTTCGGATATAGCCGTCAAAGCCGATAAAAAAATTGCTTGGGCGACATATAAATACACGCTGGCGGCTGATTTTAACAAACAAAAAATCGAAACCGGCGGTGTCGGCACGATGATTTTCGAGAAAAAGGACGGAAAATGGCTGATCGTCCACTCGCACACGAGTTCGGGATATTAATTTCTAAATCCGCAGTTCGCTCCGCAGAAGTTAAGCGATCCTGAAAATCAGGAAAGCTGCTTGAGCAGCGCGGCGAGTTCGTCCGCCATTTCGCGCCTTGTCTGTGATGATAAATCTTCAGTGATAATCGCTTCGCCGAGCGCGGATAAATGATCGCCGAGCATATCTTTTTGGACGCGCCGCAGAGCATTGATAACCGCCGAGATTTGATGAATTATCTCCAGACAATCGCGCTTGGAATCAATCATTTTTTGCAAGCCGCGCACTTGCCCTTCAATCCGGCTCAGGCGCGGATGCTGCCGCTCGTGATTAACTTCGATGCCGCCGTGAGCGACTTTGGTTGAATTCTTTATATTTTTTTTCAATTTCGCTAACTCCTTAACTAACTAAGGTTTTGGCGGGAACTGATGGGTTGTTTAGTTAGCCGCTAAACTCCGTCAACAAGAGCGGCGGGGCGATTCGCAAATGCTCTGCCGCTTTATTAAATTATCTTCGCCTGAAGTTTGCCGTTTGTAAAGGCAAACAATAAATTTAGATGCAGACAATGTAACTGAAATTGCCTCGGCGTGATTGTAAATTTTGTCTTATAGGTGATACCTTACAATGGTATTCTATTCACTCTATTATACCTGTGTTTTTTTGCTAAAATGAAATTACAAAAAGTTATTTTGAAATTTTTTAATTTTGTGAATCTACAATCTTAAATCCGGCGAAATAGAATAAAGTTACATATCACCAAAAAGGCTGTCTTAGCAAAACGGTGAAGGTTACGCAAGTTTTCTAATTCTTGAAATTTCGTGTTGCTTATCCGGCAAGTTTTAATTGATTTTGTTGGCAGGCGACAAACATTCCACGGCAAAATTACATTCGTTTTTTGCCAAAACAGGGCTTAGATTCGCGTGAATATCCGCGAATCTGATTTATACGACAATTGAATCTGTCAGCAAACCTTCGAAGTTTGTTGGAATTATGTTACGGGAAAATTGTGTCCTAACAAGAACACACACAAGGGACGATTGTTTTTGAAACTTTTAATAAACCTTACTACCGTAAAGTAAAAACCAATTTTTATGCGGTTTGGTGAATAGATTTGTTTGATGTGAAAACGTCTGTAAAGGGCGATGCCCGGTTTAGAGCGTGTCTTATGTGAAAACGTGCTGAAAAATATACAAGGAGAAACAGAAAAAAATGAAAATAAAAAATGAAAATTCAAATATTTTAGTTAGGTTTATGGCTGCCGTCACCTTAACTTTCGTTTTCTTGGCGGGCGCGGCAAATATGTCGGCTCAAATTGTAAAAAAAGATAAAGGTGTTGATATAATTCCCGATGCCGGCGGGAGATTGGTTCGTTCGACAGTTCCGGTAACGCCGGATGTGCCGGATTTACCGTCCGAATTAGTTGACGGCGTGCGGATATTTCGGCTGACTGCGTCGGTTTTCCAACATCAGCTTGAAACTTTTCCGAAACAGACCGCCGAAGTTTGGGGTTATAACAATTCGATTCCCGGTCCGACGGCGATAGCCTATGAAGGCGAAAAACTGCGTTTCATTATTACCAACAATTTACCCGAACCGACGACCGTGCATTTTCACGGGCTTCATCAAAATAATGACAACGACGGCGTTGCCGGTGTCAGCCAATTAGTTCCGATTATGCCGGGTGAATCTTACACATATAATCTCGATCCCGAACATCCCGGAACTTTTGCCTATCATTCGCATTATAAAACCGCCGAACAAGACTTGCGCGGTCTGGAAGGAATGATCGTTGTTCTGCCGTATTACGAAAAGCAAAAAGACCACGTTGACCGCGATTTCGTGTTCACGATTCAATCGTGGTTTTGGGAGTCGAACGGCAGCCCGATTGTCGTTTTTCCCGGCACGATAAATAAGGAATTTAACGTCCACACGATGAACGGCGTAACGCGCGATGCCGCCACTGAGCCGACCATCAGAGTCGGCGAACGAGTGCGTCTGCGGCTTTATAACGGCAGCAATCTTTATCACTCGATGCACGAACACGGTTTTGATTTAACGGTCGAATCGCAAAACGGACACAAAAATCCCGCACCGTATGAAATCACGACATTCGACATCGGACCCGGCAACTTTTTTGAAGTTACGTTTGTCGCCAGCAAGCCGGGCAAATGGCTGTTCCATTGCCACGTGCCGCATCACACGACCAACGAAACAATGAGCGGTCCGGGCGGCTCGCCGGTCGGTATGGCGCGGGTTTTTAATGTCGTCAACTAATTCAATTAAAAATGAAAGCTCTTAATGCCCGCGGTTAAGAATTTTCCAAAGATTATGAGGGGAAATTCAATGAATAAATTTTTGATGAAAAACGGCAAATTCAGTTTAGTTTTTGTCTTTATCTTACTTTTGACCGGAGCAGCTTTCGCTCAGGTTAGTCTGCGTAACGCTTTAGATTACGACGGCGACAAAAAAGCCGATTTTGCGGTTTTTCGCCCAAGCACCAATATTTGGTATATCAAAAACAGCGGCGGCACGTTCAAATATGTTCAGTTCGGAAGCGGAATAACGGATGTTCCTGCTCCGGGCGATTTTGACGGCGACGGCAAAGGCGATATTTCCGTGTGGCGCGAAACAACCGGCGTTTGGTATCGAATAAACAGTTCAACAAACACTTTCGCCGCCGTCCAATTCGGACAAAAAGACGACGAACCAATTGCCAGAGATTACGACGGCGACGGTAAAACAGACATCGCTGTTGTTCGCAAGACAAACGGCAAGCTGGTTTGGTATGTTCTGGGAAGTATGAGAGGCTTTTACGCCGCCCAATTCGGACTTTCGGGCGATTTTGCCGTGCCGGGCGATTATGACGGCGACGGTAAATTTGATTTTGCCGTCCAACGTCCCGGTCAAGATTCGTTTGATCAGGCATTTTTCTATATTCTCAGAAGCAGTAACGGAACTTTGCAGTCAATACCTTTCGGCTTTAGCGACGATGTCGTGGTGCCGGGCGATTATGACGGCGACGGCAAGACGGATGTCGCGGTGGTTCGGGACGGCGCGAATCCCGGAGATGGTCTGACGTGGTATGTTCGCAAAAGTTCCGACGGCAATTTGCTGGCTTATAATCTGGGGATCACCGGACCGGATTTGACTGTTCAAAACGATTACGACGGCGACGGAAAAACCGATGTTGCCGTGTGGCGCAGAACGAACGGAACATATTATATTCGGAAAAGTTCCGACGGCGGATCAATCACTACGCAGTGGGGAACAGATGGCGATTATCCGATTGCCGCCTACGATACTCATTAAATATTTTCCGCTTACTATCAATAGTTAAACAAAAAACAGCAAAGTGTATTTCCACATACCTTGCTGTTTTTGTTTGACTACTTCGCTTATACTGCAAAATAAAGAAAAAATACTGATCATATATAAAAAGGAAAATTTTCTAATTCAGGCGACTTTAAATAACATTCTCAAATGACTATGATATACTCTACTAGGGTTAGGCTAATGTAACGTAACTTATAGAAGTATCGTTTATGATAATAATACCTTAGTAAGTAATCCTAAACAGTCGGTGTTTGATTTATGGGTTTTTCCATTTTCACGCCGCTGTAATTTAATAAAAAAGGAGGAAAATCAGAATGGCAAAACAAACTGATCCGGTCTGCGGAATGCAGGTCGAGGAAAGTGAAGCCGCCGGGCAAGCCGAACACGAAGGTAAAACTTATTACTTTTGTGGTGAGGGCTGCAAACGTAAGTTTGAGGAAAACCCGGAGCGATATACAAGTTAAACACGAAAGCGTTGAGGCAAATTGCATCAGGATTTGCCCGACGCATTTTTTGTTTTCAACCGTCAAGGAGAAATCAAGATGCCGCCAATTCATCCGGCAATAGTTCATTTCCCGATTGCGCTTTTAGTGCTTTCGGTCGTCGCCGATTTTTTCGGTTTTTTGTATCATAGCGAGAGTTTGCGCGGTGCGGGCTGGTGGTCGCTTCTCGGAGCGGCAATCGGCGGCGTGCTGGCGGTTGTCGCCGGATATTACGATATGAAACGCGAAGAGGAAAAACTCGAACACGAAGCGCACGAACAGATTCACAAACATATGTATGTCGGTTTCGTGCTGCTTGCCGCCATTGCCGGTCTGACCGTCTGGCGATGGCTGATTTACGCCAATCAGGATTACGATTAGGACTTACGCAGTTGAACAGATATTTGATAAAACTAAAGAATGAATCCGCCAAAAGTAACTGACGAGGACTACATTAACTTTATCATCGCCACGCCGCGTGAGGTAACGGCAACCGAAGCCGGGCGTGTCCAGCCGG
>JBBSIE010000045.1:0-28513 GCA_038232235.1 Pyrinomonadales bacterium | reverse complement strand
TTTTATCAAGATTTAACAAATTGCAGAAGCCCGCCCGAAGTAAGGGCGTATTTCTGCGTTGTATTCTGCGCCCTTACTTCGTGCGGGCTTCTGCAATTTGTTAAATCTTGATAAAATTTACGAACAAGGGAAATTTATGAAAAAAGAACAAACATTGGGTGAATTAAAAGCGAGTGATTACGATTCGCGTTCCGTCAAAGACGAAATGCGGTCGAATTTGATTAAAAAATTGAGAAACGGCGAAAAGCTGTTTCAAGGCATTTTGGGTTACGACGAAACAGTCGTTCCGCAAATCGTCAATGCGGTTTTGGCTAAACACAATCTAATTTTACTCGGACTTCGCGGACAGGCGAAAAGCCGTATTATCAGACAATTAACCGAACTTTTAGACGAAGAAATGCCAATCATCGCCGGTTCGGAAGTCAACGACAATCCGTTTGAACCGTTGAGCGCGTTCGGCAGACAGCAAGTCGAAGAAAACGGCGACGAAACGAAAATTGCGTGGGTCGGACGCGACCGGAGATTTGTCGAAAAACTCGCCACGCCGGACGTTACGATTGCCGACATTATCGGCGACGTTGACCCGATCAAAGCGGCAAAAGGCGGACATCTTTTGTCGGATGAATTGACGATGCACTTCGGATTACTTCCACGCGCCAATCGCGGAATTTTTGCGATGAACGAATTGCCGGATTTGGCTGGAAAAATCCAAGTCGGACTTTTCAACATAATGCAGGAAGGCGATGTGCAGCTTAAAGGTTATCCGGTGCGTCTGCCTTTGGATTTGATGCTCGTATTTAGCGCAAACCCCGAAGATTACACGGCTCGCGGAAAAATTATCACGCCGCTAAAAGACAGAATCGGCGCGGAAATTATGACGCATTACCCAAAAGACATCGGTCTGGGCGTGGCGATTACGAAACAGGAAGCGTGGACGAATCGCGGCGATTTGGATGGCTTTAAAGTGGAAATTCCCGATTTTGTTGCCGAAACAATCGAACAAATCGCCTTTGAAGCCCGCGACGATCAGCGCATTGACAAACGTTCCGGCGTTTCGCAAAGATTTTCGATCACCGCCACCGAAGCCGCCGTTTCAAATGCCGAAAGACGCGCTTTGATAACCAATGAAAAAGAAATTGTGCCGCGCATTTCCGATATTTATGCGGCTTTGCCTTCGATGACCGGAAAAATAGAACTCGAATACGAAGGCGAACAAATCGGCGCGACCAAATTAACCAAAGAACTTATCAAACGCGCCGCCGGCATTATTTTTGAAGGTTTTTTTCTCGGCATTGATTTTGAGCCGACGGTTCGCTGGTTTGACGAAGGCAACAAATTATTATTATCGGAAACGGCTTCGGCGGAAGAATGCGTGATGCTTTTAAAAAGCGTTCCCGAATTGATCGAATCAACGCTCGTGCCGCTCGGATTCGGGCGAAGCGACGAGGCAAAACTCGTTTCGGCGTGTGAATTCGTTCTCGAAGGTCTTTACGCGCAAAACAAAATCTCGCGCAACGAAGAAGGCGGTTTTGAAGCGACAACCAAAGCGAAACGCGACAGACGCGGTTTGATTTATGAAGATTTGACTGATTTGGATAGTTTTAATTAAAAATTGCGGAGATGATTGAGTAAAAAATGAGGTAAATGAATGAATCAAATATTGTTAGATAAAAATGTCGAAAAGAAGCACGAAGAACTGCGCGAAATGGCGCGAAAACAAGGTGTGAAGCCGATTCAGCGAATCGAAGATTTATACGGAGATTTTGCCGAAGATGTTGACATAGACGAATTTCTGGAAATGGTGCGCGAAATTAGACATTACGATAAAAATGGAGCAAACGAATGAATAATTTCGTGATAGCCGATACTAATGTCGTTTCTTATATTTTCAAAAAGGATACACGCGGCGATTTATATAAGCCGCATCTCGAAGGAAAAGTGGCGATAATCGCCGCGCAAACACTCGCCGAACTCGAATTGATGCCGCTTAAAAATAATTGGAGCAAAAAACGACATAATGCACTTCGAGAGAACTTAGAAAACTACATTTTTATTGAAGTAAATCAAGAGATTAGTTTGAAATGGGCGCAAATTCAGTTTGAAGCCGGTAAAAACGGAACGCCGGTTTCGGTTGGCGATGCGTGGATTGCCGCCACCGCTTTGGCTTATTCGATTCCGCTTGTTACACATAATTATAAGGATTTCAAAAACATTTCGGATTTGCAGATTATCACCGAAAAATAAATTTTATGCGTTATTTTTTACTATTTTTATTTTCAATTCTACTTTTTACGGCTTGCCAAAAAGCCGACACGCAACCGCAAACCGCTTCGGCGGATGCCAAGCGTTATTCGTTTCGCGGCAAAGTCGTCGCGGTTGACAAGGCGAACAAAAAAGCGACAATTGCACACGAAGATGTCGAAGGTTATATGCCCGCGATGACGATGGAATTCCCGATCAGAGCCGATTGGGTTTGGGATGATTTGACGAAAGACGCAGACATTCGCGCCGATTTGGTGGTTGACGACGCGAAGGGCGAATTCTGGCTCGAAAATATTGCGATTGTCGCCGCGCCGAATCCGAATCAGCCTGCGCCGCCGATTAGAGAAGACCTCGCGCAGGTCGGCAAGGAAGTTCCCGATTTTACTTTAACCAATCAAGACGGAAAGCGGATTTCTATGAAAGATTTTCGCGGTAAAGCGTTGGCGATTACATTTATTTATACGAAATGTCCGCTACCGAATTATTGCATTTTAATGTCGAAAAATTTCAGCGATCTCGCCAATAAATTAAAAGATTCTGATTTGAAAGACAAAATTCGCCTTTTAAGTATTTCTTTCGATCCGAAAACCGACACGCCCGCGAAACTGAAAGCATATGGACAAGGTTATTTGGGAAATAATGCCGAACCTGATTTTACGATTTGGCAATTGGCGACGGGAACTGACAAGGAAGTAAAAAATATTGCGGATTTTTTCGGGCTGCGTTATGAAGTTGACCAAAACGATAAAACGCAGTTTAACCATTCGCTGCGGACAATCGTCATTTCGCCCGAAGGCAAAGTGCAGAAGGTTTTTGCAGGCAACGAGTGGACGACGAATGATTTGCTGAAAGAATTGCAGTCAACAATAAAATAAAGACTCAACTCAAAAATAATTGAAGTTTTTATTTGCAGAGTTTGTTTGTGATGCGGAAAGTCCGTACGAATTAAATGTTCGTACGGACTTTCCGCATTTTACAAACAAAATTGAATTAAGGATTAATGAACGAAAGCATTGGAAGTTGGTTTATCCATCGCCGCGCCAAACTGGACACCCGTAAATCCTTGTGTCGTTCGCTGCAAATACCAAATTCCATCTCTGAACACTGCAATGTCCGCTTTGCCGTCGCCGTCGTAATCCGCAGGTGTTGGTAAATCCGTCTGGATGCCGAACTGCTTTCCGGTAAATCCATTCGTGCTTTGCAATAGATACCACGAACCGTTTGAAGGACGAAAGACAGCGATGTCGGTTTTGCCGTCGCCGTCGTAATCCGCCGGAACCGGTTTGTCGGCTGATTCTCCAAACTTGATCGAATCAAAGTTTTGCGCCGGCGTACCGTTTTGTCGAGCGATATACCATACGCCGTTTGACGGACGATAAACCGCAAAATCGGCTTTTGCATCACCGTTATAATCGCCGACGACAGGTTTGTCGGCTGCTGTTCCGAATTGGACGGCGTTGAACGAATTGGCTGCCAAATTATAGATATACCAAGTTCCGTTTGAAGGTCGCCAAACCGCTAGTTCAGCTTTGCCGTCGCCGTCAAAATCCGCCGGCTGCGGAATGTCGTTCGACTCACCGAAAGAGATGCCTGTAAAACCAGCCGAACTTCTGTTTAGATACCACACGCCGGAACGATAGACGGCGAGGTCGGTTTTGCCGTCGCCGTCGTAATCGGCGGGAACGATTTTGTCGGATGATGCGCCGAACTGCATTCCGGTGAATCCGTTGGCTGATTGCTGTAAATACCAGACACCGTTATCGGGACGGAAAACGGAAATATCAGCTTTACCGTCGCCGTCAAAATCGAATTTTGTTGCCGAAGGCGTGAAAGTAGGAGCGAGGCTTACATCCATCTCGTAGATTCCGCGCCCGTGCGTAGCGATTTTTAAAACGCGGTGAACATTTTGAATTTCCATACCGAAAACGGCGACACGCGGCAGACCTTCGCTAAAAGGCTGCCAGCTTGCGCCGCTGTCGGTTGAACGGAATACGCCAATATCAGTTCCGGCAAAAAGCTGTAGTGTGTTTGCCGGATCAATTACAAGAGCATTGGTTGGAACATCGGGAATGCCAGCTCCGGCTGCTGTCCAAGTCGGCGTTCCACCGAGTAAATTTGTCGTTTTCCAGACGTGCGACGAAATGCCGTAGCCGGTCAATGTAACGTAAGCGACGTTGTTGTTGTTCGGATCAATCGCAATTCGTCCGACGAAACGCGGCGGAATCGAGCCGGTAATATCAGTCATCGCAGTCGCGCCTGATGTTGTCGAAAGATAAACTCTACCAATGGTCGAACCGATGACGCGCACATTATCATTTGAAGGCGCGATGCCGATTGCGCTGATGCGTTCGGGCGACGAGGTCGTTCCGCCTGTCAATTGCTGACTGACTTGAGTCATAGTTGTTCCCGTATTAGCTGAACGATAGAGCCGATCCGTGCCGAAATAAAGCGTGTTCGGACTGCCCGGACCGCGCACCATCGGGGCGTAGAAAAGCGTCGCGTCCGAACAGTCAATGCCGTTTGCCGTGCCGCCGCAGCCTAAAAATGTACTCCACGTCGGATCGCCGGTTGTCAGATCGCCGACTGTCGCTCTGGTAAAACCGATTTGTGAATCTGTCGAGTTGAAATAAGTATGATATGCCGTAACATCTGTGAAATTCGTCGCGTTTTGGTCAATGACAACATTGCCGCCGTCGCCGCCGTCCGAACGAATCCAGGTCGAGCCGTCCACCGCAAAAAATTGAGTGCCGTTATCCTGAGTTCCGCCGAGCGTATAATTGCGGTCAGTCGGATGCAGCGCGATGCTTTGAAATTGGGTCGCGCTGAAAGTCGCATTATTTAATGATGTCCAAACAATCGGCGTTGCGCTGACATCGTTCGTCTTCCAGATGCCGCCGTCGCTTCCGAAATAAACAATATTCGGATTTGACGGGGAAATGCCGAACGCCTGCGTGTCAACGTGCAAACCTGACGAACTATTCGTAAAACTCATTCCGCCATTGGCTGAACGTCCAAATATCAATGAGGACGAACCGCCGAGATATACTTTATTTGCATCATTCGGGTCAACCGTTACCGCAATATCATAAAAACATTGTGGTTTGCAAAAATTGTTGGTGATTGTCTGCACGAATGTCGCGCCGCCGTCAATTGATTTATAAAGCGTTCCGCTGGCTGTTCCGCTGGCGGCATAAATCGTCGTTACGCCGCCGACTTTGTTAGCCGTAAGTTCAGCGCGTCCGGTGTCTGCGCCATCGCCGGTCGTTAAAGTTCGTGTGAAAGTCGGCACGGCGTTGAGCGCGTCGTTTGAAAGATAAATGCCGCCGTCGCCGCCGTTGCCGATGACCACAATTATCAGGCGAGCCGGATTTCCGGGTTCGATAACTGCGTCCGTTACTGAACGGGTGGCGGAAAGCGTTCCCTGAATTGTCAGTTTTTCAAACGTCGGGCTTGCCGCCATCGCGTTTGTCGTGCGAAAAACTCCGGCGTTCGGCAAGCTCAGCCCGTTTGTTCCGCCGCCGATTCCGCCGGTGCCGCTCGTCGTGGTTGCGAATAAAATGTTCGAATCGCTCGGATGAACGATAATTTTACTGATCGCGCGTCCGGTAAAAACATCGTTTCCGCTCGTTCCGAGATTGAGCGGTCCTGAAAGAGTCGGCGAAGTGTCGGCGTTCGTGATGCGATAAACGCCCACGCCGAAAAAACTATTGCCGGAAAATGCGGCTTCGCCCGTTCCGACAAAAACCGTCGTCGGATCGGACGGCGAAATGGCAATCGAGCCGATTGCCAGCGATTGCGCGTCGTCCATCAAAGGTGTCCACGTCGCGCCGCCGTCGAGCGTGCGATATAAACCACCCTGCGCCGCGCCGACGTAGACGATATTCGGATTAGTCGGATGAACCGCGATTGCCGAAACGCGCCCGCTGTATGAGGTGCTTACGCTGATCGGAATCGGCGCGGGACCGAGCGATTTCCACGCTGCGGACGGCTGATTTGTTTCAAGCCGTTTTTGGGCAAGTTCGCTTTTTTCTAATTCCGCAACCGCTTTTGAACGCGAATTCGGTTTTGCAGTATCAAGACCGCGCAGCAAAGCGATATTTTCGGCTCTGAGCAGCATAAAATCCTCTTTGCTCATATTCGTTTTCAGAAAACTCGGCATATCCGGCTCGTCATCATCGAACGGAATATCTCTGTCTGCCATCGTGTTGATATACGGATATATCAAAAATAATAATCCGGCGACTGTGAGAATAAATATGCTGCTTATTAACAATTTTTTCATATTTTATTGAAATTTTAGTAAGTTCGACTATTTTCAATTAAAACTTAAACAATCAAAACACTATCTAAGCAATTACGCAATAATTAAGAACGGACAGAATTTTATTTACTATTCTTCTTAAAATGTTCGATAAACGATTTGACGCAAATGGAATTCAAGCGAACGACCAAATAATCAACCTTATTCTAGGCAAAAAATACGATATTGTAAAATTTTTTCAACATCAAACGCATCGTATTTCAGTTTGAATGTATCTTAAATTGAATTTATGCGAATAAATTTTACAAACTATTGAGAATAGTCAGCAGAAAATTAAAAAACGCTTTTGCTCTTTACTCTGATATATTTTCAGAGATAATATCTAGGATAAGTGTTGAACCATTTTTAATTTTACTCGTAACAGAATATTATGTTTTGCCAAAAATGCGGGACAAAAAATCCTGACAACGGAAAATTTTGCAGAAACTGCGGAACAGATTTGAGTCCGGCTTCGAACGCTTCGTTGGAAAACTTCAAAAACGGAGTGAATCGGTTTGGAATGATGCCGCCGCTTGATCCGATGCAGCTGCGGGATAAAAAAGGCAAACCCGTTCACTGGGAAGGCGCGATGACCAAACTTTTCACCGGCATCGCTTTTTTGGCAGTTACGATTGTGCTGGCATTTTCGGTGATGGGAACAGGCTGGTGGTTTTGGATGCTGATTCCGGCTTTTTCGTGTATCGGCGCGGGCTTCGCGCAAATTATCCAGCTTCGCAAGAACGAAAAAAGTATGATTTCGGTTACGCCGGCGGAAACTCAAAATGTTTTGAGAGAAAACACTCAAAACGAACTTTCGTCATCAATTACCGATTACATCTCGCCCGAATCGCGTTACAAAACCGGCGATCTCGCACCGCCGAGCGTTGTCGAAGGAACGACGCGCCATCTCGAAATGGATTCCGAAGGCAAAACGATGACGCTGCCGAAAAAAGATTGAATATTTACTCTAAAGGTTCGACGTAAATTTCATCAAACATCGCCTGTCTTCTCAGAGTTTCCGCTAATTTCTCGGCTTTTCGTTCCGTCAAAACAAGCGGCGAACTGCGGCAGGAAATCTCAAAAACTTCTTCTTCGATCATTTCAATTTCCAAATCGCCGAGCGAAATTCCGCTTGTTACTCGAATATCTTCAAAATTGTTCAGCCGAAATTTGCCGTGTTCTTCGACATAATCTTCAATAAACGGGTCTTGCAAAGCGTGCTTGGCTTCTTCGATATTTTCGTAATTTCCTTCGACAATTAAACAAAATTCGGTTGATTTTTTGTTTTCCATAAATTTTTGGTGAAAATCCAGTTCGTAATAATTCTGCACCGAAAGATTAAAGTTTTAAAGTTCTCAACAATACTTCAAATTTACATTGCTCAAAATAGAAATCAAAAAAAAAACTTTGCGTCTTGAAAGCTAATTTCTTATCATCTCTATGAAATTTTAATTATAAGGAACAACAATTTACAAATGATTATACCTGTTAAATGGAGCGACAAAGGCATTTTGATGCTTGACCAACGCCGCTTGCCGACTGAAGAAAAATGGCTGACATTAAAAAGTTTTACGGAAGTTGCCGACGGCATCCGTGATATGGTCGTGCGCGGCGCGCCGGCGATTGGCGTTTCCGCCGCTTACGGCATCGCGTTGGGAGCGAAAAACTTTGTCGGCACAAATGTTAACGATCTGGAAGAAGAGTTAGATTATATTTGCGACGTGATGAGCAAAACGCGCCCGACTGCCGTTAATCTTTTCTGGGCGATTGACCGGATGAAACGCACATTTGCGAAAGCTAAAACGGACGGCAAATCAGTTTCGGAAATCAAACAGATTTTAATAAAAGACGCGAAAGACATTCACGAAGAAGACATCGAATCACAAAGACTTATCGCCAAATTCGGCGGCGAACTGCTCGAAAATAATTCGACGGTTTTGACGCATTGCAACGCGGGCGCATTGGCAACCGGCGGCGTTTGGGGAACTGCGCTCGGCGTAATTCGCGGCGCGGTTGATCAAGGCAAAAAGATTTCCGTTTATGCGGACGAAACGCGCCCGTATCTGCAAGGCGCACGTCTGACGGCTTGGGAACTTCTTAGAGACGATATTCCCGTAACCTTAATTACCGACAATATGAGTGGACACACAATGAAAAAAGGTTTGATTCAAGCGGTTGTCGTCGGTTCAGACAGAATCGCGGCGAACGGCGATGTCGCCAATAAAATCGGCACTTATATGGTCGCCGTTCTCGCGCAACGGCATAATATTCCGTTCTACGTCGCCGCGCCGCTGTCAACGGTTGATATGAATTGTCCGACGGGCGAAGAAATTCCGATTGAAGAGAGAAATATTCGGGAAATAACGCACGTTCAGGATATTCAGCTTGCGCCCGAAGGAATTGAGGTTAGCAATTACGCTTTTGACGTAACGCCGAATGATTTAGTTACGGCAATAATTACCGAAAAAGGTGTCGCCAGAAAACCTTATACCGAAAGTTTGCGTAAAATGTTTGAAGAATAAACAGTCGGAGCGCGGACAGCTCGTCCGCCCACGAGAGCGCAGCGAATCGTTGCCCACCTCACTTTTCTAGAATCATTCTTCAATGCGAAGGCTTGCAACTTCGCTTGTTGGCGGACGAGTCGTCCACGCTCCAACAATTATTTAACATAAATTTAATAATTCGTTCACATCACATTAAAGCCTTCCGTCTATTCTGAAAACCGTTATTCCAACTTCGCGCTTTTATAATCGGGCGTTTTGTTCTACATTTCTAGTAATGGAGCAGAGAAAACTTTTGGAGCGCGAACTAAATATTTTACGCGACAGACTTTTGCTGATGGGCGGCGAAGTCGAACTCGCATTGCAGAGAGCGATGCACGCGCTAATCAAACGCGACAGCGATGTCGCCAATCAGGTTCTGGAAAACGACCGCGTAATTGACCGTCTGGAATTGGAAATTGATCGTTTGAGCGTTGAGGTTTTGACTTTGCGTCGTCCGGTTGCCCGCGAATTGCGGATGGTTATTTCTATTTTTAAGATCACGCCCGTTCTCGAACGAATCGCCGATCACGCGACAAGCATCGCGCGGGCGGCACTTGAATTAAACGACGAGCCGGAACTTAAAACTTACGGCGGATTAAATGAAATGGCGGAACGCGCTTTGGAAATGCTTCAATCCGCGCTCGACGCTTTTACTTCAAACGATTCTGAAAAAGCGCGGGAACTTATCAAACAAGATGAAGAAGTTGACCGAATTTATGATCGTCTGGTCGAAAATTTGATGGAAACGATGTCGCAGGACGCGACGAAATCAACACGATTAGCGCGGCTTTTATTCGTCGCCAAAAATCTCGAACGCATCGGCGATTACGTCAAAGACGTTTGCGAACTGACCGTTTATATGAAGGAAGCGGTTTTTATCAAACATCAATAAATTAGTTCTTTGTCCTTAGTCATTTGTCCTTTGCTAAATCTCAGAAATTATCGTTTTGACGAAAAACAAAGGACAAATGACTAAGGACGAAGGACATAAAGAATATGCTGCCTGAAATTTTAATTGTCGAAGACGACCCGGACATTGCGGAAAGTTTGGAATATAATTTCAAACGCGAAGGTTTTCGTCCGGTAATTGCCGAATCGGGCGAAAAAGGTCTGCGGCTCGCGCTCGATGAAAAACATCCGCCCGCGTTGATTGTTTTGGATTTGATGCTTCCCGGAATGAGCGGAATGGAACTCTGCCGCCGTCTGCGGCGCGAACCGCTGACGGAAAAAACGCCGATTATAATGCTCACCGCCAAAGCCGCCGAAGTTGATAAGATCGCCGGTTTGGACATCGGCGCGGACGATTATATTGTCAAACCGTTTTCGGTCAAAGAAGTCGTCGCCCGCGTTCGGGCTGTTTTGCGGCGTGTCGAAAAAGACGATGAAACGCAAAATTACGAGGACGATAAAATGTCAATTGATTTCGCCGATATGCGCGTTACCTGCGGCGACGAAAATGTAAGATTGACGCGCAAAGAGTTTGCTTTGCTGACGCATCTTATTAAAAACGCCGGTCGCGTTGCCACGCGCCAAAATCTGCTCGACAATGTTTGGGGTTACAGCTATTACGGCGACACGCGCACGCTCGACGTTCACATTCGCCGGTTGCGCCAAAAATTGGGCGATTGCGGCAACTGCATTGAAACTGTCGTCGGTGTCGGTTACAGGTTTATCGAATCCAAATGAGATGAAAGATGAAAGATGTCAGATGTTGGATTTTTCTTACTGACATCTGACATCTTTCATCTTTCATCTTTCAATTATGAGTTTTCTAAATTCTCTTTTCGTCAAGGAAACGAACGAAAAAAATTCACGTTTATTTCTTGGCAAAATTCTCGAAACACTGCGCGAAGGCGCGATTGTCGTTGGGGAAGACACGCGCATCTTGGCTTCAAACCGCGCTGCTTACGAAGCGTTCGGGCGCAAAAACGGACATCTCGAAGAAAAACGTCTGAGCGAAGTTATCCGCGATCTCTCCTTGCACGAAGCGTTTCGTAAAGCTCTGCAAAATGGTCATTCTTCCGACATCGAACTTGAAATTCCGGGCGTTGAAAAACAAAAGTACGAAGTGCATATCGCGCCGCTTCAATTGGATCAAACAAACGGCGCAATCGGCGTTTTTTACAATATTACGCAAATAAAACATCTCGAAAGTGTGCGACAGGAATTTTTCTCGAACATCTCGCACGAACTTCGCACACCTTTGACCTCGATTTTGGCTTTTGTCGAAACGCTCGAAGACGGAGCGATTGACGACAAGGAAAATAATCAGCATTTTTTAAGTGTAATCCGCAAGAATGCCCGGCGAATGCACCATTTGATTGACGATATTCTCGAACTTTCAACCATCGAATCAGGCAATATCAAACTCCAGTCGAAGCAATTAAATCTGTCAGCGCACGTTTCAGAAGTTTTTACAAACCTTTCCACCAAGGCTGCCGAACGCCGCGTTAAATTAATCAACGAAGTTTCCTCCGATGTCCGCGTTTTTGCCGATGTTATCAGGCTCGAACAGATGCTGACAAATCTAATTGACAACGCGATAAAGTTTAATGTCGAAGACGGAAGCGTTACAGTCAGCTACACTGCCCACGAAACGAAAGATACAATTGCGGTTGCTGATACGGGCGAAGGAATTTCCGGCGAACATCTGCAGCGAATTTTTGAACGCTTTTACCGCACTGACCGCGCCCGTTCACGCGAAATCGGCGGCACGGGTTTGGGTTTGGCAATCGTCAAACATCTAGCGCGTCTTCACGGTGGCGAAATCACCGTCGCATCTTTTCTTTCTAAAGGCACTATTTTCTCCGTCGAACTCCCAAAAAAAACATAGAAAACAACTGTTTGCGACTTTCCCCACGAAAATTTCGGTTTTGTGTTATAATGCTAAGAGCAAAAGTAAATCGGAACTTCACACGATAATCTGTTTGAACTTATCTTCGGATTTTGTCTTGGAATTTAACTTAAAGGAGAAAAAAATGAATATGGAACTTAACATTGGTCAAAAAGTAGCTTATCCCAATCAAGGCGTTTGTCTGGTTGAAAATATCGAGAAGAAGAAAATTGCCGGTAATTCGATGAATTTTTATTCACTGCGGGTTTTAAGCGATAATTCGACGATTTTTGTACCGACGGCAAACGCTGAAAACATCGGAGTCAGACCGATTATTACATCGAAACAGTACAAAAATTTAGTCAATGATTTAGCGAAAGATTTTGATGATGTTTCGAGCGATTGGAAAGTTCGTTCGCGCGAATACAATGAAAAACTGCAATCCGGCGACGTTTTTGAAGCGGCTGATGTTTTGAAAAAGCTGACCTTTTTGAGTCAGGAGAAAAAACTTTCCTTCCGCGAGCAAAGTTTACTCGAAAAAGCTAAGTTCCTGATTGTTTCCGAAGTTACAAATGCCGGTTTAGCCGATGAAAGCAAAATCGAAGGTAAAATACAAGAACTTATTGAGAATGCCTGCACAAAACATCACATTGCTCAACCAAGTGTAATGTCGTCAACCAGTCATTAATAAGTATAGAAATTAAAAAGCGGGTTTGAGTTATGTTTCATAACTCAAACCCGCTTTTTTTGAATGATTATAATTTTGATATTATGATCTGTTTCGTTTTTTTCTGCCCAGAACGCTGACCCTAACTCTTTTGCGTCCGAAACGATTGGCTTCCGCGCAGTTTGGTACCCAAACGTCTAAGATTCGACCTCTGACCGCGCCGCCCGTGTCGGCGACTGTGTAAGTTCCGCTGTAAGAACCGGCATCCAATTGGATGCGCGTTCCGAGCGGTAAAATTCGCGGATCGGCGGCGACAATGCCGCGTCTGACGCTTCCGCCGTTCGCCGTTCTGCCTTTTAAACAATAAGCGGTTGCCCTGAAGTTTCTTGCCTCCACCGCCATTTCACTGTTTTCTTCTATGTTGGATTCGTCGTCTTGTTGGATTTCTGTTTTTTGAGAGTCGTTTGTTTGTTGGGTTGTTTGGTTATTTTGTTGAATTGTTTGTTGTTGTAAAATGTTTTGTTGAATTATTTGTTGTTGTAAATTATTTTGTAAATCTATTTCTATTTCAAAAATCGGCTTGGCTTCTGCTGTCGGCTGGAAATAAAATAAAACTCCGACTAATGCGATTGCGCCAAGCAAGATGCTTATTCTTGCTGTATTTTTCATTATAATTTTCCTTGTGTTTTGTTTTCCTTTCGTCAGCCATACATATTTCCGATACAATAAAAATTAGTAGATTTTTTTTATTGCAATTAATCGAAATTGTTTGTATTTGATTTGATTGACTAATAAAAACAAAAGCCCAATTGGACTTTCTTGAAAAACAGTTTCTGATACTATCACTTCATATCAAGGCTTGTCCAGTCTTGATTAACCGGTTTAACATTGGTAGAGTAATGAGGCTTTGATTGAAATGTCCATAAACTCACCGCTTTGTTATACTTCCAACGTCTAATTTCGTATATTTCAAACGATAAAAAAATTGAGGAGAACAATAAAAATATGCAGGAACGCCGCAAAGGTTCACGCCACAACATTTCATTTCCAATTCGCGTTAACTGAAAAGATGAAAACGGGCAGGAAATTACTCAGGAAGGTTTGACGGAAAAAGTCGGACCGCACGGAACTCTGGCTGTTCTGCCGCGCCAACTTCCATCGGTCGGGAGCAAAGTTAATTTGACAATAATGGAAAATGCCGATGATGAAGTTTACGTTTCCGGCGCAGGTTATTCGCGTCGAACGCAACGCCGCGCATCCGCAAGTCGCTTTTCAACTTACCGAATCGCTCCGCCTGTGGCGAAAAAAAGTTTGGGAATACGCCGGCGAAAGATTAGCCGCCGAAAAACCCGAAGAATGGGAAGATTGGAACTGATTAGCAGTTATCGGTTGTCAGTTATCGGTTGTCGGTTTTACTTGTTCACATCCAATTACTTTCGACAATCAGAATTAGATTTCACTGACAACCGACAACTGACAACTGAAAAAAAATATGAAAATTTTAGTTCTTGGCGCTGGACGAATGGGACATGGCGCAGTTTTTGATTTAGCGTTTAATTCGCCGGAAGTTGAAGCGATTACAATTGCCGATGCCAACTTAGGAAAAGCCAAGCGAGTCGCCGAAATTATTGGAAGTCCGAAAATTTCGGCAGTCGAACTCGATGTTTTGGATTATGAAAAAACGGTTTCTGTAATGCGCGAACACGATGCAGCGATTTCGTGCGTTAATTACTGGTATAACGAAAAACTTTCACGCGCCGCGATTGAAACTCGCACAAATTTTTGTGATTTGGGCGGAAATAATTATGTTGTTGATGAACAACTCGCGCTTGATGAAGAAGCAAAAAAAGCCGGAATCAACATTATTCCCGATTGCGGACTCGCGCCCGGAATGGTTTCGATTTTGGCGATGCACGGCGCAAATCGTTTTGAAAAAATTGAAGAAATCCACATTCGCGTCGGCGGTCTGCCGCAAAATCCAAAGCCGCCGCTTGATTATCAACTTGTTTTTTCGGTTGAAGGTTTGATTAACGAATATATCGAAACGGTGCGTGTCATTCGCGGCGGCGAAATTGTAGAAGTCGAATCAATGACCGAACTCGAAACTCTGGAATTTGAAAACTTTCCCGCGCTTGAAGCGTTTCAAACTTCGGGCGGAACTTCGACTTTGCCCGAAACTTTTCTCGGCGAGTTGCGCGAATTGGATTATAAAACTATTCGTTACGCCGGACACTGCGAAAAATTTAAGACGATGATTGATCTCGGTTTTTGTTCGAGCGAAGAAATTTTAGCGGATTATGCGAAAGTTACGCCGCGCAAGATTTTCGGCGAACTTCTGCAAAAACATCTTCCCGCCGACGAACCCGATTTTGTTCTGATTCGATTGGAATTTGTCGGCGAACAAAATGGTGAAACAAAGCGATTGCGTTACGATATTGTTGATAAATTTGACGAAACGACGAATTTGAGCGCGATGATGCGAACGACGGCTTTTCCCGCTTCGATCATCGCGCA
The DNA here is from genome assembly GCA_038232235.1 of Pyrinomonadales bacterium. Lineage (GTDB taxonomy): Bacteria > Acidobacteriota > Blastocatellia > Pyrinomonadales > Pyrinomonadaceae. Next base: position 13,394 of record JBBSIE010000045.1, on the reverse strand, counting down.
AATGATGGCAAAAGGCGATGTTAAAATGCGCGGCGCGACTCCGCAGGAAAAAGCGATTGATGCGGAAAAATTTGTGGCGGAATTGGAGCGGAGAAATATCAAAATCATTGAGAGTTATTTTACTTAAATTTCATAAACTAAAAGACTTTTTACATTATTAACGTGAACGAAAAAAGCGAAGGATTCTTTAATATTAAAGAATCCTTCGCTTTTTGTTTATCGTAAAATTTATAACCGTCGTTAAATTCCGAACAATCTCGGCGGAGCTTTTTTCTGCAAAAGTTTCCGCAGTTTTAGACGCGCTTTGTGCAGTTGCGATTTCGACGTTCCGACTGAACAGCCTAAAATTCTGGCTACTTCTTCGTGTTCGTAACCTTCGACATCGTGCAGAACAAACACATTGCGATAACCGTTCGGCAGTTTTTCAATCGCGTTTTCGATGGCGATTTTGTCAACCACCGGCATTTTTCGCGGATTCTGCGTTCCGCTGACGATCTGAACCGGAGTTTCGCCTTCTTCGGTCGTTTTTTCAAACTTCACATTTCGCTTACGAAAGTGCATCAACACTTGATTGACCGTCAAACGATGGAGCCACGTCGTAAAAGCCGAATCGCCGCGAAAACTGCCGATTTTGCGATGCAGTTGAATAAACACATCCTGCGTTAAATCTTCCGCTTCAGTAGTATTTTGGAGCATCCGCAAACAAATTGAATAAACTCTCCGGTGATGACGATTATAAACCTCTTCAAACGCCGCCATATTTCCTTTAGCGGCAAGTTTCGTCAAATCAAAATCTTTGGCTGATTTAATATCAACGATTTCTCTCTTTTCAATAAAGCCTTTTTTATCGTTTTTAGCTTCTGCCGTTTCCTGTAAAATCGGATAATCTAATGTTTCGGTCATTGTTGTCATTTTCTTGTTCCCCCGTGTGTTTCTACATCAATTAGTGTGCCACAATTATTATTTATAAAAGCCATAAACTAATTTCACGCTTGGCAATCCCTTTTGTTTCACTTTTTTAGACATACTATTATATTCGCAAATCATCATAGTTTGGATTTAAACCAAATCGTGTAGTAGTTGACTCATATTGCTGTTTTTTACAAACGTATCGAATTGCTACTGACTATTGTTGATTTTCAAATGATGCTAGTATTATTATTCCAAAATTATTCAAGAAAATTCCCGAATGGAGAGAATACGAAGGTGAAAAAGGTTTTATTTGTTAAATTTTTGGTTTCTGCTTGTGCTGTTTTATTTTTGACCGGCGCAATTTATTCTCAGGACAAATCTTTAACCCACATAAAAAGTCAGGAAATTTCCGAAAAAGAAGGAATTCCCGTTTTGGTTAAACATTTGCCCGATTGGGAGAATGCACGAAATCGTGCAAATTATATTCTAAATGCCGATGATCTGCAAAACGCTTTAGGTGCGCGTCCCGTTTTAAATTCGATTGATTTTGTGGGCGGCACGGAAGCTGTTACCGCACCATATCCGCAGGGAAAATTGCTCATCGTCGAATTTACAACGCCGCAGGGTTCGGTTGATGCCGACAATAAAATCAGACAAAATTTGGCGCAAGGCGGACAAACTTCGCCGATTTTTTATCGCCGGATCGGAAATTATAACGCCTTTGTTTTTGATGGAAATGATGAAGCGTCGGCAAACGCTTTGCTCGATCAGGTGAAATACGAGAAAAACATTCAATGGTTGGGAGAAGACCCGTTTGCCTTCAAACGCGCGGAGAGAGCTTTTATCGAATCAACTTCCGACCTTTTTGTTTCTACAACAAAGGCAATCGTCGGCGGACTCGGCTTGTCCGTTCTCGCGGGAATTATTGTCGGTTTCGCTTTTTTCTTTATAAGTAATCGGAAACGCGCCGGAATGCAGGCATTTTCCGACGCGGGGGGAATGACGCGGCTCAACCTCGACGGCTTATCGGCGCAAACTTCATCCGACAGATTGCTTGGAAAGTAGAAATCAGTTTTCAATATTTCTACTTTTATACGCCTGAACCGCTTCCGCCGCGCCGGCGTGCATAATTTCGGGTTTGTGATATTTCCAGTGCTTTTCAAATTCCTCGTCCGTCATTTCCGTTTTCGTCGTGCGTTCCTTCGATTTCAAAAAAGTTTCACACCATTCACGCATTTCCGAATTTTGATTCAACGCCGTTCGCGCTCCGTGCATCAAATTGTCGCGTTCCATAATTTGTTCTCCTTTTATGTTTGTTTTTTGAATTAAAACTTTTTCGCAAAAACAGCGTAAAAACAACAACTTAAATTTCTTTTTGGAGTTTTATTAGTGAAAAAAATATTTATAAATTCGCTGCTGCTTTTATCAATTTTAACTAACGTCAGTTTTGCACAAACGGCAAAACCTGTGCAAGTTAAGCCGCAAAATACAACGGCAGTTAAATCTGTCGCGCCGCAGGCTCTCGAAGTTCCGTTTGTCAACAAAGTTTTGCCGAACGGTTTAGAAGTCATCGTTTTGCCGGACGCTTCCGTGCCGCTCGTAACGGTTGAACTGGACGTTCGCAACGGTTCTTTTACAGAACCACCTGAACTTAACGGTTTGTCGCATCTTTACGAACATATGTTTTTTAAGCCGAATCAGGCGAGTTTGTTATACAGATGTCAAGTCGCCGCTCAATACGGCAACACGCAATATTTTAACGGCGAAAATTGTACGGACACACTTAAATTAGGCTCGAAAATCGGAAACGTCGCGTATTTGAATGACGCTTCGCAGCTCGATATTTACAACGGAACGACGCGCGAAGAAGTCGTAAATTATTTTTACACGACAACCAGCCCGTATCTTTCGAGCGCGCTGCGCCTGATAAACGACGCGGTTCGCTTCCCGACTTTTGATAAGGATGAATTTGAACAGGAAAAAAAGGTCGTCGTCGGAGAAATTGACCGCAATGAATCGAATCCGTTTTTTTATTTAGACCGCGCACTTAAAGACAAATTATTTTATAAATATCCGACGCGCAAACAACCGCTCGGCACGCGCGAAACGGTTTTGACGGCGACAACCGACAAAATGCGCCTGATCCAATCGCGTTATTATGTGCCGAACAACGCCGCGCTGGTCGTTACAGGCGACGTTAAACCGGAAGAAGTTTTCAAACAAGCTGAACAGATTTTCGGCAGTTGGGAACGCAGAAAAGTTGATCCGTTCAAAGAATTTCCGTTGGTTGAACATCCGTCTTTGACGAAAAGCGAAGGCGAAATTGTCGAACAGCCCGTTCAAAATGTGTTGATTCAAGTCGGCTGGCAAGGTCCGTCAATCGGTAAAGACGACGCGGCGACTTACGCGGCGGACGTTTTTTCGTATATTTTGACCCAGCCTGATTCGCGTTTTGAGCGCGATTTGGTTGATTCCGGCTTGGCTTCGGCGGTTGATCTCGGTTATTACACACAGAGAAATGTCGGACCGATTTCGCTGGCACTGGTTACAACGCCGGACAAAGCGAAAGCCGCGCTCAAAGCCGCTTACGCCGAAGTCGCGCAATTCGACAAACCGGATTATTTCACCGACGAAGAACTCGCCAACGCTAAAACGATTCTCGAATCGAGAGATTTGTTTGACCGCGAAAAACTCAGCGATTATTCGCACACTTTAGGTTTTTGGTGGTCTTCAACCGGCATTGATTATTTTCGCGGTTATTACAAAAATCTTCGCGCCACTTCGCGCCAAGACATCAATCGCTACGTCAAAACATATATTCAGGACAAGCCGCACGTCGGCATCGCGCTTATTTCATCGGACGCGCAAGCCAAAGCTGAAATTACGGAACAGGATTTAATCGGAAAATAATATGACATTTATCATTCATCATTTATCAATTATCAATAAAAAATTATTGGCAATCGGATTACTGACTTTATCTTTGGTTATTACGAATTTTGCTCAAACGACGGGCAAATCGAGCATCGCCGATCAAGCCGCGCTCGTTACGGAATTTGATGTCAACGGGTTAAAGGTTTTGGTCAAACGCCGTGAAAATGCGCCGACGGTTGCCGCCGGACTTTTTATTCGCGGCGGTGCGCGAAATATCAGCGATAAAAATGCCGGAATTGAAAATTTTATGCTCGACGTTTCCACCGAAGGCAGTAAAAATTTTCCACGTGAAACTCTCAGACGCGATCTGGCACGGACGGGCAGCAGCATCGGTTCGAGTTCAAGCAGCGATTACAGTGTTGTCAGCTTGGCTTCGACGCGGCAGAATTTTGACCGCTCGTGGGATATTTTCACCGATATAATTTTGAACCCGACTTTCACCGCCGAAAATATCGCACAGGCGCGTGAAAAAGACTTAACCGGCTTGCGCGAACGGGAAACCGACAACGATAATTTTTTGCAGGTTTTGCAGGACAGAGTTATTTACGCCAATCATCCGTACGCCAATGATGTCAACGGAAATCTGGAAACCATCGGCAAATTTACAGCGAAGGAATTGGCAGATTATCACCAAAAAGTAATGCAGAATTCGCGGCTTTTGCTCGTCGTCGTCGGCGATGTTGACCCGAATGAGCTAAAAACGCGCATCGCCGGAACGCTCGGCAAACTTCCGCGCGGAGATTATAAGGAACAGCCTTTTCCCGCGCTCGACTTTTCAAAAGCGACATTGGATGTAACGACGCGCTCTTTGCCGACCAACTACGTGCAGGGCGTTTTCAACGCGCCGTCGCTCGATAATCCCGATTATTACGCGATGCGCGTGGCGATGACCATTCTGCAAAGTCTTGTGTTTAATGAAGTTCGCGGCAAACGGCAATTGTCCTACGCGCCGAATGCGGAACTCGGCTCATCTGCGTCGAACACGGCGAATATTTACGTTACTGCCGTTGACGCGAATCAAGCCGTCAGCGTGATGCTTGACCAGATAAAACTTTTGAAAACGAAACAAATCAACGACGATATTATTTCCGGCATCGCCGAACATTATTTGACGACGTATTATCTCGGACAGGAAACCAACGCCGCGCAAGCCGCCGAACTCGCCAAATATGAATTAATCGGCGGCGGTTGGCGCAACGCTTTCGATTTTTTGGACAAAGTTCGGAAGGTTACGCCCGAAGACATTCAGAGAGTTTCCAATAAATATATGAAAAACATCCGCTTCGTCGTCATTGGAAATCCGGCAGCAATTGATCGGAAAATTTTTCTGCAAAACTAGCGCGGATTTTAGGAAATCAAAAAACAAAAAGAAATTTGCAGGAATAATAAGATAAACATAGATAAAATTTTATCTTATTATTCCTGCAAATTTCTTAACCTCGTATTTCACAACGCTTTCAATTCACCGATGAAATCCAAAATCCAAAATCTAAAATCCAAAATAGAAATTGGTTGTCAGGGCTGGAATTACGAAGATTGGACGACGAAAGCCGCCGGCGAAACAATTTTCTATCCGCGCGGCACAAAGTCGAGCGAAATGTTGGAAATTTACGCGCAAATATTTGATACGATTGAAGTTGATTCGACATTTTACGCGATTCCGAATAGTTCCAGCCTCGAAAATTGGTATCAAAAAACGCCGGAAAACTTCACCTTTTCGCTGAAACTGCCGCAGGAAATCACTCACAATCTGGCTTTGCGAAAAGCGTCTCTTGTAATTTTGGAAGAATTTTGCGAAAGAATTGCACTGCTCAAAGAAAAACTCGCCGTCGTTTTGATTCAGCTTCCGCCGCAGTTTAACGCGAACAAGGAAAATGCGCGAAATCTGCGGGAATTTCTCCCACAATTGCCCAAAGATATTCGTTTCGCCGTCGAATTTCGCGCCGGAGAATGGATAATTGACTGGACGTTTGAAGAGTTGGAAAAAAATAAAGTCGCTTTATGTTTGGTCGAAGGCAGTTGGATTCCGCGCGAAACGATGTTTGAAGCGATGGCAAAACCGACGGCGAATTTCGCTTACGTTCGTTTTATGGGAGAACGGGATTTGACGAAATTCGATAAAATTTATCGTCCGCAAGACGCGAATCTGCAAATGTGGAAAGAGGAAATCGAAAAGATTAAAGCGAAAGAAGTTTTTGTTTATTTCAGCAATTATTACGAAGGACACGCGCCGGCAAGCGTCGGCAAATTGAAAGAACTGTTCGGACAAAAAACTATTGATGCGGAAATTTTGGAAAATCAAGCCTCATTATTTTAATTAAAATTTACGCTCCAAAAAATGGGAAATTTTCATCGCTCGAATAATTATATATTGAATTAAAATTTGATTATCGGAAGCAACAATTTATTGTTCATTTAACTAAAACAAACTTTTTTCAAGCTGATACGTAAAATAAACAAATGTTTCGCGTTCAAGCGAGGAGCAAAAAGTTTTTTGGAGTAAAATTTAAAAATGGCAATGTCAAAAACAGGTAAAGTTCTTCTCATCGTCGGCGGAATTATTCTCGCCGTTTTTTTAGTGGCAATTATCGGAATCGCGCTGATTGTCGAATCAATCGGCAAACCGAACGTGCCTGAAAACAGCGTTTTGGTTTTGAACATTTCGGGCAATATTCCCGATTACGCGCCGGAAGATAAAACGGCGAAAATGATCGGCATCAATCAGCCGATGTCATTTTCCAGTCTGCTGACGCAGCTTCGCAAAGCCAAGGTTGATAATCGTGTCGGCGCGGTTCTGCTCGACATTGAACTTACACAAATGGGTTGGGGAAAAGCCGACGAACTGCGCGACGCGATTAAGGATTTTCGCACTTCGGGCAAACCGATTTATTCGTTTATGGAATTCGGTTTGAACAAAGATTATTACATTGCCGCAGCGACCGAAAAGATTTTCGTGCCGCCCGCCGGAGATTTGTACGTCAACGGTCTGGCGGCGCAGGCGATGTTTTTTCGCGGTTCGCTCGACAAACTCGGCATCGAACCGGATTTTATAAAAATCGGCGCATACAAAACCGCACCCAATCAATTCACCGACAAGGAAATGACGAAAGAACAGCGCGAAGTTACCAACGCTCTGCTGGACGAGTTTTTCGGACGTTTCAAAACCGCCATCGCCGAAGACCGCAAACTTTCGCCCGAAAATGTCGAAGCGATTATTAACACCGCGCCGCACCACGCGCCCGAAGCGCAGCAGCTTAAACTGATTGACGGCGCGACTTACCGCGACCAAATTGATGAAGATTTCAGAGCGCGGCTCGGTTATAAACAGGACGATAAACTTCGCACGGTTGACGGAATTGATTACCGCGATGTTCCGGCGGATTCGCTCGGTTTGAACACGGGCGAAAAGATCGCCGTCGTTTACGCTTCCGGCACGATCACCGGCGGAAAATCCAGCAGCGGCACGTTCGGCGGTGAAAGCGTCGGTTCGGACACGCTGGTTGATGCCGTCAACAACGCGGCAAACGACAGTTCGATCAAAGCCATCGTTTTGCGCGTTGATTCTCCCGGCGGTTCATCGCTCGCGTCCGATGTAATGTGGCACGCGCTCGAAAACGCCAAAGCGAAAAAACCGCTTGTGGTTTCGATGAGCGATGTCGCCGCTTCCGGCGGTTATTATATCGCCTGCAACGCCAACAAAATCATCGCCGAACCGACGACAATCACCGGCTCAATCGGTGTTTTCACCGGCAAACCCGTTCTCAAAGGAACCTACGACTGGCTCGGCGTAGCCAGCGAGTATATTCTGCGCGGCGAAAATGCCGGAATTTTCCGCGAAACCGAAAAATGGACTGACGGCGAACGCGCCAAAATGACCGACCAGATTAATAAAACTTACTACAACGATTTCGTGCCGAAAGTCGCCGCAGGGCGCAATAAAACCGTCGAAGAAGTAAATTCCATCGGTCAGGGTCACGTTTGGACTGGAACGCAAGCCAAACAAATCGGTTTAATTGACGAATTCGGCGGACTCGAAAAAGCCATCGAAGTCGCCAAAGGTTTGGCAAACCTGCCCGCTGACAAAGACGTTCAGCGAGTTTCTTTTCCCGCGCCGCAATCATTTTTCGAGCGAATTTTCGGCGGCAGTTCCTTGATAGAAACCAAAGAACAAACCGCGCAGAAAGCAATGGTTAAATCGCTGCCTGAAGACGTGCGGCGAACTCTGCGCTATGCCGAAATGTTTGACAAGATGAAAAACGGCGAAACAATGATGATGATGCCGTTTGAAATTACAATAAAATAGACGGCAGATGAAAAAGCGCATTGACAAATTGCTCGTTGATTTAGAAATCGCCGATTCAATCGCCAAATCACAGGCACTCGTGATGGCTGGCGTGGTCATCGTCAACGAAAAAAGGGTTGAAAAACCTTCGGAAGAATTTGCGCCGGATGTAAAGATCAGAATCAAAGGTCAAACCGCTGCTTCCAAATATGTTGGACGCGGCGGTTTGAAACTTGCAGAGGCATTAAAGAAATTTCATATTTGCCCAAACGAATTTGTTTGTTTGGACATCGGCTCTTCAACCGGCGGATTTACCGATTGTCTGCTGCAAAACGGCGCGAAAAAGGTTTACGCCGTTGATGCCGGAACAAATCAGCTTGTCTGGAAACTCAGACGCGACGCGCGGGTCGAAGTCCGCGAAAATATCAACGCGCGATACTTGAAACCGACTGATTTCGGCGAAAAATTCGATTTGATAGTGATAGATGTTTCGTTTATTTCTGTGACAAAAATTTTCTCCGTTCTTGATGCGCTTTTGAAAAACGACGGAAAAATCATCACCCTCATCAAACCGCAGTTTGAAGTGAGAAAAAGCGAAGTCGGCAAAGGCGGAATCGTACGCGACGAAGAAAAACACCAAAGAGTTATTCAAGAAGTTAATCACGCGGCGAAAGAAAAGGGTTTAGAGATTTTAAATGTCATTGAATCACCGATTTTAGGCGCGGAAGGCAATAAAGAGTTTTTAGCTTTGTATGAAAAGTGTGCGGGAAATTGAGAAAACAGACAAACCGAAGTTTGTCGAAGGAGTTGATTATTATTTTGAAAACGGATTGATGGTTCTGACCGAAATCTTTTTGAAAAAACGCGGTTATTGTTGCGGAAACTACTGTCGGCATTGTCCTTACCCAAAAGAACAACACGAAAAATCACAATAAAAATGTCTCCAGTTCTTCCTTTTGTTTAAATTGTACAATATTCATATCTGCTTCAACAAATGTTTCAGGTTTCGGCGCGCGGACAATAGTAATCGGAGCATTCGGTGAACAACAAGCAGCGGCTAATGCTTCATATTCGCTTTGCATCTCTTCTTGTGATCCGAGCCAATCGAGCGTATCACGTAGAATTTTTGCCGCATTTTTGTTTTTCGGTTCGACAATTTTATAGTGCATCCATTTTCCGTCGCGTCTTGTTTCGACAACTCCGGCATTTCGCAAATATGCCAGATGACGCGATATTTTCGGCTGGCTCTCTCCTAAAACTTCGACAAAAAAACAGACGCAAACCTCACCTTCGCGCATTAAATTTAATAAACGAAGACGGGTTTTATCTGCCAGAGCCATAAACAGATTTTCCATTTCCGTCAATACTTTTTCTTCACTCATACGATCAAATTTAACATAAAAGTTTATATTTGTCTTGACAATTTAGTAAATCGGAATTACTTTTGAAATTACATATACGTTATAACGTATATGTAAGGAGAATAAGATGGAAAATAGTGTTACAGCGTTAAAAGCACATATATCTTTGAACGTCAAAGATACGGAAAAGAGCATGAAATTTTACCAAAAACTTTTTGGTATCGAGCCGTTGAAAATCCGTGAAGGATATGTCAAATTTGATGTGCAGAATCCGCCGTTAAATTTGGCTTTAAATCAACTTTCAACTGACAGTAGCGGCAGTTTATCGCATCTCGGCATTCAGGTTGGCTCAACCGAGGACGTTTTGGAAACCAAAAAGCGTTGGGAAGAATCGGGTCTTTTAACCGCCGATGAAATGCAGACAAATTGTTGTTATGCACTTCAAGATAAGACTTGGGTTTCCGATCCCGACGGCAATGAATGGGAAGTTTTTGTTGTGTTGGAAGATAATTTACAAGAAACGAATACGTCTTGTGTAAATGATGAATCCGAAATTATTTCTGAGAAGAAGCCCGAAGTTTCAGCAGTGAACTGCTGCGATTCAACGACGGTTCAGATTGACGAAAAACAGGAAATTCAAAAATCTTGTTGTTAAAATAAAAAGGAACGACGGCGTTTTGTTGGCGTTCCTTTCTTAATAAATTATGGATTTAATACGAAAAGCGGCGGCGGAATTTATCGGAACGGCGTTTTTGCTGGCGGTGGTCGTCGGCTCCGGCATAATGGGCGAAAATCTTTCCGGAGGAAATATCGCCATCGCTTTGCTTGCAAATACGATTGCGACGGGCGCGGGATTGGCTTTCTTGATTTTGAGTTTCGAGCAAATTTCCGGCGCGCATTTTAATCCCGCCGTCACTTTGACTGAAAATTTTCTCGGAAATATAACTTGGCGCGAAAGCGTTTTGTATATTTTTGCCCAAATTATGGGCGCGTTTTTCGGTGTCGGCGTGGCAAATTTGATGTTTGATTTGCCGGTCTATTTCGCTTCAACAAAGATTAGAGTCGGAAGTTCGCAGTTTCTGAGCGAATTTGTCGCTACTTTCGGTCTGATTATGGTAATTCAAACAGGCGTAAAATTTCGTCCGAAGATGGTTTTTTTAATGGTGGCAACTTACATTACGGCGGCGTATTGGTTCACGGCTTCGACATCGTTTGCAAATCCGGCGGTAACTTTAGCGCGTTCTGTTTCCGATACTTTTGCGGGCATCAATCCGAGAAATGTTCCGATGTTTTTGTTGGCGCAAATGTTGGGTGCGTTTGCGGCGACTTTTGTTTTCAATTGGCTTTTGAAAGAGGAAGAAAATGTCTAGGGCGAAAAAAATCCTGATTTTATGCACCGGAAACTCGGCGCGTTCGCAAATGGCGGAAGGTTTGTTAAAACATATTACGCAAGGCAAATGTGAAATCCACAGCGCAGTTACAAAAAAGTCAATTATGCGCCCTGAAGCGATAAAAGTTTTGCGGGAAATCCGCATTGATATTTCAAATAATCGTTCAAAATCGGTTGATGAATTTGCTAAATCAGAAATTGATTATGTACTGACCGTTTGCGACAATGCCAAAGAAAACTGTCCGTATTTTCCGGCTAAAACTAAGTTGATTCATCATTCATTTAACGATCCGGCGGATATTGAAGGCGATGAAGAAACGCGGCTTGCAGCTTTTCGGCGAGTGCGCGCCGAAATCGAAAAATATCTCGAAAACGATTTCGTCAAAATCATTAACGCGGAATAAAATTTCGTAAAAGCAAATGAAATATATCCTCGCCTTTGACCAAGGCACAACGAGCAGTCGGGCAATTATTTTTGACCGGAACAGTCAAATAATTTCTGTCGCACAGAAAGAATTCACGCAGATTTTTCCGAAAAACAGTTAGGTTGAACATAATCCGAAGGAAATTTGGGAAACACAAGTTAAAACAGCAATTGAAGTGTTACACAAAGCCAGTCTAACTGCGAAAAATATTGCGGCAATCGGCATTACCAATCAGAGGGAAACAACAATTATTTGGAATCGAAAAACAGGCGAACCCATTTACAATGCAATCGTTTGGCAAGATCGCCGGACTTCGGCTTTTTGCGATGAAATTAGAAAGAATCACGGCGAATTGATTCGTAAAAAAACAGGTTTGGAAATTGACGCATATTTCAGCGCGAGCAAGATAAACTGGATTTTAGAAAATGTGCCGAACGCGCGGAAACAAGCAGAGAACGGCAAACTTTTGTTCGGTACGGTGGACAGTTGGCTATTTTGGAAATTGACGAACGGCAAAAAACATCTGACGGACGTTTTTTCAACTGCTTTCGCTACTTCGCGGCGTGTGCGTCGTCCGAATCTTTTGCGTAGCAGAAGGTATAAATCAAATTTTGCTTCTGCCGTGCGGCTTCGGCGATGGTTTGGATTCTGAATCGATGAACCAATTTCCAAAAAGGCGCATTTCCGAATTCAAACACGGGCGCAACCGCATCAATCGTTAAATGGTTGTGAAATACTTTAAAATCCGTCTGTTTGGCAATTTTATTGGCGACGGTTAATTTGCCGACGGTGGGCGAACCGTAAATTAAAATCAGTTTCATATTTTCTCCCATTACTGAGCGGCACGATATTTGATAGCCGAAATAATCGCCACAAAAGTCGCAAAAAACACAAAATAATATTTTTTTTTGAGAATTTTGTGCCTTTTGTGGCAATTTTCGTGCCGCTCAATAATGATTTTCTCCATAAAATTGAAAACCGAATAACCAAAATTATTTTTAGGAAAGTGAGGTAGTGGTAATTTACCGTTCAAAACTGATTCAACAAAATTTTCGGGTTTTTCAATTTTGTGAAGCATCCATCAGCCAGACATCGGTATCAACCTGCAAATAGCGGAAATAAATCAAGCGGTTGTCGGATGAGATATTCGGGTGTTGAATCTCATAGGAAGCGGGTTTATAAATTTCAGTCGTTTTTTTCGTCTGCGTATCTTCGACAAAAATAGTATTTTGTTTGAGAAAAAGAAAATGGCGGTTATCATTAAGCCAAATCGGATAACCGCCGGATTCGGACATTTTTTCGTAAGCCGAAGTTTTGAAATCAAAGACGTAAATGCCGTTTCCGCCAGTTGCCGAACCAAAAAAAGACATCAGTAATTTGCTGCCGTCGTCAGTCCAATCCCAAACCGAATAAGAGCCTTCAAAATTCGGCGGCGGAGAAAGCGGAACAGGCGTTTGTTCCTGCCACGATTTGGTCAGGTCGAAAATAAACGGCGACTGGGATTTATTGTCAATTTCCGAAAAGATAATTCGCAAACCGTCCGGCGAAAAATTCGGAGCCGTCACGCCGGTTTTTTCGGAAAATGTGATTTGCCGCAAGTTCGAACCGTCCGCGTTGACCATCCAAATCTGATATTTGCCGCTGCGGTCTGAGGTAAAGGCGATTTTCTTCCCGTCAGGCGACCAACGCGGAGCGCGGTCGCGGAATTTGTCGTTTGTCAGATTTCGCCAGTTCGAGCCGTCGCGGTTAAAAATTGCGATGTCTTCTTGGGTCAGCGTGTGATAACGAACGGCATATTCTTTGCCGTCTGGCGAAAGCGCGGGGAAACTGATCTGTTTGCTGCCGCTCGCTATTTTATTAACTTCGCCGACGGTTTTGAGTTTTTCCGGGTGATTTACGATTCACGATTCACGATTCACGCAGCTATTTTAATTTCCGCTTCGTCAGTTTCGTCCATAAACAGATATTTCTTCCATTCGGGACGCGATTCGGCGTAATGGCAAAGCAGAACATGGTCAAGCCCTAATCGCAGAAGTTTTTGCGGCGTGAGCAGCGGCATTCTGGCTTGTTCGGGTGTGCGGTTGCCTTTG
>JBBSIE010000044.1:0-29029 GCA_038232235.1 Pyrinomonadales bacterium | reverse complement strand
CCGAGCTTCGGATGGGAACTCATCGCAATCGCGCACTCCAAAAAGATTTGGACGAATACGGAGCGGACAATTTTGAGGTTGAAATACTCGACACGCTCGACTCGCCGGAGCGGGCTGATTATGATCCTTCGGCGGATTTGCGGATTCTTGAGCAAATGTGGTTGGACAAACTCGCGCCGTATGGAGAACGCGGTTACAATCCTGAACCGAAACGCCCCGTTTAACTAATCAATTGCCGCGAAGCGCGATTTTGATTTTGATTAAATTTATGAAGCCGATTTCAAAAACCGCCTTTTATACTTGTGGTGTGCGGATGCAGGATGCCGAACGCTCTGATTCTGTCTGCGGCGACTCTTTCGCCAAAGTTTTTATGAATGAAGACGGACGGCAAATTCTCGAAATCTTTAAGGACGAAGCCAGCCCCAACGCTGCAATCGTCGCCCGTCATCGCATCGTTGATGATTTTTTGCGGCTGGAACTCGCTTCCAATCCCGAACAGCGCGTGGTGATAATCGGCGCAGGATTTGACAGCCGCGCTTTTCGTTTCAAAGGCGGCGTGTGGGCGGAACTCGACGAACCGCAAGTGATTGAGTATAAAAACGAGCGATTACCTGTCGCAAATTGCGAGAACCAACTGAATCGTATTTCTATAGATTTTTCGACTGAATCGCTCGAAGAAAAGCTGTCTGCCTTTGCCAGCCGAAATCCAATCGTGTTTGTTATCGAAGGAGTTTTGATGTATCTGAATGAGGATGAAATCAAACAATTGCTGCAAACATTAACCCGACTATTTCCGCGACACAAGCTAATCGGCGATTTGATGAATCGGAAATTCTTTGAAAAATACGGCAAAACACTTCATGAAAAGTTGACCGGCATTGGAGCGTCTTTTAAGTTCACTGCTGACAATCCTGAACAAATATTTCTTGAAAACAGCTATCGCCGACTTAGAAAAATCTCTATTGTCGAAAAGGCGGTCAAGTTAGAGTTGATAAATATACCGGGCATACTGTTAAGGACGTTATTACGCACTTTGGCTACCGGCAACGCTGTTTATATATTTGAAGCGCATTAGAAAGTTGTTAAACGGAATGCAAACCAACCAACGATTGAAGAATTTAGCCATATAAACTTGTGTGCGGCTGGTTTCGCCCCACGTCAACTCAATCGTTAGCCGTTTTTCAGTGCGAAATCCGTCATAAAATCAACCAACGCTTCAACGCCTTCTTTCGGAAAAGCATTATAAATTGAAGCGCGAATGCCGCCGACGCTGCGGTGTCCTTTTAAGCCGTCAAGACTTTGGGTGGTCGCGTTCTGTGCGAATTGTTTTTCCAGTTCTTCGGACGGCAGACGGAAAGTTACATTCATCGTCGAACGCGCTGTTTTGTCGGCGTGTCCGCGATAAAAACCGTCACTTCGGTCAATCGCGTCGTAGAGAATGTTTGCTTTTTCTTCATTTTTCTTTTTCATTTCGTCGAGTCCGCCGTGTTTTTTAAGGTGTTCGCAAACGAGATTTATGATGTAAATTCCCCAAGTGTTCGGCGTGTTGAGCATCGAATTGTTGGCGGCGAGTGCGCGGTAATCGAGCATTGAATGTTGATTTTCAGGGACTTTTTCAATCAAATCGTCGCGGATAATGAGTAAAGTTGCGCCCGAAGGTCCAATGTTTTTTTGCGCTCCGGCATAAATTAAGGCGTATTTTTCGATGTCGAGCGGTCTTGATAGAATATCCGAAGACATATCGCAGACAACCGGAATGCCGCCGCCGTCCAAATCGTATTTGAACTGCACGCCTTCGATGGTTTCGTTTGAAGTGTAGTGAATATAATTGGCGTTTTCGCTGAAATTTAATTCGTCCTGCGTCGGCACGGATTTGAAACCTTCGTCGGCGGTTGAAAAAATCACCTCAGCGTTGCCGCATTTTTTTGCTTCTTTAACCGCTTTTTTGCCCCACGCGCCGGTTATGATGTAATCCGCCATTTCATTTTTGGGCAGAAAATTCAGCGGAATCATCGAAAACTGCAAACTCGCGCCGCCTTGCAGAAATAAAATTTTATAGTTTTCAGGGACATTTAAAAGTTCGCGGATGCCGCTAACTGCACCTTCGAGAATCGGCGCGAAGTGTTTGGAACGGTGGCTGATTTCCATCACGCTCATTCCGATTCCGTCCAATGAAAGCAGTTCGCTTTTGGCTTTTTCCAAAACTTCGACAGGCAGCACGGCAGGTCCTGCGCTGAAATTATAAATCCTTTTTGTCATTTAATCTCCTCGTAAATAATTGCTGTAAAATAAAAGTTAAGATAACATAGCTTTAAAGTTTAACAAATTTGGACGAATCAACTTTTTGGCTTCAAAATTTCGGGTTGATTGAGTTAGAATGAGCAATATCATAACAACTCTTTTTTTGAAGTCGGCATCTTAAAAAAGCGTTTTTCGTTAAATTATCAATAATATATTTTTGGAGGAGATTCAGATGTTTCGTAAAAATTATTTTACTTTTCTTTTAACGCTTGCTTTGTTTGCGGTAAGCGGCAGCGTTGTATTTGCACAAACTGCGCCGGTCAGCGGGCGTGTTGAAATGAAAAAAGCGGACGGTTCGAGCGAACCCGTCGCCGGTGCTTTGGTCGAAGTTTTCAGAACCGACCAGAAAGGGAAATTTCCGTCGGACAAAACGGGCAAGAAAGGCGATTTCGCTTTCGCCGGTCTGCCGCTCGGAGCGACTTTTGCATTTTCAATCAGCGGTTCTAAAATTGCGCCGCGAATCGTTCCGGATATCAGAGCCGGAGCCGATAAACTCGTTATCGTAGTTACCGAAGGCGACGGCAAAAAAATGACGGAAGAAGAAGTCAGACAATCGCTTGCCGCGCCCGCCGCTTCGACGACAAATACCGGCGCGGCAACTGCCGAAGCTCCGGCAGCCGCTAAGGAAATGACGGCTGAACAGAAAAAAGCTAAGGAAGAATATGACAAACAGGTTACCGAGATAAATTCCAAAAATGAAAGGGCTAAAAATGCGAACGCGATTATTAGTAAAGCCGTCGCAGAGGGAAGCAAAGCCTTTGAAGCCAAAAATTACGATTTGGCAATCACAAAATTTGACGAAGGAATTAACGCCGATCCTGATTTTGCCGGAAGTGCGCCGGTTTTGTTGAATAACAAAGCATTATCACTGAAGAATCGGGCGGTAGATAATTACAATAAAGCGATCAAAGGTGATCCTTCCGCGAGAGCTTCCGCACTCGAATCGGTCAAAACGGATTTTAACAATGCGACTGCCGCCACTGACCGCGCATTGGAAATTTTGAAAAATGCGAAAGCACCGGATGCGGAAGGGCAAAAAAATTATGATGCCACCAGACTTAGTGCCTTAACGATTCGCAAAGAAGTATACGGTTTGATGGCTTTGACGGGAGTTGACAAAACAAAGGGCAAAGAAGCAGTTACCGCTTATGATGAATATATCGCGGCTGAACCGGACGCTCAAAAGAAAGCTGCTTCCCGGCTCGGTTTAGCCGAAGCCTATCAGCAGGCGAATCAATATGATGAATCAATTACTGAATATGAAAAGGTTTTAGCCGAAGACCCTGAAAATGTGGATGCTTTAGTCGGCGCGGGATTGGCTTTAGTTAATATGGGTTATATTAGTCAGGAAACCGATAAAGAAAAAGCCAAAGCGCAATTTCAGCAGTCAATTAACTATCTGCAAAAATTTGTAGATTTATCAAAGTCGCCCAAAAATCAGGATAGTTTGGCTGTCAAAAAATATAAAGACGATGCCGAAGCGATTATTGATACGCTAAAAAAAGAGCAGAGTGTTGCGCCGCAGAAAAATGCGAAAAAGAAACCATAGTTGAAAATGGACAATCAATAAATTTCTTGATTGTCCATTTTCTTTACTCGTTATCCGTTGCGAATTATTGTTTAGGAATCGCCGCACCTTTGATAATTTCTACATTCTGCGGCGTTTTAACAACCTGCCCCGGTTTAAAACCCATTTTTTCCGCGCGGCGCAAAATATTTTGATAAACGGCATCGCTCATCTCCGGCGTACGGCTTAAAATCCAGAAATAATCGCGTTTCGGATCGCCGACGGCGGCATATTGGTAATTGTCATCCAAATCAATAATCCAGTAATCGCCCCAAACCGACGATAAAAATGAAAGAAAACCGGGCGCGAAACGCACTTTTAGTTTAGCATTGGTTGCCGGATCAACTACTTTCGCTTTACCTTTCGCCTCGTCGGTCGTGCCGTCTTTTTCGACACATTGATTTAAAACTTCAATTTCATCATCCGGTTTAATTGTATAAGTAGCCGTCGTATTTCCGACACATTTTTTTTGAAATTTGTTCGGGTAACGGGCTATTTCATACCATTTTCCGCTGTATCGTTTCAGATCAACCTGCGGAACGGCTTTGACCTCCGTTATGGTAACAGCTTTATTTTGTTGAGCATATAGAACTGTTGACAGAATTAGTAAAGTTGGCAATACTGCCGCAAACATTAAATTTTTCACGATAAAATCTCCTCAGTTTATGTATAATCTGATTTATTATTTAAAGCAAACATCTTGCCAAAGTTTACTTTTTAATAATCCCGATTTTTATAATTGAATAAACAGTAGATAAAAAATAAATTTTATGCCGATTTACGAATACAAATGTTTAGATTGTGATTCACACATTGAGAAAATGCAAAAGGCTTCCGACGAACCGTTAAAGGTTTGTGAAAAATGCGGCGGAAAGTTGGAAAAACAATGGTCGCTTTCCGGTATCCAGTTCAAAGGCGAGGGTTGGTATGTAACGGATTACAGCAATAAATTAAAGGACGGAAGCGATAAAACCGAAAAACCGGAGAAAGTCGCCAAGCCGGAAAAAAGTTCGTCAACCGAATCAACCGCCAAGCCAGAAACTGCATCAAACAAAACAACCGACAGTGCTAATTCTAAAAAAGACGCGGTTTCAAAGAAAGAATGAGGAAAAGTATGAAAATTTCGGTTCAAAAAGTTTGGCAAATTAGTTTAATTTTATTGATTTTTATAAATTTTGCCGAAGCCCAATCGCGTAACAGTGCCAGAACAACAACAAATACGGACGGCACGATTTTAAGCGTCGTCGCCTCGCGCACGAACGACGTGAAAGAACCGATAAAACCCGAAAATTTGTATCTTTATGAAAACGGCATCGAACAGAGAATCAAAAATTTCAGCTTTGACCCGTCGCCGGCGCGCATCGTTTTACTGGTTGATAATTCACAAACTGTTCCCGCCGACATTGAAAAATTAAAAAAAGCGACGATGGAATTTGCTTATGAAATTTTCGACGGCGATCAACTTTTCGTCATCGGTTATGACGAAAAAGCCGAAATAGTTCAAGAATGGACGGACGACGCGAAAAAACTGGAAACTTCGCTCGCCACCTTTCGGAAGCAGGGAAATCCGTATCTTTTCGACGCGCTGGACGTTACGGTTGATGAAGTCTTAACGCCGCTGATGCCCGGAACGCGCAAAACGGCGATTATCGTCATCGGCGACGGACTGGATCGCGGCAGCAAAACGACTTTCGACAAAGTTTTGGGAAAACTCCAAAATCAGAATATCACCGTTTATGCGGTGCAGATGCCTGACAGAACCGGCGGCGCGTATCGCCGCGACCAACCGAAAGCAAGTGAAGTTATCACAAAATTGGCGGAAGGCACGGGCGGAAAAGTTTTCCCCATCGAAGAAGCGCAGACAGCCGCCAAATTTATCGCGGATGAAATGAAAAAAAATCGCTATTTGCTTTCATATTTCCCGACTAATACATCCTCTTACGACGCGCGTCGTGTTTTTCTGGTTGCCGACGACGGCATTTCCGTTCGCACGAAAAACGCCCAGCCGCCTAATATTAAGTGAAGTTAAAAACCGATAAGTGAAAATAAAAGCTCGCAAAAATGTTTTTATAAAGTAAAACAGGAATTCAAGATTTAATATTTATTTTATTTTGAAATTTAAGTTTTTTCAGATACACCAACTTGTGATCGGATTTTTCAACCGCTTGTTTGGTGAATCCCTGCGCTTCAAGCCAGTAATAGAATTCATCAATCCAGTGGTCGCTGCCGGTGCTTTGTTTTTTCATTCCGAAGCCGTGACCGCCGGCACTGAAAATATGGACTTCGGGCTTATGTCCCGCCGATTTGAGCGCGTCATAAAACCTGACGATCGGATCGAGTGCAACTGCGTCGTCCTGCGCCCACGCCAGAAACATCGGCGGCAGTTTTGCAGGAATGTCCGGCATTTTGCCAAAGGGACCTCCGTAGATTATCGCGGCAAAATCAGGACGCGCTGCGGCATCCTTCTGAAGCAGCGTTCCGCTGGCAACCATTGCTCCGGCAGAAAATCCCATAAAGCCGACTTTGTCAGGATTGACACCCCACTCCTTCGCGTGTTGCCGAACCACTTTGAGTGCCTGAATTCCGTCGGCAATACCGTATTTGCCAGCCTCGTCCATATTCATATTCGCCGGAATGCCCTCCTGCCGCTTTTCCGTAATCCGGTATTTGAGGACGAACGCGGCGATGCCTCTTTCTTGTAACTGACGCGCGACATCTTTACCTTCCAAATCAATGGCGAGCGCGACGAAAGCACCGCCGGGTGCGATAATAACGCCCGTTCCCGTCGCCTTTGCCGGCTCCGGCAGATAAGCCGTCAAAGTCGGAGTTACGACATTGAAAACTACTGTTCCGACCGGCGTATTTTCCACAGTTTTTTCCTTCTAAGTCCAATTTTCCGAACCCGGAGCCACGCCCTGCCAAATATTCACGACCTGCGCGTTGGCTGGGCAAGCCGCTAAAAATATAAAGGCGACTGCGCTGTAAATTGATAAAAGCCATTTATTTACTACCTTCCGTTTCATATTAGTATTCTCATTTCCTTTGTTAATTTTTAACCGCCGGTTTGAACACCGCCCGAAATGCTTTCAGCGCGGCTGGATGATAAATGGTCGAATGTTTTTCATCCGGCAGCTTTTCGTAATGCCAACTAATGCCGGCAGGCGCGTTTTTGCCGAGAATTTCCGCGAATCGCTGCGTAATTTCCGCAGTATCCTCGCCGCTGCTCGCAAAATACAACATTTTCTCCAGCCCCGGACGTGCCCGCAGACGCTCCGCCGCACCTTCAATCAATTTATGATCATTCCACCAAAGACTCGGATCAAAGGCGATATAAGTATCAAATAATTCAGGTTCGAGCAGAAAAGTTTCAATCACAAACAATCCGGCGAGCGATTCGCCGACAATTGCCGTCTCATCCGTTGTGCGATAGCGCATTTTTATTTGCGGTATTAATTCATCGCGGATAAATTTCCGAAATGCCGCTGAACCGCCGACACGCGCCGCGATTTTTTTATCGTTTTCATTTTCGGTCGGACCTGTCATATCGCGGCGCCGCTCGGTATTTTCAATGCCGACCAGGATAAACGGGCGCATCGTTCCGTTGCCCGACAGGACCTGCACTAAACCGGCAACGTGCAGAAAGTCTTCAGCGATGCCGCCGTCCGGCATATACAGCACGGGCAGCCGCGTTTTTGGAGATTCCGTGTAAGCGGGCGGCAGATAGATATTGATATGCCGCGTTTCATTCAGAACTTTTGAATTAACAGTGAATGTTTCACCAATGACTAACGGCATTGGCTTATCATTTGAAGACGGAACGGATTGACCGTACGTGAAAGCGGCAAGTGCCGTAACGAAACACAAAAAATATAATTTCGACATTACCCGCATATTTTTATCTGTTCAAAAGTATTATAGATAAAGAGAATCCGCTTAACTTCATAATCTTCCGGGAATTTCTGGCGAAGTTTTTGTTCTCTTTTTCAAGCTGTTTAGAATTGTAAAAAAAGCCGGTTATTAAACAAGTGCCAATTTCTAATATATTCGTCAGACCAGTTTAAGATGGCGAAATTATACACTCGATTTAAGTTGCGATATTCATAATGCAAATATCATTTGTCATTTCTTGCCTATTAGTTAAATTATTTGTTTATTGATACTTGTAAGATTATTCAGAACTATTTGGTGATGGCGAAAAAATATTTTTGCAATTGAGATATTTTAATTTATTTTCTTTAATTTTTGTTCTCAACTGCCCAAAACTGCCCAAAAAATAAAATCGGATTGGTAAGTTTTTTAGAAATTGGCTATTTATAATGATTTTATTCTCTGATATTTTTCTTAAGTCCGTATCTTAAAAAATTTATGTCACAAGCTGTTGAAAAAATATACCGGCGAATTGATTCGATTGATTTTCTGCGCGGATTGGTGATGGTAATTATGTTGCTCGACCACACACGCGAATTTGTCCACGCCGCCGCTTTTCATTCGAGTCCGACGGATTTAACCAAAACGAATGTCGCGCTTTTCTTTACGCGATGGATAACTCATATTTGTGCGCCGACCTTTGTCCTGCTCGCCGGAACAAGCATTTATCTGCAAAAATTGCGCGGCAAAAGTCAGGCAGAACTATCGAAATTCCTGCTGACGCGCGGGTTGTGGCTGATCGTTTTGGAATTTACAGTCGTCAGGTTCAGTCTGTTTTTAAACTTCGATTATAGTTTTTTAGGTCTGGCGGAAGTAATTTGGGTTTTCGGTGTTTCGATGATCACGCTCGCCGCGCTCATTTACCTGCCTGTTCGCATCATCGCCGCGTTCGGCATCGGAATGATCGCACTGCACAATTTGTTCGACGGAATTATAGTTTCGCCCGCTACGTCAATGGCTGGTACGCCCGCGCCGGACGCGCTTCAAATATTGTGGCTGTTTTTGCATCAACCGGGATTCGTGCCGTTGTTTCAAAATATCAAAATGTTTGTTGCTTACCCAATTATGCCGTGGGTCGGTGTAATGGCGGCGGGTTATGCGCTCGGTGTCGTTTATGAGTGGGAAGCGGAACGCCGCCGAAAATTTTTGCTCAAACTCGGATTCATTCTGTCAGCACTTTTTGTCATAATTCGCACGACGAATTTATACGGCGATCCACAAATTTGGATGATGCAGCCAAGCCCTCTGTTCACGCTTCTTTCCTTTCTCAACACGACAAAATATCCGGCATCATTACTTTTTCTGCTGATGACATTAGGTCCGGCACTTATAATTTTGGCGTGGGCAGAAAAAATTAACGAACAAAGCGAGAACAATTTTTTGAGCCGTATAATTATTACTTTCGGACGAGTCCCGCTTTTTTATTTTATTATGCAAATGTTCACAGCGCATATCTTCGGCATTCTGTTTAGTTATCTGGCAGGCAAAAGCATCAGCTATTTTTTCCTGAATTTTCCCGCTTCCTCGATCGAGGCACCGCCGGATGCGGGATTTCCTTTGTGGGCGGTTTATGCGGCATGGCTTGCAGGTTTGCTGCTGTTATATCCGCTTTGTCTTTGGTATAGCAAACTCAAACAGGGCAGACGAGGTTTTCCTTTTAGCTATCTTTGATAAATCTTATTGGTATATAAGCTTTTTAGGAAGCAACGCGACTTTCCGCACATCCAAATCAAACGCAAGTACTTGAGGGAACGGATATGATTGTGAGTTCTTAATGCTCGTTTAGTTTTAAGTCTTCACCTATCTTGACATCGGCTTATGCAGTGTTTTACGGTTAGCGAAGCAAAAAGTCTATTTTCAAACGTCAAACCTGCGATTCATACTGATTTGACTTCAAAAAAATTAGGAGACCAAAGCCGTGAGTGATTCCAAAAACATTCCGAAACCGCCGCCGCCGGATGATTTTTCCAAGACAACGCCTAATATTCCCATTTCGGAAAAAGATAAATATCCGGGCAATTGGGGAAAGACTGATTATCATCATCCGGCACAGCCGCCCGCCGACGATTGGGGAAATACAGTAGCAAATTACAGACCGCAGGATAATTACGAAGATTTCGGCGACACTTATCTGTCCGCATCAAATAAGCCGAAAGTTCCCGATTGGGGAATTACGCAGGCGAATGTCAACATTCCAGATGATGATTTTGGCGGAAATCAGCCTTCTTCCGGCAATCAAAACGAAGAATACGGCGTAACCACGCCATATTTTCGACTGCCCGAAGCCGAACGCGCCAAATATCAAAACATTCCGCCCACACCGACACAGGAAGCCGAACTGCAAAAACAGGCGAAGAAGGAAAAAGGCGGAGTTCCGCCTTGGTTGTGGATTTCAGGCGGTTTATTGTCAATGTTTCTTTTCGCTGTTTTTGTTTTGCTTGTGGTTTTTATTTTCTTTTTTCCCCCAACCGGATTTGAGGCATCTGTGGTAAATGCGCCGTCGGATAGCAGAGTATTGGTCAACGGTGCTTTTTGGGGCGTGGCTTCGCAGGACGGTTCAATAAAATTGCCGGTTCTGAAAGCCGGCGAAACTAAGAAGATTGAAATTCAGCACTTAAATTATATTTGCGAACCGGATGAAATAAAAGGCATAGATGGCGTTCGATATGAAATAAAAGGTATAGACGGCGTTCAAACCGAACCGATCAAAGCCAAATGCAAACTGGTTGATAAAATTCTCCCCGACGAATGTGGAAATATCAAACCCGGCGGAGAAGACATTGCGGCAAGGTGCGCCAACAATTTGTTGGACGATTTATCGGAAAACTTTTCCGTTGATGATCTGCTCAGAGCGATGAATTTGTATATTATTCAATTTGCCATCGGAAAATACGATATTCCGGACAAAAATATGAAGTTTTTGGAAAAAGCCGCCGGTTATATGAAAAAACTGCCGCCGGAAGTTAAAATTGAAGTCGGCGGACACACGGACAATACAGGAACGGATGAAAGCAATCAGATTCTTTCGGATAACCGGGCGAAAGCCGTTCGGGAGGCATTGATAAAATTTGGTATAAAGTCTGAAATGCTGACCGAAAAAGGTTATGGTTCAAAACAGCCGAAAGCAACTAATGACACCGACGACGGAAGATTCCAAAATCGTCGAATCGAATACTCGGCGGTGAAGAAGTAGCTGGGCAAGAGTAAAGAGTCGGGAGTGAAGAATTTGTTGCTCGAAATTGAAATGCAAATTGGTAATTTTTGACTTTGATGCGATTGATTTAGATCCTCGATTCTCGACTCTTGACTCCCGACTCTTTACTCTAAACTAATAATGTGTGAAAATTCCTGTTACAAATGTTGTTTATAACAGGAGATTTTCGCCAGTGAAGTCAGAACTTGAGAAGTTAATAGAATTACAAAAGACGGATACGAATATCCGCGAATTAAAAAATTCCATCGAATCCGCAGAAGAAAGGCGTGCCGGTCTTGAACAAGAGTTTGAACGGCACGCCTCTTCTATTAGGGAAATACAGACAAAGCGCGACGCGGCACAAGCGGCACGCGCTGATTTGGAAAAGCAAATTGCCGAAAACAAAACTTATATCGAACGCGCCGAACGCAATCTGAAAAACTCTCAAAATCAAAAGGAATACGAAACCGCAATGCGCGAAACCGACGCTTTGCAGAAACAGGTTTCTACGCTTGAAACAAAGGTTTTGGAGAGAATGACCGAGATTGAAGAAGTTGAAAAGGTTTTGGAAGAACGCAGCGAGGAAATAAATTCTTTAGAAGCAAATCGTGATTCGGCTTTTAAGGATTTCGATGCAGAACTCAATAAAAATAAAAAAGAATACGAAGTTGAAACAAAAAAACGCCATGAAGTTTTTGTTACGTTACCGGCGCGAATGGCTTCGATATACAATCGTCTGGCGCAGCGCAGCCGCGACGGAATCGCCGTTGCCAAAGTAATAAACGGTTCGTGCAGCGCGTGTTTTATGTCTTTGCGCCCGCAAATGCAGGTTGAACTAAAAACCAGCGATCAGATAATCACCTGCGAAAGCTGCACACGGATTCTTTATATTAGTCCCGAATCGAAAACTGCCAGTCAGGAATCCTGATAATTCGAGTAAAAATCATAAGGCTTTTCAGTGTTTCCGCAAATGAACTAAGCAAAAAATCGTCGGCGATGCAAAAAATGTTTTGGAGAAACAAAGTTGTATTTTTGACCGGCGCATCAAGCGGGATCGGCGAAGCGTTAGCGTTTGAAATATCGAAACGCGGCGCAATTGTCGGAATGTTGGCGCGACGCGAAGAATTTTTAGAACAAATCTCCGAAAAAATCGAACAAAACGGCGGTACGGCGAGATATTTCGCCGCTGACGTAACAGATGCGAAATCAGTTGCGAAAGCGGCGCAAGATTTGCGAAACGAGTTTGGAAAAATTGATATTTTAATTGCCAATGCGGGAATCGGTGGAAATAATGAGGAAACCAGAAACTTAAATGCCGAAGCCGTCGCCAAAGTTGTCAATATAAATTTGCTCGGCGCGGTCAATGCGGTTGCCGCAGTTTTGCCGCAAATGCTGGAAAATAAAAGCGGGCAGCTCGTCGCCGTTTCGAGTCTGGCAGGTTTTCGAGGGCTTCCGAAATCCGCCGCGTATTCGGCGAGCAAAGCCGGAATGACGGCGTTTTTTGAAAGCGTTCGCTTAGACGTTCAGCACAAAGGCGTTGACGTTACGATCATTCAGCCGGGATTTATCAAAACGCCTTTAACTTCCGGCAGAAAAGCGAAAATGCCGTTTTTGATGGAACTCGACGACGCAATTCCGCATTTTATCAACGCTATCGAAAACCACAAAAAATTCGCCGCTTTCCCGTGGCAATTAGCGACTTTGGTTCGTGCTGGAAAATTTTTTCCGACTTGGCTTTACGACAAAATTGCCGGACGCGCCAGTTTTCGCACGTAAATTATCAAAAATTGTGCAATTATTTTTCCGGCTCTCGCTTTCAAATTAATAATTTAAAATTTACAATTATCCGTTTATGAATCTATTACAAGCGATAATTCTCGGCATTGTTCAAGGCTTAACCGAATTCATCCCGATCAGTTCAACCGCGCATCTGGTTTTTGCCAGCCGTTTGACAAATCTATACGGTGGAAACGCCGAACAAGTTACGGCGACAATTGCGGTCATTCAACTTGGTACACTATTGGCGGCATTTGTCTATTTCGCGTCGGATATTGTTAGTATTCTCGCAGCTTTCGCCCGCGACCACTGGGCGTTAATAACGCGAAAGCGCGGAATGAGATTTTCGGGAACGGGCGGTATTCGCCCGATGTGGCTGAGCGAAGAGGCGTGGCTCGGCTGGCTGATTATTCTCGGTTCGATTCCGATTGGAACCATTGGTTTGCTGCTCAAAAAACAAATCGAAGGTCCAGCAACAAAAAATCTCTGGTTCATCGCCATAATGATGATTGCCGTGGCGATTTTCTTGGCTTTTGCTGAAATGGTTGGCAGTCGGCGCAAAGACCTCAAAGATTTTGGGTTAATTGACGCATTTGCTCAAGGATTTGCTCAGGTTCTTGCCTTAATGCCAGGCGCAAGTCGTTCCGGTTCAACGATTATGGGCGGACTTTTCGCCGGACAAAAACGCGAAGCCGCCGCCAGATTTTCGTTTTTGCTGATGATTCCGGCAATCACTGCAAGCGGACTTTTAGAACTTAAAGAAGCGATTGAAAAGCACCTTTTATCGAGTAATGATTTTGTCGCGCTCGGCATCGGAACGCTGGTTGCCGGCGTTATCGGTTATCTTTCGATTTGGTTTTTGCTGGCTTTTTTGCGAAAAAACTCGACTGCCGTTTTTATCATTTACCGAATAGTTGTCGGCGCGGCAATTCTCATTTTAATCTGGCAGGGCGTAATAAATCCGCAAATTTAACAAAGTTTCAAGTTCAAAGTTTCAAGTTCAAAGTTTTATGTTTTAACTTGAAACTTTGAACTTGAAACCTGAAACTATAAAAATGAAACGCTGGACGATCCAAAAACACGACCGTACGGAAGTAAAAAATCTCGCCGATTCTCTGAAAGTTTCGCCGCTGATTGCCGCTTTGCTCATTACGCGTGGTTTTGAAACGGCGGAAAAAGCTCACAAATTCTTAAATCCATCTTACGACGACCTGCACGAACCGAATCTTTTAAAGGGAATGACTGAAGCGGTTGAACGGATTTTAAAAGCCATCGAAGCGGGCGAAAAAATTTTAATCTGGGGAGATTATGACGTTGACGGAACAACGGGAACGGTTGTTTTGCGAAAATGTCTGGAGATTCTCGGCGCGAAAACGGGTTTTCATATTCCGCATCGGTTCAGCGAAGGTTACGGCTTAAATGTTGAACATCTGAAAATTGCCAAAGAGCGAGGTTATTCGCTCGTCATTACCGTTGACACGGGAACGCGCTCGTTTGAACCTCTCGCGTGGGCGAAGGAAAACAGTTTGGATGTAATTGTTACGGATCATCATTTGTCTGACGAAGTTAAAGGCAATCCCGAATGTGTGGCGATGGTCAATCCGAATCAAGCGGGCTGTGAATATCCAGATAAAAATCTCGCCGGCGTTGGTGTCGCATTCAAATTAGCGCACGCTCTTTTGCGAGAAAAAGGAAAAGAAAACGTCGTCAAAGGTTTTTTAAAAGTCGTTGCCATCGGCACGATTGCTGACGTGATGAAACTGACGGGCGAAAATCGCGCAATTGTTTCAATCGGCTTAAAAGATTTGCCGAAGGCGCATAATTACGGGCTGAAAGCGTTGATGGAAGTTGCCGACTGCACTAGCGAAATGACGAGCAACACTATCGGTTTCCGCATCGCGCCGCGCATCAATGCGGCGGGCAGAATGGACGCGGCGCGAAATGTCGTCGAACTTTTTGAAGCCGAAAGTTTTGAAAAAGCGCGTGAACTAGCCGAATATCTCGACAGCAAAAACCGCGAACGGCAAAAAGTGCAGATTGATATTTTTGAAAAAGCTCTGCTCGAATACGTCGAAAACGGCGGAAGTAAGCATCAGGCGCATTTCGCCGTCGTTGCGGGCGACGGCTGGCATCGCGGCGTGATTGGTTTGGCGGCATCGAAAATTGCCGAAAAACTTTATCGTCCGACGATTGTTTTGTCGCTTGAAAACGGAATCGCACACGGCAGCGCGCGGAGTATTGCAAATTATCATCTCTTAAACGGACTCGATTCGTGTCCCGAACTTTTCGAGAAATACGGCGGACACGCGGCGGCGGCGGGAATGACGATTAAAGGCGAAAACATTGACGAATTGCGAAAAAAACTTAACGAACACGCGGCGGCGCATTTGTCGGAAAAAGATTTACTGCCGGAAATAAAAATTGACGCGCTCGTTTCGTCAAACTCGCTGAATCTCGATTTGGTCGAAGATTTGAAAAAGTTCGAGCCGTTCGGAATGGGAAATCCGAAACCCGTTTTCGCCACCAAAGATTTACAACTGACAAACGATCCGTTTGTGATGAAAGAAAAACATCTGAAATTAAAACTGCGCGACGCTCAGGGCAAAAACTTTGAAGCCGTCTGGTGGGACGGCGTGGAAAAATCGAAAGAGCAAACTTTGAAACCGCAAACACGCATCGAACTTGCTTACACGCCGGAAGCAAATGTTTGGAACGGCAACACGCGGTTGCAGTTGGTTGTAAAGGATTTAAAAACTGTTTGATTACAGTTAATGATAAAAACCAAACGGAGGAACAATATGGATTTGGCGGTAAAATGGCACGAATTGATGGAAAATCCGTATCTTCGCAACATTCCATACAAAGTCGAACTCAATAAGTTCGGACAGATTTTGATGAGTCCGGCTTCTAATCGGCACGGAATTTTACAATATAAAGTCGGACAAGAAATTGAAAGAACAAAAAAAAATGGAATCATTATCATCGAATGTTCGATTTTGACCGGCGAAGGTGTAAGAGTTGCCGATGTCGCGTGGGCTTCGGATGAATTTATCGCGGAATTCGGTGAAATTACGCCGTATCCGAAAGCACCGGAAATTTGTGTTGAAATAAAATCTCCCGGCAACAGCAAAGCCGAAATGGAAGAAAAAATCCGGCTTTATCTGGAAAAAGGCGCATTGGAAGTTTGGATTGTGGATGAATACAGTAAAGCAGGTTTTTTTTCACACACCGGAAAACTCAAAAAATCAAAAATCGCCGCAGACTTTAAGTTGTAATGAGCGAAGAAACCATTCAGCGTAAAAATATAAAAAACCTCGAACTTCGCGCGAAGATGCCGTTAATCTTTCGCGTGCTGGCGATTTTTGCGCTCGCCGCGACTTTGATCGGCATCGGCATCGGGTTTTATCGCGCTTACGGCTATAAAGAGTTTAGAATGAAAGGTTTGCCGACCGAGCTTTCCGAAAACGTGTTGGCGGAAGTCAGCGGCTACGAACGGCGCGAAAGCGAAGGCGATGTTGTTAAATATTATATCAAAGCCGACAAAGCCAAAACTTTTACTGACAATCATCAGGAATTGGAAAATGTTTTTTTGCAGGTTTATGACGAAACGGGTGAGAAATTCGACCAAATGACGGCGCAAAAAGCGATTTATATTCCGGCTGAAAATAAAAATTTTACGGCGTTTTTTGCAGGAAATGTGAACATCGAAACGCGCGACGCATTGAAAGTTAAAACCGACCAACTGACTTATAAAAAGGAAACGGAAACTGCTGTCGCCGAAGAAGCAATCGAGTTTTCGCGCGAAAACATCGCGGGAAAATCAGTCGGCGCGATTGTCAAAATTCAGGACAAAACACTCGAATTGTTAAAGGATGTCGAAATCAACGCTTACGGCAACAATGAGGCGCAAAACGCTGATTTTCAGCGGGCGAAAATAACTTCGGGACATGCCTTTTTTAATCAGCTTGCGGGCAAAATCGAGTTTAATCAAAATGTCCTCGTCAATGTTACGCCGAACAAAAACGCCGGAGAAATGGCGCAACCGACGGATATAAAATCAGATAAAGCCATCGCTTCTTTTACCGATAAAGAAATAAAACAAATTGATTTAATCGGCAATGTTGACGTTTATCAAAAGCCAACAAACGCAAGCGCGAAATGGACGAAAACAAAGGCGAATCGCGCAGTTGCGAAGATTGATAAAGAGTTAAAACAGCTCGAACTTTTTGACAATGTAACTATCGAAACAACGGCGAACGACGCGAAACCGACGAAAATAAAGACGAATTACGCGCTTTTTCAAAAAGATGCAGATCGTTTTGAACTGAAAAACGGCGTGGAAATTATTACTGTCGAAGACAATCAACCGACGACGATTAAAGCGAATAATGCGATTTATGAACAGTCGAACGGCAAAATTTTCTTAGACGGAAACGCGGAAATTACGCAAGCGAACAGTTATATAAAAGGTGATAATCTGACAGCGCAATTGTTTCCGAATAAAAAACTGCAAAATGCTTATGTCAAAGGAAACGCATATTTGAAACAATCAACGCCGGAGCGCACGACGGAAGTTTCGGGCAACGAATTGAACGCGATTTTCGGCAATGACCAGCTTTTGCAAAACGCCAACGCCGTCGGCGCGGCGAACGCGGTTTTGATTCCGTCGCAGGTTAGTGAATATTCAAAAGTTACGCTTTCCGCGCCGAATGCCGTTAAAGTCAATTTTCAAAGAGGTTTGCTCAATCAAATGCAAACTGACGGACGCACGACGATTGCGATGAACG
The DNA here is from genome assembly GCA_038232235.1 of Pyrinomonadales bacterium. Classification (GTDB taxonomy): domain Bacteria; phylum Acidobacteriota; class Blastocatellia; order Pyrinomonadales; family Pyrinomonadaceae. The sequence goes on along the minus strand of JBBSIE010000044.1, from coordinate 11,478 downwards.
CGCCGTCGGGAAAAGCTGACGCGGCGAATAAAAAATTGACGGCTGATTCAGTGAAAACTATTTTTAACGCGAGCGGCAAAGATTTGGCGAAAGCCGAAGCCGTCGGAAACGCCGAACTTTATATCGAACCTTTGAACGCCGCGCCCGCCAATTATAAAACGACGATTAATGCGCCGCGTTTTGACTGCGATTTTTTCGATACGGGCAATAATGCGAAAAATTGCGCGGCGACGGGAAAATCAAAAGTCGTCCGCGTGCCGACTGTTTCGGGCGAAAATCGCGGAACGCAAACGCTCGTTGCCGACAAGTTAAACGCCGCGTTTAACCAGCAAACGCAGGACGTTCAGCAGTTTGATGCGGTTGGAAATACGAAATTTTCCGAACTCGACCGCAACGGCATCGCCGGTCAAATTTCTTTTTCGGCAAGCGATGAAATAGTTCGTCTGCGCGGTGATGAGCCGACTGTTTTTGATTCCAGAGCGAGAGCAAAAGCGGGCGAGATTGATTGGGACACGCGCAACGAAAAATCCGCTTTGCGCGGCGGTGTCAGCACGACTTATTACAGCCAACAGAAAACGGGCGGTGCGACTCCGTTCGGAGCGACGAATTCGCCGGTTTTTATCACGGCGGGCGAAGCAAATTTTGATCACAAAACGGAAGTCGGCGTTTATACGGGAAATGCGCGGGCGTGGCAGGAAAATAATTATATTCGCGCCGACAAGTTAATTTTACAGCAAAAACAAGGTCAGCTTTTCGGCGAAGGTTCGGTGCAAAGCCTGCTTTACGACGCGAAAAAGACGGAAAACGGTAAGGAATCGAATGTGCCGGTTTTCGCTTCAGCCGATAAAATGATGTATGTCCACGACAAAAATCTGCTGCGTTACGAAGGAAATGTTGACATCAGACAAGGCACTGACAGAATCGTCGCGGGTGTGGCGAATGTCATTATGAATGATAAAAACGAAGTTTCGCAGACCGTCGCGGAAAATAATGTCGTCATTACGCAGCCGAACCGCAAAGCCGTCGGCGATTACGCACAATATACTGCCGCCGACGAAAAAGTAATTCTGCGCGGAAATCCGGCGACGGTTGAAGATTCGGAAAACGGTTCGTCGCAAGGCGCACAAATGACGGTTTTTCTGCGCGAAAAGCGCGTCGTCGGCGAAAGCAAAACCGAGCAGAATAATACAGGCAGAATTCGGACGGTTTATAAAATTAAAAAACAGCTGGAAAAATAATTATGAAAATTTTTGCTGCCATCCTATTTATAATTTCACCATTTTTAATGGAAAATGTTTCAGCGTGTTCTTGCAGTTCAATTGCTGCAATTTATGATTCATACAATGGGGCGGAAGCTGTATTCATCGGCAAAGTAATCGATTCAAAAGATTTAGAAGCTGAAGAAATACTTAACACTGGCGAAGGTAAAGAAATAAAATTTGAAGGCAAGGAGAGAATTTTTAATTTTGAAGTTAAGGAAGTATTCAAAGGTATCAAAAAAAAGTCGGAAAAACAAATGAGCCTTTGAGAATTATCCTTACTAAGCCTTAAACTTATATCTCATAAAATGTTCGCCTTTTTCAGTCAAAAAAATTCCGAATCAACCAACGGCAGTTACGCAAATATTCCTGCCGATTCGCTTTCCGCACTGCATTTACAGAAAACTTACGGACGGCGGCGTGTTGTTGACGACGTTTCGCTGTCCGTCGAACAGGGCGAAGTCGTCGGACTTTTGGGCGCGAACGGCGCGGGCAAGACGACGACTTTTTATATGATGACCGGACTCGAACGCGCCGAAAAAGGGAAAATTTTTTTGAATGGTCAGGACGTAACGAGTTTGCCGATGTATCTGCGGGCGCGGTTGGGTTTGGGTTATCTGCCGCAAGAACCTTCGATTTTTCGGAAAATGAGTGCCGAACAAAATATTCTCGCCGTTTTGGAAACGATGAAAATGAAACGCGCCGAAAGATTTGCGCGATTGGAAGAACTGCTTGAAGAATTCGGTATCACGCACGTCCGCAAAACGCGCGGCGACGCGCTTTCCGGCGGTGAACGCCGCCGCGTCGAGATCGCCCGCTGTCTGGCGACCGAACCTCAGTATATTCTGCTCGACGAACCGTTTGCCGGCATTGATCCGCTGGCGATTGACGATATTCGGGAAATTATTATTTATCTGAAAAATCGCGGCATCGGCATTTTAATTACCGATCATAATGTTCGGGAAACTCTCGGAATTACCGACCGCGCTTATATTATGAGCGAAGGAAAGATTTTGCGAAGCGGCGCGCCCGCCGAATTAGTTGAAGATGTAGATGTTCGGCGGCTTTATCTGGGCGAAAGGTTCAGTCTCTAAAGCAGATGTCAAATGTCAGATTTCGTGTTCCGAATTAACATTTTATATCTGACATCCGACATCTATTTCCAAACCCTTTTCCATTTTTCTGCCAAATGGTTATAATAAACAACGGAATTGATTTTTCCGAGAAATTGACTTGGAAAACAATCACACATGAAATTTTAAGGTAAAGATGGCATCGTTAAGACTGACACAAAAATTGACTCAGCGGATGATTTTGACTCCGCAATTGCGGCAGCGAATCGAAATGCTGCAAATGACGACGCTTGAACTCAGTGAATTGATTTCAAATGAACTTGTCGAAAATCCGGTGTTGGAAGAAGTGATGTCGGAAGACGAATTTCAGGAATTTTCGGAAAAAATTCTCGACCAAAATTCCGAAGGACACGAAGAAACTTTTGAAAACGGACACGATAAAGATGCTGATTTTTCATCTGATTTTGAAAATATAAAAGCTGAAAATTCGAGCGAAAATGGTTTTGAGGAAAAGAGCGAAGTAGATTTTGACGGTGAAACGGAAGATTCTTCCGGCGAAAAGGAAGATGCGTTTGAAGAAGTTGATTACGGCAGGGAATTTCAAGATTATCTTGATCCCGGTTATAAAACTCAAGAATTTGAATTTAAAGAAGACGCGCCGAGTTTCGACCAGTTTTTATCGCGCTCCGAATCGTTAGCCGAACATCTCGAATGGCAGCTTAATCTTCAGCAGATGAGCGAAAAGGTAGAAGAAGCGGCGATTTGCGTGATCGGAAATCTCAATGAAGACGGACGACTTACCACTTCCAACGAAGAAATCGCCGAAATGTGCGGCTGTTCGTTGGAAGCGGTAGAAAAAGCGCGGCAAATCGTGATGCGGCTTGAACCTGTCGGCTGCGGTGCGCGTGATGTTAAAGAATGTTTGATTGTCCAACTTGAAGCCAACGGCGAAGGCGAATCTTTGGCGGCGGAACTCGTACAAAATTATCTGGAAGATATGCAGCCGCATCGTCTTCAACATCTTGCGAAGGAAACAGGCGTTGACGTTCACACGCTTGACGAAGAAATCAATAAAGTCAGGATTTTAGACCCATATCCGGGCAGACGTTATTCGTCGGATGAGCCGATTTACGTTTCGCCGGAAGTTTATATCGAAAAGGTCGAAGATGATTACATCGTCTATTTTACGGATGACGGAAGCCCGCGTCTGCGTATCAGTCAGACGTATCAAAAGCTCGTCGGACAGGAAGATACAACCAAGGAAACCAAAGATTTTATCAAAGACAAAGTGCGTTCGGCAGTTGATCTTCTGCGGAATATCGAACATCGCCGACAGACAATTTATCGCGTCGTCGAATGTATCGTTGATCGTCAGCGCGAGTTTTTAGATAAAGGCGTGCAATATATCAAACCGATGATGCTCAAAGATGTGGCGGAAGACATCGGAATGCACCTTTCGACAATTTCGCGCGTCGTCAACCGCAAATACGCGCACACGCCGCAGGGCGTGATCGAACTGCGCCGCTTTTTCTCCGAAGGAATGCTCAATGAAGACGGCGAAGAAGTTTCGACGCGCATTTTGAAACTGAAAATCAAAAAAATGGTCGAAGAAGAAGATTCGCGCAAACCGATGACCGACGAACAAATTGCGAAAATTCTGCTCAAAGAAGGCAACAAACTTTCGCGCCGCACAGTCGCCAAATACCGTGACCAAATGCAGATTCCGGGTTCGCGTGAACGCAAAACGGTCGTTTAGATTTTTGGGTTTTCCAATTTGCGATTTTCCGTTTTGAATTTAATAATCAATGGAAAATCAAAAAAAGTTCTTTGATTTATAATAAAAAACAAGAGGTGCAATTTTATGAAATTTGAATATACGGGAAGACATATCGAAGTAACTCCGGCTCTGCGTTCTCACGTTGAAGAGCATTTTGAAAGAATAGATCATTTATTTGACGGCAACAGCAGCAAGGCTCACGTCATCATTGAAGTTGAACACGGAAAACATCGTTCGGAAGTTATTGTTAACTGGCACGATCAGGTTTTGACGGCAACGACGGATGTCGAAGATATGTATTCATCATTGTCGCAGACGATTGATAAAATCGAAAAACAAGCCTTGAAATTAAAAAACAAAATCAAGGACAAGCATCACAAAGCGAAGAAAGTCAGTACCGCCGCACCAAAAAAGGAAGAAATAATTGAACCCGCTCCGGCATTGCCGCAAATCATAGAAACGAGAGATTATCCGGTCAAACCGATGACTGAAGACGAAGCTGTTTTACGGCTCAACGAAGAAGAAAACCAGTTTTTAGTGTTTAGAAATGCTGCCGATGAGCGTGTTTCTGTTATTTACAAACGTAAAGACGGAAATTACGGTTTGATACGACCTTAGCTGATTCCGGCTTTTTCAAAATTATCCGTCAAAAATGCCGTCCACTAATAAAAATGAATTTCCAAAAATCTCCGTCGCTGATTTTATTGAAAAATCTTCGGCGGAGTTGGACATTGAAATTTTAGAGGGCGAAAAAGGCTTAAAACGAAAACAAATTGTTTCCAAGCGCATTCAAAAACTTGGATTGGCGTTAACCGGATTTACGCATTATATTCAGGAAGGAAGCATTCAGATTGTCGGGCAAAGTGAAATTTCTTATCTGTCGCAACTCGAAAAGGCGCAGCGCATTGAAGCGATAAATAATCTTGACCTTGAAAAAATCTGCTGTATTTTGATTCCAAAAAAACTAGAACCGCCTGCGGAATTATTGAAAATTGCCGACGAACGACAATTACCGATTCTTCGTACCGCGCAAACGAGTTCAAATGCTGTCGGCATCATTTCAAAATTCTTGTCGGAAATTCTTGCGCCGCAAACCACGCGGCACGGCGTTTTGGTCGGAATGTATGGACTCGGCGTTTTGCTGTTGGGCGAATCGGGCATCGGAAAATCTGAATGTGCGCTCGATTTAATTGCCCGCGGACACCAGCTGGTCGCCGACGACGCGGTTTTGATAAAAAGAATCGGCGAAAATCTGGAAGGCTTTTCGCCCGAATTGACGTATGAACATCTGGAAATTCGCGGTCTCGGCATCGTTAATGTCCGCGCTTTGTTCGGCATTTCCGCCGTTGCTGACAGAAAAAAGATCGAATTGTGTATTGAGTTCAAAAAATGGAAAGACGCGGTTGATGTAGAACGGCTCGGACTCGATGCGCGGGAAGAAGAAATTGTCGGCGTGAAATTAACCAAATTTATTTTGCCTGTCAGCGGCGGGCGCAATCTTTCGGTTTTGGTTGAAACGGCGGTGCGCGTTCATCTTTTGAAGACGGCTGGTTTTGATGCCGCGCAAAAGTTAATTGCGAAACATTCGGCGATGGTTGGTATGTAAAATATGCTTCAAAATCAAAAGGAAATAAAATTCCTGCCAAATTTTGTAATCATCACCGGTTTGAGTGGTTCGGGAATGAGTTCGGCGACGAATGCGTTTGAGGATTTGGGATATTTCTGCGTTGATAATTTGCCTTTGACAATGCTCAAAACATTTTCACGGCTGCTTTTGCCGAACGATGAGGAAATTGTCGCCATCGAAAAAGCCGCGCTGATTATCAACATTCGTGAACGCCACTTTCTTTCGGAATTCCCGACAGAACTGAAAAAACTACAAAAAAACCTCGCGCCGTTTGTTTTATTCTTTGAAGCGTCGGACGCGGTTTTGCAGCGCCGTTTTTCCGAAACACGCCGTCCGCATCCGGCTGATACGGGCGAAGGTTTGCTTACCGCGATTCGCGCTGAAAAAGAAGCGATGCAGGAAATCCGCGAAAGTGCCGACTTGATTATTGACACTTCCGAACATACAGTTCACACTTTGCGGCGGCTTCTCGTCCAAAGATTCGGGCAGACGGAAGAAGGTTCGCCGCTGAACGTTCAGATTACAAGTTTCGGGCATAAATACGGTGTTCTGCATCAGGCTGATTTGCTGTTCGACGTGCGCCATCTGCCGAATCCGTATTTTGAAAAAGGTTTGCGTGAATTGCCCGGAACACACAAAAAAGTTACCGGATTTCTTGAAAAACAAACGGAAGTTCAGGAAACAATCCGGCGTTTTGTTGATTTGCTCGAATATCTTCTGCCGCTTTACAAACGCGAAGGCAAATCCTATTTGAGCATCGGAGTCGGCTGCACGGGCGGACGACATCGTTCTGTAATGGTCGCAAACAGATTAGGTAAAGCATTAAAAAATGATAACTTTGACGTTTCGGTCGTGCATCGGGACGTGCAGAAATGATTTAGTTTTTAGTTTTTGGTTTTTGGTTTTTAGTTAAATTTTATTTCAAACTCAAATTGAAAAATTAAGATTAAAGACTAACAACCAAAAATTAAAAACTGAGGACAAATATATGAAAAAGATTGGCGGAGTAATAGTTTCGCACGGACAGGTTGCCAATGAATTACTGGCGGCGGCGGAAGCCGTCGTCGGAGCGCAAAATCATATCGCGGCGGTTTCCATCGGGTGGCACGATGATGTTGAGGTGGCGAAAGGCGAGATTGCACGCGCCATCAAGCAAGTTTCCGACGGCAGCGGCGTTTTGCTTTTAACCGATATGTTCGGCGGCACACCGACTAATATTTCGGCAATGTTTATCAAGGAAAATGAAACCGAAATCGTTACGGGCGTAAATTTGCCGATGGTTATAAAACTCGCATCGCAAAGTAAGGAAATGACTTTGGCGGAAATGGCAAAGGAAGTCGAAGCGCAGGGCAAACAAGCGATTTATCGCACAGGCGAACTGCTTGAGCCGCAGAAATCCAAATAAAAATGCTCGAAAGCAAAATAAAAGTCATTAATCCGCTCGGACTTCACGCCCGCGCCGCCGCGCAATTGGTTCGTCTGGCGGGAAAATTCAAAAGCCGGATTATATTAAAACGAATTGACAATAATGTAAGTGCTGATGCCAAGTCAATTTTGAGCGTGTTGACATTGGCAGCCGCCAAAGGAACGCATTTGGAATTGGAAGTCGAAGGCAAAGACGAACAAAAAGCGTTACAGGCGATCGAAGAGATTTTTGCAAAAGGATTTGGCGAGATTTAGAAAATATGTCAACAGAAAACGGCTACACGCCGGGAACGAATAAAAAAGTAGGAATTATCGGCATTCCGCTCGGTTACGGCGCGGGAGAAAAGGGAAGTGAACTCGGCGCAACGGCGTTGCGGTTGTCAAATATTCGCGGAAAATTTTTAACCGAACTTATCGCAGAATTAGGTTACGATGTTAAAGATTACGGCGATGTCGAAATCATCAAGCCGGATTATGTCGCGCAAGCGGGAGAAAATCCCAAGTATTTGAAGGAAATGATCGCTTCATACAAAAATATGGCAGGCGACATCAAACGAGTTTTAGCAGACGACGCTTTTCCGGTAATTTTGGGCGGCGATCATTCGATTGCCGCCGGCACATTTTCGGCGATTTCTTCATTTTACAGAGAAAAAGACGAAGAAATCGGCTTGATTTGGTTTGACGCGCACGCCGACATCAACACGCACGAAACATCGCCGTCGGGCAACATTCACGGAATGCCGCTCGCCGCGCTTCTCGGTTACGGCGAACCTTCAATCGTCAATTTAGAAGGTTTCGCGCCGAAAATTAACCCGAAATTCTGCGCTCACGTCGGCGGCAGAGATTTGGATTCCGGCGAACAAAAACGCATCCGCGAACTCGGAATGCGCGACAATTTTTTTACGATGAGCGACATTGACCGGCGCGGAATGCTCGCCTGCGTCGAAGATGCGGTAAAAATCGCTTCGCGCGCTCCGGGCGGTTACGCCGTAACTTTCGATGTTGATATGATTGACCCGCGTTTTGCGCCCGGTTCGGGAACGCTCGTGCGCGGCGGCACGACATACCGCGAAGCCCATCTCGCGCTCGAAATTGTCGCCGAACGCGGTGGAATGCGCTCGTTTGAAATCGTCGAAGTCAATCCGATGCTCGACAGAAGCAATATCACTGTTAAACTCGCCGGCGAACTTATTCTTTCGGCTTTAGGTAAAACAATTTTATAAATCGTGAATCGTAAATCGAAAGAGGCTCGGATAAACGATTCACGATAAAAATTTATGAAAACAAAAATCGGCATCATCTTCGGCGGACGTTCCGGCGAACACGAAATTTCGGTTCGTTCGGCGAAAACGGTTATCGAGCAGATTGATAAGGAAAAATACGATGTTATTCCGATTGCAATCACTCGCAAAGGTCATTGGCTAAATCCGATGGAATCGCTGCATCGTCTTCCCGAAAGTGTTCAGGAAAGTTTGATGGATGTCGTCAGGGAATTTCCGAGCAACGCGATTGCGCTGGTTGGCGACACGCAATACAAAGGTTTGACGCGGCTGGAAACTTCTTCGAGAGAAGAAATAGTCGCGCCGCTCGACGTGATTTTTCCGGTTTTGCACGGAACTTACGGCGAAGACGGAACATTGCAAGGCTTGCTCGAAATGGCGAACATTCCGTATATCGGTTGCGGCGTTCTGGCTTCGGCTTGCGGAATGGATAAGGTTGTGATGAAAATTCTTTTCCGCGATGCCGAATTGCCGATGTGCAAATACGTCTGGTTTTTGAGAAGTGAATGGGAACACAATGAAGACGCGGTTATCAAGCAAACCGTGACGAAACTCGGTTTTCCGTGTTTTGTTAAACCGGCAAATCTCGGTTCGTCCGTCGGCGTGTCGAAAGCGACGGACGAAAAATCTTTGCGAAAAGCCATTGAACTTGCCGCCGAATATGATCGCAAAATAATTGTTGAAGAAGGCTTGGATATGCGCGAAATCGAATGCGCCGTCATCGGAAATGAAGAGCCGCAAGCGAGTCTTCCGGGCGAATATATTGTCAAAGCCGACGATAAAAAATTTCTCGATTACAACGAAAAATACACCGGAACGGGCAATAACGAATTTGTCGTTCCCGCGCTCGTTTCCGAAGAATTAACCAAAAAAATCCAACAAATGGCGATTACCGCTTTCCGCGCAATTGACGGTTCGGGTTTGGCGCGGGTTGATTTCTTTCTACGTAAGGATGCGAGCGCGTTGCTCATCAATGAAATCAATACTTTGCCGGGATTGACGGATGCTTCCGGCTTTCCGAAAATGTGGGCGGGAACGGGAAAAATTTTTTCGCAGGTAATTGATGAACTGGTTGAATTTGCAAAGGAAAGACACGCCGACAAATCCAGAAACAAAACGATTCATTAAAAGAAAATTTGCAGGGATGACAGGATAAACGGGATTATTTGAAAATAAAATATCACTGTCTATCCTGTTATCCCTGTAATTTTCTTCATACGCTTTCAACCAATTTGTTCAAAGTTTCAAGTCCGCTTTTGACATCCGCGCCGAGATGAAGGCGCAGCGCACGGCGATCTCTATCAAGCAAAACCTGAAAATCTCCGCGAGCCTGCGCCGCTTTGACAACACCGAACGTATATTTTTGATCGGGAACGTCAAAATCTTCTGCGTCTTCAGACGTGATTTGCAGAAAAACACCTTCGTTTGAACCACCTTTATAAGCCTGTCCGGTCGAATGCAGAAAACGCGGACCAAAACCCAGACAAGTGGCGACGAGTTTTGATTCCAAAACTTTTTCTCTGATTGATTGCAGTAACTTTTCGTTCTCCTCATCGCGTTCGATATATGCCAGAAGCGCGAAATAATCGTTTTCCTGCAAGTGCGCGAGATGCGCTTCGAGATATTTTTTTAGAGATTTATCGCCTTCGATATATTTATCGAGTTGTGAAACATATTCATCGCTCGAAAAAAGTTTGATTCCGTCGGCTTCGTAAAATGCTGTTTCCTTCGGAAGTTCGCCTTTTTCTTCATATTCTTCGGTCAATTTTTTCGCTTCGATTTTTGCGGCTTCAACATCCGGCTGATTGAAGGCGTTGATTCCCATAATCGCGCCCGCAACGGCGGTGGCAAATTCCCAGCGGAAAAATTCCTGTCCGAGATTCATTTTGTCGGCGAGTTCGATTCTGATGACCGGATGACCGTTTGCTTCGAGCGCGTCTAGTTTTTCGTCCAATGAATTATCATCCGAATCCTTCAATTTCAAATAAGCGAAAACGCGGTCGTCGCTGTAATTTTCCACCGGCTGCAAAGGTTCGCGGTCAACCGGAATTATCGAAATTCCTTGTTTTCCGGTTGATTCGGCGAGCAGTTGTTCGAGCCACGCGCCGACATCGTAAATTTCTTTGGAATTGAAAATCGTCAGTTTGTCGCGTCCGTTCGTCTGGCAAATGCCGAGAATCGTTCCCAAAACCGCGCCCGGATTATCCTTCGGAACGTGCGATTTACAGGCGCGAACCATTTCCATCGCGCGTTCTAGAAAATCAACGACATCCAAACCCATAGTCGCGCCCGGAATCATTCCGAAAACCGACAGCGCAGAAAATCTGCCGCCGATTGCCGGATCGCCGAAAAAGATGTTGCGGAAATCGTCATCTTCCGCAACTTTTTGCAATTTTGAATCGGGATCGGTAATCGCAATAAATTGTTTGCCCGCGTTTTCCGCGCCGACTTTTTCGGAAACTTTCGTGTAGAAATACTGCTTAAAAACATTCGGCTCAAGCGTCGAGCCGGATTTTGAAGCGACGATAAACAGCGTTTTCTCCAAATCAAGTTTATTTTCCAGCGTCTTAATCTGCGCCGGAACGGTCGAATCCAGAATGTGAAATTGCTTTTTGCCGAAAGTTTCCGCCAAAACTTCGGGACACAATGACGAACCGCCCATTCCGAGCAAAACGATGTCGGAAAAATCCTTTGTGTTTTCGGCAATCTCAGCGTATTTTTCCGCGTCCTTCAATTCTTCTTTAACAATATCGAGCCAACCGAGCCATTTTCCCTCGTCGTCATCCGTCCAAACGCTCGCGTCTTTCGACCAAACGCGGAAAATTTTGTTGTCCTTTTTCCATTCGTCCATCGTTTGACGAACGATATTTTGTAAATTTTCGGGCAATGAATATGTAATTTGATTCAGCATATAAATAATTTATCACAAACAGTAAAATTACTCTCCGCCGCGTTCGCCGTCATAAACGACCGCCGCGCATTCGACGAACAAATTCAAATAATAATCGCGCACTTCTTCCTGCGCTAATTCTTTATT